>NZ_LMCJ01000056.1:0-3684 GCF_001623085.1 Pseudovibrio sp. W74
GCAAAACGCGCTGACCCATGAAGGGAAGCAGATTCATGTTCTCCGGAGATTGTTGAACTGGAGGCTCGCTCCATAAGAATGCGGCCGACAATCATGATGATGATCATGGCGACAAATCCGCCGCCAAACGGGATCAGGATCTCATTGGGGAGTTCATTGGTCTCAATGTAAAAGGCATAAAGCCACTTCCACCACTCAGGGTCAGTGGGATCAAACGCGAGCGTGTAATACCACCCTGCAAGCGTGACGACGATGAAGGCAAATATGGAGACAAGAGCAACAACTCGTGGGAATACATGCATCACTGAAGTTTCCCGTTTTTGAGGATGTAACGGTTGTTCTTGACCTCATAGATATCGGTGACGTGACGCACACCGCGGTCAAAACGAGTGATATGGAAGATCACATCTACCAGCGTGTCGAAGTACTCGCTGATGGGCTTTGTCAGGTTCAAGCCGGACATATCGATGTTGTTCTGAAACCGCTCGACCACCATTTCAGCGCGGTCGGCGTGAATGGTGCACATCCAGCCCTTCGCGCCGGTGTTCAGCGCGTTCAAAGCTGGAAAGGCATTTTCGGTAGAGATTTCTGAGAAGATGATGCGATCTGGCGAGATACGCATTTTGTGGTTGAAGAGCTGCTCCCATGTTCTCAGACCTGCGCCTTGTGAAGCCTCACGCGATGCAAACAGTGCAGATCCATTCCAGAAGCGCTCAACCTCCAGCTCCGGCGTATCTTCGCACGACACAATGCGCTCTTGGTCAGGCAAGAGCCCAAGCAGTTTGTTCAGGAATGTTGTTTTGCCTGTGTTGGTAGAGCCGGATATCGCAATATTCCAACGCTTGTGCATGGCTTCACCAATGTAGTCGATGATCATTTGGCGAAGCCCCAGATCTTCGAACTTGACCTCATAGGGATGTTTGCAACGCACCGCCATGGAAAGGCCGTTCTGCGTGCTTGGCCCAATCAAGCACTCAAAACGATGGCGCTCAGGAAGTGACACGGAAAGGTTTGGATTTGTATCTTCGGAAAACTTCAGGCCGTTGTAGTTGGCAAGCGCCTGACACATGCGCCGGATCTCGGTGAAGCCGATATTTGGCGTCTCTATCTGCTGCAGGTCTGACTTGCGATGTTCCACGATGATTTTTCGAGGCCGCATCTGGCGCAGCTCAACTACATTAGGATCGCTGTAGAGCTCAGCTAAAGGTTCCATAAGCTTCATTATCAGTCGATCAGACATAACTTACCCATTCACCCTGAGGATTGCCTCTGGGAGTTACTTTCAAACCATTGGTGTTGCTTGCGTTTTAAGAATTAAGGAGGATCTGGCAGATCCATGACCTCGGCCTGCCAGATCCTTTGCATATACTTAGACGTTCATCAGCATTCTTCGCCGCCATCCCCTCTTGAGGTCACGGTATTAGACGTGTTTCTTTGTGAAACCGTCTTCCACTTTGAATAGAACACTTCACCTGCCGGATTAGTCTTTTTATCCCGCGTATAGGTCTTAAAGAGATTGGTTGCTGTGAATGTAGCAGTGTTGCAACGATTGCTTCTTTTGGCACCAGTTGCTGTGTATGGACCGTTTCTATGTGGGCCGTCGTTAGAGTAAGCCCTGTTCTTATCTTTGTCCTCTAAATAGCCCCAACTTGCACGGTTGCTCGTAAACGACACACTCACCCAGCGCTCTTCGATCTCCTGCTGATAGGTGCACCGATCACCTTCATTCACAGGAGTGCCGTCGCTGACAGCCACATAATGCTTGCTTCCATCTGGCCGTTCATAAGCTTGTTTACGCTTGACAGGAACCATCGCATTACATCCGTCATAATAACGCTCTGAGGTGTCTTCATCTTCTTCAACACTCTTCTTCTTGTAAGCAACGTATTGTGCGCCAGGCAGAAGCTTCTTAGTTGCAATGGTGTAACTTAAGCCATCAACTCTGATCGAAACGTCAGACAGTGGCCGTGCTTTGCGCTTGGGATCATCATATTTCCAGGAAGATGTCTCAGCGATATGCGTATAATTCGTATCGCTCTTCTGGCAGCTACCCACATAGATCCTGTCTGGATTGGTGTAATAAAAACGCTCCAGTCCGGTAGACACGCCAGCAGTGAAATCATGCGTAAAGTCTGCTGGACTGATACACCCTTCAATGGTTGGCTTGCACTGATAGCCTTCCTCAAAGACTTCCCCATCCCCCAATGGGACCTCCAAGCGGGTGCTGTCCGGACGCTCAAAAACATCTGTCAGCTTAGTCGGGATAAAGGCATAGCAACCCTCAAAATAGCGCCCTGATGCAACCTGCTCGGATTCCGTTTCCATCTTGGTGTAAGCAACTTCAGGTGCTCCAGGCAGCAGCATGTTTGATGCCAGTGGATAGACCTGACCGGCCACATTGATCGACACATCAGAAAGAGGCTGGGCCACTTTTTTCTCGTCGTCGTGCTTCCAGGAAGAAACTTCAACGTTGTGTACGTATGCAGTTCCGCTTTGCTGACACGCACTGACATAAACCCTGTTCGGATTCTCATAGTAGAATCGCTCCAGGCCATACGACACACCAGCTGCAATATCGTGATTGAACTCAGCCGGATTGATGCAGCCTTCCGTAGTGGACTTGATCTCAATGGAAGCGGTTGAATCTGGCGTACACTGATCGATGTATTGCGCAGCACCACTTACAACAATTTCCGTGCGGTACTGAGGAATAGCCCTGCGTCCCGTCAAATCCACCATGATCTGACAAATATCAACGCCGTTCTTCTTAAATACCTTTTCATGCGGGAAGGTGTTTTCTGTCACCGTACATGGGGAGGCCTGATAGAACTGATCATCCTTCTCGTAGATCCACATTGCCATTTCGGTTGAAAGTTTATTGCCGAAATCATGACGGACGTTACATCCATCTGTTACCTGCGCCATCTTGATTGGCTGGTAAAAATCTGATCGCTCACACGTCCGCACTGTCTGCAGGTTGTTGTTGCCATCGGTGTAGACCATTTGGGTCTCGATGTAAGCCATACCCGCTTCCAAATCGATATCAATTGGGCAGCTATCATCCTCTGTAATTGAGAATGTTGTATCTGGGTCAGGCTGACAGTCAGAAAGCTGAATACGCTCCTGCTTGCTGTTGATGTAATATTCGAGGTACTGCGGCTTTGCGATGCGAGCATTTACATCGATCTTGTCATCACACGTTGCAGCGCTCTTTTGGATCGTGAAGTTTGTACCACTGTCAGAACATGCACTTTCTTCAACCACAACACCCTTTTTCAAGGTTTGTGTCTTGGACTGAACACGTACTTGTCCTTGGTTTCGGTCGATGACTGGAGAACAGCCATCAAAGGTGAGACGCACCTCTTCCGGATCTTCTTCAGGAGCTTCCTCGGCTTCAACTTCCTTGCGCTCCGGCGTCTCATAACCGCTCTGACCAGGTGTGTCTCCACCTCCGGACGAATCTGAGCTTGACCCGGAACCACCATTCTCGTTACGTGCTACATCTTCGTACTTTTCGTCTTCTTCCTTGTCTTCCTTTTCTTTGTCCTCTTTCGGCTCTTCTTGCATATTAAGCTTTGTGAGCGCTGCAATCAGCTCTTCCTCGTTGCCCGATACATCAAGTGTTTCTTCCGGATTGATCACATCCTCTTCAACATCAAACTGCGACGAGAAGTTTTCTGCATT
>NZ_LMCJ01000056.1:3694-4833 GCF_001623085.1 Pseudovibrio sp. W74
GTTAAGCTTTGTGAGCGCTGCAATCAGCTCTTCCTCGTTGCCCGATACATCAAGCGTTTCTTCCGGATTGATCACATCCTCTTCAACATCAAACTGCGACGAGAAGTTTTCTGCATTAAGTTCGACAAAGCGCTCACCCTTCGTCAGGCGTGTGAGCACAGCTTGCCCGATCTTCTTCCCATCATGCATGACATATTGGGAGAAGCCTTCTGCGCTCACACCTGATACTGACACTTCGTCTTTGTTGACCCCAGCGGTGAACTGAGGAGCCTTTTTGATCTGTAAGGCAAGCTCAACTGCTTTGCCTTCAAAAATCGGTGTTGTCTGCTTCACGGCAACAGCAAACAGCTTCTCACGAAGTGCAGCGGTGGCCTCTGCTGCACTCGTTCCTTGCTTGCCTGCTTGCACGGCCTGCGTTGCGGCAGACGGTGGTGAAGCTGTTTGGGAGAAGCCTGCTACTGAACTTGTCAGCAACAAGGTCCCAACCAAACTAAGCCTTAAAATATTCCGCATCAAAATAACCCTCATTACTATTGGGTAGGTGGAGCCAAGTACCAGTCATATTCAGGTCTGATCTGAACTCTGGTGCCTTGGGAAATACGGATGACCGGCCTTAAATTGACCGTGTCTTCCATAAACTTTGCCGACAACTCGCCAACGTTCTCCGAGATGCCTGTCAGGGCGGAAGCGATTGTGTCGGAGCCTTTCAAACCATAGGCAGAGGCCATGGTGACGGCTGATTCAACGCCCGCGCCAATGGCAACGGTGGTCACGGCGGTGCCGTACTTCTCCCACCAGCGATTATCGACGTGGCCGGACATGCCGCCATAGCCTTGAGCATCGCCAACCTTGGCTTTGAGCTGATAGATTTCAGCTCGGCTTTCAGCCATGAGAACACGCTCACATTGAAAGCCGATACGGGTCTGTCCAACCTTCTTGGCACTCTCATAGCGGCAGATCATGCGGCTTCCTTTTGGAACCAGAAGATTGGCCCCGTGATAGCCGTAAACATCCCTGCTCACCTGAATGACGACAGTGCCCTCATCAGCTAGCTGGCTGTTAATGCCGGTTTCCATGATGCCGGTGATGTAGCGGTCGGCAGTGACAATCCGGCTGTTATCAACCGCACTGGTGGAGAT
>NZ_LMCJ01000056.1:4843-5052 GCF_001623085.1 Pseudovibrio sp. W74
AGACGCTTTGTAAGTGCTGTTTTCCGGATCAATCCCTTCAGGCACACTTAGGGAACCGGCTATACCTCCAGCTGCAGATGGCACGCTAAGTGCTGCGCTCTGGGTCAGTCCTGAATCAAGACCTGGAACATTGCCCTCAAGGCCATTTGCCAGCACACCCTCAGAATTGATGTAGCCTTGCGTTCCAAAACGAGCAGCTCTTGCTGCCT
>NZ_LMCJ01000056.1:5114-10900 GCF_001623085.1 Pseudovibrio sp. W74
CCAGCTCAAACGGGCTGGGCTCTTTCGGTTTTTTCGGCTCAACAATCTTCTCGACCGTGATGTATTCTTTTTTGATGATCGTTCTGGGCGGTGCGTCCTTGCTGACTTCCCTTTCAACGACAATTGGAGGAGCCATGATGATACGTGGTGGCGGTGGTGCTGGCGGCGTCACCGGCTTTGGCTGCGGGGGGAGTTTGTAATCAAACACCCCTTCATCACTTGGCGGCAATCCACGAGCCACAACTGGCTCGGGCTCACACGCCCCGCCAAAGCTCAGTCCAACCGCAAGGAATAACTCACATACACTCATGTTAGTTACCCTTGAACTGGATGCACATGTAGGACTGACCAGATTTGAGAGTGATCAGTTTGCTCGTGTTTTCAACGATATAGGTTGATCCGGACACGCGGGTATTGACCAACTCATCAATCCCATCAACCACCACATAGGCGGTCGGCAGTTCAATATCCTTCCACTTGTCGCCGTAGAAAATGTAGGTGAAGTGATCATCGCGCAGCACCATTTCAGGCTTCAGCGAGTTGTCAGATCCCCAAAGCTTGTACTCTCCCCATCCGCGCAGTTTGGAAGGGTCGATGTTGGCTTTCTTCACATAGTCACCGGCCACCTTTTGGGCATCACCTGACTTAGGCGTATATGGCATGTTCATCAGCGGTGCTGGTGGCCCACCTGCAGCAACTTCGATAAAGGAGGACTGCGCAACACGGGGCTCCTCGATCTTGAAGAGGAGATCGGGAACATGTTTTGAATTCACAGTCTCAGCACGAAGATAGAAGCTGTAGACCCTGCCATCTTCCGCATAGACCTGCAGGGAGCTATCAACGCCAGCCGCCAGCGGCTTAACCACCAGTGTGTTGTCGGTGCGCACCTTCGTATCGAACAAGCTTGCATCGGCAACATCAGCGTTCTTGATCTTCACGTCTTCTGGAAGCTGGATGACAGAAAGCATGAACTCACGAAGGCGCACGCGGTAAACACAGGCACCGCAATCAACCTGAGTATGAACGCCGCTGTCCTTACCGGCCTTGTCCCATGCCTTCTGGATCTGGCCCAATGGAACGGTCGTACGGCTCATCGGTCCGAACTGACCACGGCGCTGAGCTGCAGCTTGTTTCAGCGCATCCTGTGGCACACTGGCCGTTACGCTTTGAGCTGCAACCTGCTGGCCTTGTGCAACGCGCTGGCTTGGTGTTTGAGGACCACGATTAAGTGCGGTCTGCGCAAGAGCGGTGTTTGAAACAAGCATCGTTACAAGAAAAAGAGAAATGCGAGAGGTCATGAGGTTGGCCTTTCCTGAACAGCCAATTTCAAAATGCGGATACCAAGGGGATTTTCGAAGCGCTCAACTGAAGTCACGTCTTGCGGGCGCGTGGTCATTTCCAGATAGGCCCGAAGCTTGCTTTGCTCTTGGGGCTGTCTGCCGATCTTGTCAGTCTGGATGAAGTCAACGGAGTACTGATGTACGCCGTCATAGGCATCGATCTGGTTGGCCGTCTCTACGGTAATGGAACGGTTGAGGCCGTCCTCAATAGCTTGGTCGATCCGGCCTTCATTCTCTTTCAGGAAGTCACGGTAAAACGCTGGATCTGAATAGGTCGCAACTTCCCTGAACCGTGCGCCTTGAGAGATGCCATCAATTGCGAGGATCTGCGCCACATAGCGGCGTGCCATCTTCTCAAGCATCAACTCAAAGCCATCAACTTCGACGGAGATCGGCTCCACACGGTAAATCCGGTCATCAGCTGGATCTACACGCAAGAGCGCCACTTCTGTTGTCTTCAAAGGGATCGCTACTGCCAGAACTTGCAATGCCGTAGCTAACCCCAGGCCAGTGACTACATTGAGGAATACTGAGACCTTGAACAATCTCACCATGCGACGATGGGCAGTTTTGTAAGCAAAGGGGTCTGCATCCAGAACGGCTTCATGTGCTCCAGGTCGTTCACCCTCAACACTCAGCTCGGGCGCATTGACCTCAACCAGTGCCGTGCCCTCAACTGGGGCCTCCGGCTCCGCTTTGTTTTTCTTGCCAAATTTAAGCTTGTGCAGCATCGACCCACTCGAAGGTTTGAGGTTGATATTCAAGCTCTACACAGGCGCAGGGAGAGGGCCGCATTTCGTCGGTATTTACCGGTTCATACGGCATCTCGGTGGTCTGACAACCAGCCAACAGCAAGACAATCGAAAGGAATGGAATGAATCTATTACGCATGGAAATTACTTCTCTGACTTGAGTGCATCGGTTGCTTGACTTTTGGGAGCGCTGCCTGAGCTGTATTGCTTGCTCATGCTGTGAGCGGCATCGCCCAAAGCATCGTTTGAGACGCCAATCGCGGCTTTACCTGCCTTGAAGGCCATGCCACCGCCTTTCATGTAGCTGCTGGCCATACCGCCAATACCGGACATCATGGCGCCTGATGTTGCTGCATTGAGAGAGGCTTGCGCAATGGTTCCCGCAAGGCTGACCGCTTCCTGAATGAGCGCCACGCCAGACCATGCAGTGAGGATTACAACGATGTAGTTCCCCCAAGCGGTGTCATCGCTCAAATCTGTACCAACTCCCTCACCGGTCGGTACGAGACTCTCAACGCCTTTAACGATGAGCGAGAACACCAATGTGACCGAAACAAGAGTGATAATGGCACCCAGCAGGGTTCGCACACCGTTCCCAATCTGCTCTCGCCCCCAAGGAAACGCGCTCAGAGTGATGATGTAGGGAGCAAACAGGCAAATCATCATGATGCGGAAAAGGCCAATGGCAACTTGTGTCACAAACACAATCATCATCAGAATAAAGGGCAGCATCAGAAGGCCGGTGAAAATCACATAGCCAACTTTGTCGAAGAACCCTGCTCCATCCATCATGGACTTTGCCATGTTGATTGGCTGCATGAAGGCCGTTTCAATACCTGAAACAAGCTCCACCACAATACTGCTGCCACCCCCGCCGCCCATAATGCTTGCAGGAATGCCAAACATGACGTTGTAGGTGACTTCGTAGACCTGGCCTGCAAGTCCATACTGCAGGGCCATCAACACACCAAAGCCAAAGAACAAGAACACGAACTGAGTGGCAATTCCCCCGACGTCTGCAGCGCCGGTAACGACCTTAAACCCTTGGAATACCGCCCATAAACATGCTAGGCTCACAAAAATTGCCAGCATAGGGTCAAAGGCTATATCCATGAAATTATTTACAAAGACGCCGCCGTTTTTGACGTACTCTTCAATGACCTGGCAGCTAACACAACCACTACTCATTGCACTCACCTTTCTTATTGGTACCGTGCAGGCACAAGCCGAAATCAACCTCGATGAACTGAAGAGTTCCATCGCCTTGGATGGGGCTGCCGTACCGCCTACGCGACATAACTGGGGAACAGATGCCTCGGACTTTCTTGATCCGACTTATGCTAAATGGGCCTGGAACAACCTGAAGAGCTTCGAAGATCTTTCTAATGAACTCGCGAAGTACGAAGCCGCGTACAAAGCGTGGGAGAAGTCTGCGGAAGCTGAGTACAAGCAGGGTGTGAAGTCTGTTGTAAAAGACGTACCGTTCCTCAAAAGAGGAAAGGTCGAAAAAGCATTTCGGGTTGAGACTGATAAAAAGGTTTTTCAGACGAGTGAGCATCAAGACGCTGTTGCCAAATACCGCGACCTGGAGCTGATGCACCTTGAATGGAGTTATTCGCTTGAGAAAAGTGCACCGTTTGATGCAGAGAACTGGCGGGCTTATGAGGTATTTTACTGCGACCGGCACACCAAACGCTTTAACTTCAGAATGGAAGACTGCCGCATTCCGAATTGGCGCAGTCCAGACGTTCCGGAGGCTTACAAAGCCATGTACGAGCGGCGCAAGAATGAAGGTTCGCTGAAGTACCTGCAAACCAACTGAAGATGACGATAAGCTCAGGGAGGTCATGAAGAACCTCCCTTCTTTTTCATGTCTTTCTTGGCGAGTTCACTCTCAAGCGGAACGCCCTGCAGGATAGATTTAGCAGAAGAAACCTTGAGGAGCTGGGCAAGCAGCTGATTGGTTTGTGCCTGACTTTGCAGGAGCGCAGTGTTGACCTCGATGAGCACCTGCAGGCGCTCGTTGACGGTCTGAGCTTTCGCCCCTTCCCCTTTTAACTCTTGTGCTGCGCTCAAGGTCTGAACCGCGTTTTCTTGCGCCATATCAGCCTGAGCCAGCCCCTTAAAAGACGCATCCGCAACCGTGTTCTCTCGTGCTTTTTGCACGCCAGCAATTGTGGATCTCTTTTGCTCCCAAGTCTGGGACTTCATGTCTTTGGGTTCGGCAACCAGACCGTTTTGATAGGCATCGGAACGAGAGCAAAGCGAGCCGATATCCATCTCATCAAAGCTCACATCCGGCATCAGGCTTTCAAAGTCTGGAACCAGGCAGGAGTTGTCTGACATGATCTGACTGGTGATGTTGGAAAAGTTGATGGACGGAATGGAGATCTTGGAGACCTCGCCAATGCTTTTGAGCGTGTCGTCCACGCCAGCACGCACATCCTTGACCACATCAAGCTGCTCTTTAAGCGTTTTAATCTGCTCTTTCAGAGCGCTAATCTGGTCCTTTGCTGCCTTTAATCCCTTCACATCAATGACAGGTTGAGCCGCTTGCGTACTTCCAGAGGCAATGCAGAGCGATAGCGTTAAAGCAGTAACCGCGATTAAACGTGAGACAGCCATTGATCCCCCCAGACTTCCTGAATTTTCCGAAGTTCAGCCATTGGGCCGGTACCAGAGCGGTAGAAGCGCAGCGCATCACCAAGACCGGATAGGTCAACATCAATGATGGTGCTTTCATTGTAACCGGTCGCCAGATCCCGCCTGACCAGAAGAACCTGACGTCCTCCCGTCAACGGTGATTCACCGCGAATAAATGCGATCTGATCATCACTCAGGTTAAATGGCTCCAGCGTACTATCACTGCCGCCGCAACCAGCCATAAAGAGAAGGTTCGGAGCGTTATTGATGATCTTGGCAGATCCTTCAAACTCCACAAGCGCATCAGGGTTCTGGAAGGCGAGCCCGACGACACCACCAAGCTTACGGTATTCCATGAACATCTGCCCAACGAGATCACGGAAGCCTTTGTTGCGCAGAAGGTTAGCGGCCTCATCAACGAAGATGGAAAAGCCCTTTTGGTTCACCTTGGCAGCTTCATAGATGGCGCTGGATACATGTGTCACCAGAGCTGGACCAAGCAACGGATCTTTGAGCGGCTCGGTCATATCAATGCCAACGAGATGGCTGGTTTCAAGGAAAGAGCGGATACTGTCATGAGGGGCATTGAAGATGTGGCTATAAGCCCCTTCTCCTTGCCGTTCATCATGAACCCATCTGGAGAAGGCCCGCTTGATATCCGTATCTGGTGGGAATGCCGTCTTGAAAATACTGTCAAACGTACGCTCACCTCGATCCATGACACTGGCAAAATCCAGCACATCATTGATCTGGTCATCCATCTCTTGCGCGTACTGTTCACCCAGCATGATCCGGATCATGGTAGCAGCCCGCTGGCGTGTGGCTTTGTCGGTTAAATCGCCATCAAGAGGATTGAGAGAAAGCTGATCAAAGGACTGGTATTTGCCTCCCATGACCTCCGTCATGAACCGCGCCCCTTCCAGACTGTCAAAGACGTAGTTGCGCACCCCTGCAAACTTGGCGATCCCGCCAAGCAGATGCATGATCAACGTGGACTTACCTGTACCAGTGGGTGCAAAGATCAGGTAGTGCCCCGCAGCCTGAGGCTTGT
>NZ_LMCJ01000056.1:10910-12978 GCF_001623085.1 Pseudovibrio sp. W74
GCCCATGACCTCAGTCATGAACCGCGCCCCTTCCAGACTGTCAAAGACGTAATTGCGCACCCCTGCAAACTTGGCGATCCCGCCAAGAAGGTGCATGATCAGCGTGGACTTACCTGTACCAGTGGGTGCAAAGATCAGGTAGTGCCCCGCAGCCTGAGGCTTGTCTGCAATATGGAACTGGAAGGAGTAGTTCTGTCCCGATGGCGTCTTGAACAAACGAAGCGGGCGATCACCAAATGGCGAGGAGTACATGCCTTCTGGAGAATATTGGAACGGCCATAGCGCGGCGATGTTGTAGTCCATCAATCGCAGTTTCCTGACCAACTTGTTTCGTCCAGGAATACGATTGAACCAGCTGTTTGCAGCTGGTGCGGTTTCAACAGAATGCTTGACACGGCGCGTGTTCAAGATGGCTGAGATCTGGTCCAGAACCTCATTCAGCTCCTCTTCGGATCTGGCCCGAACAGTGAACTGCAGCTGAGTTTGAAACATCGCGTTGGAGTTGTTGGTCAGCGCTTCGGTAGCCTCACTGAGTTCAGCGAGCATAGAAGGTGAAGTAAGGAAGCTGTTGAGCTGTTCGGCCTTTTTGCGCGTGTATTCAAGAATGGTTTTTTCGGTGTTGAGCGGAATGCAAATCTGAGTGACTTCCAGCTCAGCAGGTAATGCGAGCACTTTGGAAATCATCATGCCTGACACGCTGTCAGGGTATTCATGAACACCTATTGTCTTATGAAGATGCTTGAGAGGAGATTGGGTTAAGACAGTCCCGTCTTTATTGATAATGAGATCACAAACGGGCAGGTTTGCGTTAATTGACCGACTTACCCGCGTAATATTGTTCGGCATCTCGCCGCATACAAGATAGGTCAGGAACGCAGTCAACTCACAGTGGTCAGTGAGGTTTGCTGCCGCTTCAAGCACCTCAATCTGGTAGGTCTCAAAACCAGAGAGCAACGTTTTGCTGTTCTTGCTCAGGCTCTCATAAGTCTTGGCCTCAACCACCACAAACCAGTGCATGGTGTAGGCACGCTTATAAAGCTCTTTTTCGGCATCCCCGATCTCGCGCAGAGCTGGGGAGGGCCAATCAGCATCAAACGAGATATCTTTAAGTCGCTTGACGGCTACAAATCGGAAAGTACATCCAGTTGCTCCGATTTGATGCAGAATATTGGTGCGCTGGTTGGCAAGCGAAGTCAGTTCGGAAAAACTCATGGTGTCGTAAGACATGCCGCGCATCCGAAACACGCGAAACAGCGTGCCATCTTTCATGACTACGGTTGAACGGTCTTCCAGCAGATGATCAAAGTCCAGCTCATCTGCGAGCCAGTCTTGCTCAAACTCACCGCCATCATTGGCCCGCAGCAGTTTGTTGGCGTACATGGCTGCGCCACCAGCAACGCCCAATGTTGCTACAGTTGAAAGAATGATGCTCATTTACCCTTGCCTTTTTTAGCCTTAGCCGTAGAGCCGCCAGCTACTAGGCGGCGCTCTTTCTTGCCTTTGAAGAAGGTGTGAGGCAGCAAAAGCGTTGCCTCACAATGAGCGTCCTTACGCCGAAGCGTAATCGTGTACGCCAGTGCAGCAGGAATGGAGAAAATGCAGAGCAGCATCACCAGCGGAGCATCAATCACCGTGGTCAAGATGATCCCGACGAAGAACACTCCGCCGAGCGCAAGCGCTGCGAACATTGGTGGCATGCCAAAGATTGTCGGGGGAGATTGAAGATGCCGGTAAACGCCGTTCTGCACTCGCATCCGCTCTTATCCTAGATTTACAAGGGTGCGAATGGCCGTCGGAGCAGCGACGATCAAAATAGCTCCAAGAACGTAATGCAACATCTTCTGCCAGCGCATCTCACCCATAATTGCCGACCAAACGCCATAACCAACAAGACCAATACCAACGGTGACAGTGCCGATCTTGACCATGCCGCTTTCAAGGCTTTCGAATACGTCAACAGCAGGTGCAGCCCAATCTGCAGCAGCGAAGGCAGAAGCAGGGTTCAAGAGCAGAACAGCGAAGAGAAAGAGTTTGACCTCACGGGTGAGGAGCGTCTTGGAATTTCGAG
>NZ_LMCJ01000056.1:13066-13286 GCF_001623085.1 Pseudovibrio sp. W74
AATTTTCAACGGAGCTGGCTTCTGCGTCCTGACGCAATTGCCCGAGAGTTGAGCTCAGACCAGAAAGCTCGCACTGCAAGCTTTCAGAAAGCATCTTTGCCACTTCAGGCAGCAACGCTTTGAGCTTTTCACGCTCTTTGCCTTGCTGTGAGTTGGTATCCTCAAGCAGGTTCAGCAGATCCTCAACAAGCACACCAAACATTGTATGGAGTAACCAGAT
>NZ_LMCJ01000057.1:0-28503 GCF_001623085.1 Pseudovibrio sp. W74
AGCCCAACCCAGCCTACGACAAACTGACGGTCGCTCCGCCAGCAGCCCGTTACGTAGGCATGCGCTTAGTATGGGCATGGTTTTGAACCAGGGGGATAAGTTTTTTGGAATGCATCCAGAGCTAGAAGGCAGGCTAATGTAAAGAAACGCCTCATTGAATAGAAGCGTGCTCCTGTTGGATAAAAATAAAGTATCACACTGAGGACTGGTGCGTTTTGGACACTTCTTCCGGCAAACATGACCTTGCTCGTGTTAGTCTGTGCAATTACCAGCCCCCCCTTTTTGGGTGATACTTTATTTTTATTCCGCAAATCCGGGGCGGGTTCATAGATGGCAATGCCGCTCAGACTGGTCGACACTGGACCGCAATTGCGAAAGCAAGCAATCAAGGTCCTGAACGACAGAAACGCCCAGACATCGGGTTTCCTCCGTTGGCTTCAATAGGTCTGGCACCATGACCGTGACCATGCCTGCGGCGGTAGCCGCACGGATACCGGTATGGGAATCCTCTAAAGCAAGGCATTGTGAAGGACGGCCGCCCACTGCGGCAGCAGCCTTTAAGAAAGTCTCAGGATGCGGCTTGCCGAATTCGACATCCGTTCGGGTTACGACAGCATCAACTCGATCAAGGATGCCCGCTTTATCCAGATGATCCAGAGCCAACGCCCGAGGGGTGGAGGTGGCTACGGCCCTCGGAATGTTAAACTCCTTCAACCAATCAAGTATTTCGCCCGCCCCCTGACGCAATGGAATATTCGTCGCGCACAAGGCACGAAACCGATCTCGACATTTTTCATGGTATGTATCGATCGCAAATTCATCACCGAAGTGTGCCTTCAGCTTCGCGTCCCCTACTTCTTTGGGAGTGCCGATCAAGCTGAGATGAAGAATATCATGCATGTTATGACCAAGGTCCTCGCATGCACCGAAGATAGCCGACCGATAAAGCCTTTCTGTGTCTAGCAACAACCCATCCATATCAAATATTACAGCGTCCAACGGAATAGGAAACATCCACGGCTCCTTCGTCATCTAGGCATTTTCGGTTAGAACTTCATTTCACAGTGGAGCAGTAATCTACCCCCGTGCAATTGCCAGGGGAAGCCGCCATCGAATGTCTCAGGCCATTTTGTTTTCGTCGCTCTCCATGTCTTCCAGAGCTTGAACGTCACGAAGGCACGCTTTGGCGAAGTAAACTACGGCCAGCATAACTACTACAATCAATGAGTGAGTATTCGATGCTCGTCAAAGCGTTGTGTTTAGGCGGCATAAAGAAGGTCTTCAAACAGGAAAATCTGAGGGCAGCGTATCTCATCTTTTGGATGAGTCACTCTGAGCACTGGTGCGGCTTGGACACTTCGTCCGGCAACCATTACCGTGCTCGTGTTAGTCTGCGCGCTTACCAGCAAAAGCTCCCCTTTTTTGGGGGGATATTTTATTTTCATCCCACAGCTTCCCTTTCAAACAACGAAAAAAGGCGCTGGTTTTGCCAGCGCCTTTTCAATAAGAATGAAATCAGAGGTTGAATGATCTTTTACCGTTCGCCGCACTGGCCTCTGTCGCGCAGCACATGGTCTGCCAGAACACATGCCATCATGGCTTCTCCAACCGGAACTGCGCGGATGCCAACGCAAGGGTCGTGACGACCTTTGGTCATCACGTCGACCTCTTCCCCGCTGCGGGTGATGGATTTGCGTGGCGTCAGGATGGAAGAGGTTGGCTTTACAGCAAAGCGGACCACAACCGGCGCACCGGAAGAGATACCGCCCAGCACGCCACCTGCTTGGTTGGACAGGAAGTCAGGCTTGCCATCTTCGCCCATACGCATTTCGTCAGCGTTCTCTTCACCAGTCAAACATGCCGCTTCAAAACCGTTGCCGATCTCAACACCCTTCACTGCGTTGATGGACATCATGGCTGATGCGAGATCCTGATCCAGCTTGCCGTAAAGCGGGGCACCGAGACCCACTGGGACGTGCTCAGCTACCACTTCAATCACGGCCCCAATTGAAGAGCCTTCCTTGCGGATCCCATCGAGGTATTCTTCGAAGAACTTGGCAGCTTCCGCATCCGGGCAGAAGAATGGATTGTTGCCCACCTCGTTCCAATCCCAGTTGTCGCGATTGATCTTATGCGGGCCCATCTGTACCAGAGCCCCGCGGATCAGGATGTTTGGAATGACTTTGCGCGCCAAACCACCAGCAGCCACGCGGGACGCTGTTTCGCGTGCTGATGAACGTCCACCGCCGCGATAGTCGCGGATACCGTATTTGGCATCGTAGGCGTAATCTGCGTGGCCCGGACGGTAGCGTTCTTTGATTTCGGAGTAATCTTTGGAACGCTGATCAGTATTCTCGATCATCAGGGAGATGGGCGTACCGGTCGTACGTTGTACGCCGTCTTCATCCACCATCACACCAGAGAGAATTTTGACCTGATCCGGTTCACGGCGCTGGGTGGTAAACTTGTTTTGCCCCGGCTTGCGCTGGTCCAGATACACCTGAATCTCTTCTGCTGTGATTGGAAGCAGAGGCGGACAACCATCGACGACGCAGCCAAGCGCTGGTCCGTGGCTTTCGCCCCATGTTGTTACGCGAAACAGATGACCAAAGGTGTTGTGGGACATGTTCTAGCAGTTCACTTTTAGAGCATGAGCACGTCCTGTCCGGCTGACTCTCTTCAATCAAACGGAACGCGCTCTGAGAATTCTAGTGGTTTTAGGTGGGTTCACGCGAGAGGTCAATTGAGAGCCTTGCAGCACTTGCGTAATTTTCCCGAATGAACAAGTTGGATTTAGGCTTGTTCCCAGATTCAGGACTGTAAATGGGAGATCTCAACGCGTGAAAAGAGCATTCAGGCATCGCCATTTTAATGCGTAAGCTCAAATTCATACAAAAAGCCCGAGCAACGTGTTGGGCACGTCCCCGGGCTTTTCTCATTCATTCAAACTTTTCATAGAGAACGTTGGCCCTGGATAAACCTTAGGCGCCGTGTTCCTGAATAAGTCTTTTTGCAACCAGATCATGGTCGAGCCACAAAGCCGGGCCTTCCGGCTGGCTGGCTTCGCCAAACATGAGCATGCCAGTTGCTGCAACAACATGCTGGCTGAGCTCGTCGCTGACCAGAACGTTGCGCTCTTTATGCAGGTCTACGATTTCCTGCGAGGTGCCAACAGTCTTGTCTACCTGCTCCGCTGAGTTTGGCATTGGCCAAGCTTCGAAGTTGTAGAACGGCTGCATTGCCTCACTGGTCTGGTAGTCGGATACCTTTTGCAGCACCTCTTCCAGAGACGCTTCCGGCTTGAGCATGCCTTCGCACTTCTGCCAGAGTGCATCCACCCATGCGCCACCACCTTCTTTCTTGATGGCTTGCAGCAGTGGCAGGAGAGACAGCTCGATGCCAGCAAACACATCTGAAGAGTTGGTGCGGATTTCAGGGCAGTTGAACACTGTTGCCTTCACGCCGTCTTTCCATGCGCTTTCAGCAAACTTCTCCAGAGCCATTTTCGCGTAGCCCTGCGTGTAGTTTGTGTAAGTCTGCCAGCAATACTCATCTTCGATCAGAATGCGGGTGCCGTGATAGCCATATGCGGTGTAGCGCACTTCGCCGCCAGCTGCTTCCACGCGGTCGCGGAGCGTCTTACTGGCTTCCAGCAGGTAACCGAAGCTGTTTGCGGTGACTTCCTCGAAGTTTTGCAGGATCAGTTTGCCCAGATCACTCTCGATAAGAGACTGAGACGGCATGTAGCGTGCACCGCGGCCTTTGTAGATGCGGTTCGCGATTGCCATAAACACTTTTGCACGGGGAATACCGCCTGCCATTGTGTGGGCGAAGAAGACGTTCTTACCCGCTGGGATCATGGTATCCAGCTGGTCCATGACCTGAGCAAGAGCGCCTTTAAAACGGTTGGAACCAAGACCGCGGCAGATCTCAACATGATCCCAGTCGAGTTTGTGGTCCTGCCAATCTTTAATGGTCATTTCGTTGACCAAATCAGTCGGCGTCGCTGTGCCTTCCGGCGCGTCCAGTTCAAAACCCGCACGCAGAGGTACGTTGATGATTTTGCCGCCCAGATTGGCTTCTGCTTCTGCCAGCTCTTCTGGTGTGAGTGCGCGTGGCTTGTTGTTTTCATCGGAACGACCGACAGTAATGCCGATCACAGTCATCCCGGCTGCCTTTGCCTGATCGATCAAGCCAGTCGCATATCCGCGACCAAAAAGTTCGCCGAAGAGTACGAAGACATCGCCCTCTCCAAAAACGGTATTGCTGCTGATTGCCTTGAGTGGTCGAGACGTCTTCATCAAGATCTTCCAAAAAGTTTAAGAGTGTCGAGATTTCATAGGTGAGCGTTCTGCTCTTGTTGCCTAAAAATAACGAGTTACAACTGATTTAGGTAGCCTGTTTAGCTGGTCTTTATGCAGATTGTAGCAAAGCACTCCAAAATGTCGTGGACTGCCTTTGCTGTAGTATTCACTTTATGTGTCACAGTTTATCGCTGACGCAAAAACCTGATCAATTTAACGACCAGGAAATGCGTTGTAAGCCCCCAATCTTAAAGGCTTGGTGCAGCGCTGGACGTGAGAGCACGCATTTTGGTGCACCCATTAATCAGAATGGACCGCGTGTTTGCGAGTTCTTTTAGACAGCGAGCTTTAGATCCACGCCTCAGAACCGTCTCGCCAGAGAAGGAACTGGTCTTGTGGCGTCTCCAGATCCGGGATTTCTGCTGGTGCATATCCGCAGAGCAATCCGCGCAGTACCCGCATGACCACGCCGTGTGCCACGATGATCATGGGATCCTTTTGCTCTGACATCCAATCGAAGATGCGATCAGAGACCATTTTGTAGCTCTCCCCTTCGGGATGCACATAGCCCCATTTATCTTCGCGCCGCATGCGAACCACTTCAGGACGTTCAACCATCATTTCAGGAACGGTCATTCCCTCCACATTGCCGAATGTAATTTCACGAAGGCGTTCGTCGACTTTGTAGTCGTATGGGTCGAGCCCCATTTCCTTGCGCAGAATTTCCATGGTTTCCCGCGCGCGGATCATCGGTGAACTGACAAAGATGAAATCATCTGCGGTCTTGCCAAGATCTGGGAGGAAATCCTTCATCACCATACCGTTGCGCCGGGCCTGCTTGCGACCGGTGTCGTTGAGCGGAATATCCTGACCGCCCTGCATACGCCCTTCCAGGTTCCAGTCTGTTTGTCCGTGACGGACATACAAAAGCGGAGTTGGTGTGGTTTTCGCAAGGGGCATCAACGAGCCAGTCATTCCATGGGCCTTCTGTAGGAGATTAGTCGGCAACCGATTTGTAGCGGCTTCTTACGAGGTACATGTGTCATTCCTCGTTAGAAAACAACAGTTATGCACACATTCTTGATTTAAGTCATATGTACCTTTACCGGCCTCTCAAGCGCAAAAAAGGCGCTCCAAGAAGCGCCTTTTCTCAAACCTAATTGCTGAAGCAATTTAGACGACGGAGATATCCGGGGCGTCTACTGCCTTCATGCCAACCACATGGTAGCCGCTGTCAACGTGGTGAGTTTCACCAGTGACAGAGCGGGACAGGTCGGATGTGAGGTAGAGAGCGGAGTTTCCGACATCATTGATGGTTACGGTTTCACGCAGCGGTGCGTTGTACTCGTTCCATTTGAGGATGTAACGGAAATCGCCGATACCAGCTGCTGCCAGTGTTTTGATCGGACCTGCAGAAATCGCGTTCACACGGATTTTCTTAGGGCCAAGATCAACTGCAAGGTACTTGACGCTTGCTTCCAATGCAGCCTTTGCAACGCCCATGACGTTGTAGTTTGGCATGACCTTCTCAGCACCGTAGTAGGTGAGAGTTACAATGGAACCACCTTCAGTCATCAGCTTTTCTGCACGGCGGGCAACGGATGCCAGCGAGTAGCAGGAAATCTGCATTGTCTTTGCAAAGTTGTCTGCGCTGGTATCCAGATAACGGCCAGTCAGTTCTTCTTTGTCAGAGAAAGCGATCGCATGAATGACGAAGTCGATCTTGCCCCATTTTTGCTCCAGAACTTCAAATGCTGCATCAATGCTTGCTTCGTTCGTAACGTCACAATCACCTACAACAAGTGCATCGAGCTTTTCTGCTAATGGTTCAACACGCTTCTTCAGCGCTTCACCCTGATAGGTGAGTGCGATTTCAGCTCCGGCATCGTGTAGTGCTGTTGCAATACCCCAAGCGATGGACCGATTGTTGGCCAGTCCCATGATGAGACCACGTTTGCCGGCCATCAATCCTTGCGCTTCTGCCATGTTTTTCTCCTGAGTGAATATCACTTAATCTAGTGAACAGCCCCAAAATGCTATGGCACACTGTTCATTTGGCTTCAAGCCGTCGAAAAAAGTCCAATCAGACATGGACGTGTTCTTGCGCTCCCATTATCTGATAGTTAGAGCCAGATCAACTTCCAACACTGCGACGGAAACATGACTATTCCAAATTTGGTGAACGCGTTTCAAAAGATCATTGGGGACGCAAATGTGCTTGTCAGCGACCATGACAAGGCCCCATTTCTTGTTGAGTGGAGGGACAAATTTCGAGGCGCCACTCCCATGGTGCTGCGACCCGGTTCCACATCAGAGGTTGCAGAGTGCGTGAAGCTTGCGGCTCAGGACGGTCTTACTGTGGTTCCACAGGGTGGCAACACGGGTTTGGTTGGGGGGCAAATCCCCAATCCAGACGGTAGCGAAATCGTGCTATCCCTTTCTAGATTAAATAAAATTCGCCACATCGACCCTGAAGGTTATACGATGGTAGCAGATGCAGGCGTCACACTGCAGGCTGTTCATGACGCGGCTGAAAAGCATGATCGATTGTTCCCTTTGACGCTCGCTTCGCAAGGTTCCTGTGAGATTGGTGGCAACATTGCAACCAACGCCGGAGGCACTGCCGTCCTGTCCTATGGGAACACGCGAGATCTTGTTCTCGGGCTCGAAGTTGTGCTCGCAAATGGTGAGGTCTGGGAAGGGCTTCGGACCCTGCGCAAAGACAATACCGGTTACGATTTGAAACAATTATTTATCGGCTCAGAGGGCACTTTGGGGATCATTACGGGTGCCAGCCTCAAATTATACCCAGCTCCGGCGTCGGTAGAGGTGGCTCTGGTCGCGCTAGATTCGCCTGCTAAGGCACTTTCACTGTTTTCATTGGCAAAAAGTCACGCCGGGAACATGCTTACCGGATTTGAGTTGATGCCACAGAGCGGCATGCAGTTCGTTTGTGAGCATATGGAACAGTCACGCTATCCGTTCGAAGAGCAGCATCCATGGTATGTGCTCATCGAGATCTCGGCGGGTACAAAAGACATCGACATTGTCAGCCTGACAGAGACCATCTTTACCGAGGCTTTTGAGGCTGATCTGCTGCGTGACGGATTGCTGGCGCAGAGCAAAGCGCAGGCTGCTGACTTCTGGCGGTTGCGGCATGGGCTTTCTGAGGCACAGAAATATGAGGGCGGATCCATCAAGCACGATGTCTCTGTGCCTGTTGCAAAGGTTCCCGAGTTTCTGGAAGAAGCGATCGCCGCTGTTAAAGAGGCTGTGCCGGGATGTCGTCCGGTTCCGTTTGGCCATATGGGCGACGGCAATATCCATTTTAACATCACCCAGCCTAAGGATGCCGATAAAGCCGAGTATCTTGCGAAATGGGATGATGTGAACCGTGTCGTGCATGGGATTGTTGCCAGTTACAACGGCTCAATCTCTGCAGAGCATGGCATCGGCATTTTGAAGCGTGATTTGCTGGCAGAGGTAAAGAGCGCCACAGAGATGAACATGATGCGCTCTGTTAAAAAGGCTCTCGACCCGACGAACATGTTCAATCCGGGCCGCGTTCTCTAGACATTACTGCTCAGGTGCTTCCAGTCCCTCCGGGAGCACCTGTCCTCCATCAACGACAATCTGCTGTCCGGTGATGTAGCCTGCCTCTTCGCTGGCGAGGAAGAGCACAGCACTTGCCACGTCTTGTGGCGCACCCAATCGGCCAAGCGGAATCGTTTGCCCCATCTTCTTCAGATACTCATCACCGAGATCATCCAGCGCTTCTGTCCTGATATTACCGGGCAGAACCGAGTTCACTGTGATCTTGTGCGGGGCCAACTCCAAGGCAGCTGTTCGCATGAGGCCCAGTTGCCCCGCTTTGGAGGCTGCATAATGTGACCAGCCTGCATCCCCTGTAATTGGGCCCGTTATTGACGAGGTAAGGATAATCCGCCCGTGCCCTGCTTGTTTCATATGCGGGAGCGCTGCCTTTACGCAGTAGAAGGAGGAGCGCAAGTTTGTATCAAGCACATGATCCCACTGCTCGGGCTCCATTTCCTCAATCGTCTGCTTGGGGAAGATGCCTGCGTTGGCGCATATAATATCCAGCCCGTTTTCTTCTGCTGTCTCATCGACCATGGCCTTTACCGCTTGCCACTGGGTGACATCACATTGAAGAAATTGCCCTGCCCCGCCAGCCAGTGCGATTTCCTCCACAGCATTAGCGCCAGCTTCTTCTCCGCGCGCTGCAATGGTGACAAAGGCTCCGGCGCGAGCAAAAGCCAGCGAGATGCCCAAGCCGATCCCCCGAGAACCACCCGTCACAATGACAGATTTACCTTTAAGCGACGCCAGCATGCTTGATTCCTCATCGTCTCATCATGTTGGCCTGAGTATGTTGCTCAGAGGCTAAAACAAGTCTAACTGCCCGTTATTTCTTGAAGAGCCGCCTGCAACCTTCTTTTGAGGTTTTGGCTTGGCAGGGGGTTTGATTGGCTCAGGAGGAACTGGAATGACCTCTCGTTCCCACAAGGACGGGTCATCATTGGCGACGCTGTTCACCCGCGTTGAAACAGGCGTGGTGATTAACAGTCCCTCATCTGCAGGCTGTAAGAGCTTTATAGCGTCTCGAGCCATGACTGTGCCGTTGCTCAACCAGTCGTCAAAATGCTCCGGCGCGATGATTGCGGGCATCCGGTGGTGAACCGGTTTCACCGTCATATTCGACTCGACGGTGATTACAGCAGCGGTATCAATGTCTCCGCCATCAGGATGGGAATACGTTTCCCACAGGCCAGCGAAGGCCAGAAGGCGTCCATCCGCTGGAGCAATCCAATAGGGCTGCTTTGCCGCACCTTTGCGTTGCCACTCGTAAAAACCGTTTGCAGGTATCAAGCATCTACGGTGACGCACCGCTGCACGAAACGAGGGTTTCTCCTCCAAAGTTTCGGCTCTGGCATTGAGCAAAAGCGTGAAACTTGCTGGGTCTTTGACCCATGACGGGACCAGGCCCCATCGTGCTAACCCAAAGTGGCGCCCACCATTTTCGTGTTTTACGAGTGCAATTGGCTGAGTCGGTGCTATGTTGTATCTCGGTGGAAAATTTGGCTGTTCGATGTAATCAAACAACGCTTTGACTTCTTCCGGAGACGCTGACAGGCTATATCTACCACACATGCAGATTACTCTGTTTGCATTTTAGTAAAATTGCAACCAATCGAGAGATAGGTTCCGCGCGACAGATAGGAAGCTGGGAGGCTGCAATGGATATGTACTGCGATAAAATCGGCGTAGGAGAACTTTCTCCTGAGCTTTTGACGCATGCAAACATCAATCCATCCACGGGCCTTGCAACTGACTATCTTAATCATTTCAATGAGGTTGTTATGCTTCTTGAAATGCTTCCTGATATTCCCGATTGCGCAGAAGATGTTCTGGCCTGGGAACCAGCTGACTATATCACACATTTCAGTGCCTCTAAATTCTCAGCAAAAGAATTGGCGATCCGTGCATACGGAGCTGTTGATTTACCGCTGCGGAATGCTCTGGAGAAGTGTATTGGCGAAGTTGATCAGGAAGTTATCTCCTTACAAAAAATGCTAGGCTCCGCTGAAGTAACAGGTGAACTGCTGCAAATCGTTCAGGATAAAGCCGTTACCGTCATCAGGCCCCTGCTTTCGCAAGCCGGGTCAATCATCCATGGACATCTGCCGGATGAGACAATCAGCACTGAGGAAAGCACGCAAGCGGACGTTGACGCCCTGTTCTCATGAGCAAAAAAATTATTCCGGAATACATTGAGGCAACCAGTGTTGCCTGTGTGCAGAACGAAAAAGTTCTGCTCGTAAAACGAGCCCAGTCGCCCTCCAAAGGCCTCTGGAGTTTTCCTGGCGGTAAGGTTCTTCCCAGTGAAAACCTTAAGGATGCCGCACAAAGAGAGTTTAAAGAAGAAACATCTTTGTGCGCCTCAGACCTGAAGGAATGGACGGTGTCCTACCCTTCTGCGGAAGACTGCAAGGAGCAATATCGCATCCATGTCTTTCGCTGTACGCAGGTCAAAGGTGAGGAAGAAGCACGCTCTGATGCTGCTGAACTGGGCTGGTACACTTGGGAGGAGGCTATGAACCTGCCTCTCGCGCCCGGCATGCAACAGCACATTCTAAATCTTCTAAGATGTAGTTAGAGCAGAACCTGTGCATTTACATTGATGCCTCAAGCTCTGACTTCTTAATTTTTACACGTGTTCTTATCCGAAAACCGGAACTACTTTTTTAGAATACGCACAAGCATCAGTCCTGCAGCCTGCTGTGCAACAAGGGAAAACCGGAAATCCCCAAGGTTCCATAGTGGACAGAGTGCCGGGAGACGGCCATCCTTACAGAATCTGAAGCAACCAGCATGCTGTGGGATGTAGCTTGACTGACATTGCAAGACTTAAAGCTTGGACACGAAACTTTGCTAAACCTACCTGGCCGACAGGCCGGGGGATTTGCCTTGGTCTGATGCTTTTGAGTGTTGCGGCGGCCCCTGCTGCATTTGCTCAGAGTTCCCCGCAATCTCCGGGTCAACCTGTACAGCCAGAGTTGAAAGAACCTCCCTACGAGCAACAGCTTATTCGCCTCTCAGAAATACTTGGCGCGCTCCATTATTTACGCCCGCTTTGCGGTCATGATGAAGCAGACGAATGGCGTCAGCGCATGTACTCCTTACTGGGTGCAGAAGTGCAGAACGAGCTGAGGCGCCGGCGGCTTGTTGAACGGTTTAATCAGAGCTATCGGGGGTTCGCATCGGTCTATCAAACCTGCACTCCAGCGGCTATTGAAGCCTCCCGCAGATTCGCCGATGAAGGTGTAATTATCACCCAAGAAGTAACGGGCAAGTACAGCCGCGATTGATAGAAAAGCCGGTTGCAACCGTTTTCCACAGACAATTATTGCGTGTTTTTTGGATAACTCGGCTTCGCCACAAATATTAACCATAACTTACAGAAGCTCTGGACGAGTTTACCAAAACATCAGTGAGTCGGTTGTTCCTGCCGTTTTGCGTGTTAACTTCCGTTTAACAGATAAGGCATGCGACGCTTCATTTGTTTTCGTTTGCCCGTTACATGTAACGGCAAATAACAAGAAGCAGCACATAGAGGGACATGAGAGCCAGCATGATCAAGGACGACGCTATCGCCGGCGAATTCACAGAAGAGATCGATGCATCTGATGCAGACATCCGCCGACTGGCTCTAAGCTTCATTCAGGAAGCTTGGGAGGATGGTCTTTCCCACGGCATCGACAGTACAGCTCTTGCGCATGCAGCGCTGTTCTCAGCAATGATGGATCTGGTTTCTCTTTATGGAGAAGAAGCTGTTTCCAAATTTGCGCAGGAATTGCCACAGCGCGTTGAGCGCGGTGACTACTCTTTGGAACGTCGTCTGCACTAATTTCAGCACTGCTGTTTTTCAAAGAGCCCCGATTGATCGGGGCTTTTTTGATTCCGGCCCGGTGTGTTAAAGCGACTTCTTGTCGTTTGCTTGCATCCAATCAAACGACAAGAAGTCGCTCTAGAAAATCAAATCACTTGCAACCTTGGCAAGGATGAGCGCTGCAAAGAGCAGTAGGATAATGCCTGCCCCATGGTTGATGGTGGAAAGCCAGTTGTCATTCATGCGATTTCGCAGCTTGGACACAAGCGCTGACAGGCAAGCCCACCATAAAAGTGCGCCACTCAACACGCCCAGCACGAGTGCCAGAGCGCCGACATAGTCCCCCTTCTCGGGCGCATGCTCTCCCAGTGAGCCGAAAATAGCGATAAAGCCAAGAATTGCTCCTGGATTGGTCACGGTCATGGCGAAGGAGACAATCATCCCACGCCAAATTGTTGGACCACCATCGCTGCCACCCTTTAAATGTGGATGAGACCGGAACACGACGATGCCGAAGATGATCAGAAGAAACCCGCCTATCGTCTGGATATAGAACTCGTGGCGTTCAACGAACTCCGAAATTGCCGTCACACCAAAGGCAGCAGCGGTTGCAAATACACCATCGGCCAGAACTGCCCCGAAGCCTGCGATGAGGCCCGGAAGGAAGCCGTAATGCACTGCCCTCCTAATCGCCAACACGTTTACAGGACCAATCGGAGCAGACGTTACGAGCCCGATAATCATGCCTGTAATGAAGAGTTCAATATTCAACGCTTTAATCCATACTTCCCAACTACGCAGAAGACCTGTCAGATCTTCCTATAAATTTTCTAAAGGCTCTCTAGCTTGTGCATAGGTTAGGGTCCGTTTCTTCCTTGATTCCCAACAAGCCCTTAAACTAAGTGCAAAGCACGCGCCTCATATCCGTTTCGGAGCACTTCATGTATTTTCGCCTACTCATCATAGGGTTACTTTGCACTACAGCTCCGGCTATGGCTGCAACACAGGCAATCAAGACCGAAACGATTCGCATCCAACGCCCCAAGGCTGAACAATTTCCTCTGCTTGATGAAGGTTTCAACAGAGATACCAGCAGTGAAGATGCACTGGACAGTGAGTTTGCAGAGGAACCTCCGTTGCCAAAGCTGGACGTCTTTTATGACGATACAGAATTGCCGGAGGCTGTCAGAGCAACCCGTGCGACGCTGATCAAAATTGCTCGCAGTGGCAATGTTGCTGCGTTGGCGCCTTTGTTTGCCAAGCAGGAGCAACCGCCGGAACTTTCGTTCACACCTGTGCGCGATCCGGTCAGCTTTTTGAAAGACAGCTCTGGTGATGGTGAAGGCCACGAGATCCTTGCGATCCTACTGGATATTGTGACAGCCGGATATTTGCGGCTCAATGAGGGAACGGAAGAAGAGACTTACATCTGGCCTTATTTTGCCCGCTACCCTTTGCATGACCTGACGCCTTCGCAGAAGGTTGAGATGTACCAGATCGTCACTGCAGCCGATTACTTTGAGATGCTGGATTATGGCGCATGGACCTTCTATCGCCTTGGCATTTCCAAGGATGGGGATGTGCGGAGCTTTATTGCCGGAGACTAAGTTGTCTTCAATGAACGATTGATGAAAGCCCATCAGATGCTCTGGTGGGCTTTTCTTTGCTCAGTTACCCCGCCTTGCGGATTTCGCGGTGGCTTTCGTTTTCCGCTTTCAGCAGGTCCATCTGCTCAGGCTTTTCCATGAAGCGAGTGTAAAAGCTGCTGTCGAGTTCCGCGTAATAGGCATAACCACGGTACAGAGGCAAGAACCGCAGTTTGGCTCTGTTGTCGTCAGCCAGCCCTTTCATGACTTCGTGAAAGTTCTCACGCGGTAAGACGTGGAATCTGCCGAGCCACTTTTTGAGCATCAGCTTGAACAGGCCGGGAAGTTTTTCTTGCTGACCAAAATCAACAACAGACAACTGACCGCCTTTTGCCAGAAGCTTTGTGCCGTTGCGCAGAGCGTCTTCCCATGGCGGGATCATTGAGACGCAGTAGGACAGGAAGACACGGTCGAAGGTGTCGATGCCGAATTTCTCGAACGGATCAAAGCTCGTTGCATCGCCCTGAGCCAGGTGGATCCGGTGAGACAGGTCCGCTTTGTGGATGTTGGCTTCTGCTGTCTTCAGCATTTCTGCTGAGATATCGACGCCAAAGAACTGGCAGGTTGGGTAAGCCCTTGCTGCCTCAATAAGATTGCGACCAGTGCCGCAGCCGAGCTCCAGCACTGTGCTGCCACGCGGTGCTGCCAAATGCTTGATCAAATGATCCCGGCCAAGAAGGTAATGCTTTCTGGTCAGATCATAAAAATGCCGTTGGTTCTTATAGATTTTATCCATCAGTGAGGCTGAGGACTTTACATTCGCCATTTCACTTCCCTCACATGCTTATTCTTGTTCAGTTATAGATGTAGAGGTGGAAACCACCGTAGATAGAGGAGCGGTCCAGCTTGTTGAGGCGTGCACTTTCAGCCGCCTCATAGGTCCACTGCCCCAGTATTTCGTTATTGACCCGCCCCGGCAGAATGCTTGGCTCGCCAGCCGTTCTGAAGATGACGCGCGCTCCTTGTCGTGCCGTTCGGGATATTCCTGCCCATAGATCGTTCAGCTGCCTGTCTGTCATCCAGTCCTGCGCATCCAGCAGGACGTAGGCATCAAGGCTGTTTGCATCCTGATTATCCAGATGCTCTGTGAAAGACCGATTAACAACGCGCACATGAGAGGCTCTTTTCCGAATTTCCGGGAAGTGTTGCGGCTTCAGATAGGGCGGCAAAGGGCCGGAAAGACCGGTTCCACTGTGCATCTGTGATGGCGCGTATCCGCGGGTGAAGGCTTGCCAGGCGAAGTAGTTATCTTCCATTGGAAAGTCGCAGGCCAGCTTTTCCAAGCGTTGTTTGAGAACGCCCGCCATATTGCCACCGCCTTCTGCGGCAAGACACTCATATTGCGCAGGAGGGATGCCGAGGCCGTAGAGCGACATCTTTTTAGAGGTCGCCCAGCGGATCAGGCGTTTATCAAAGAGCGGCGCCAAAACCTTGTCGAAATATGATCGCTGTTCGTTCAGGTCACGTGCGTCTGCCATTTTGCGCAGGTCAACGCCGTAGATTTTTGCAAGGAAGTGACCAAGACCGATAAAGTAGCCGAGCATTCCGTGGTGGTAGAGGTCTCGTGAGAACAGGGTGATGCGCTTGCGGCCCCACGCCGTCATGTCCCGCCCTTCCCAGTAGGCCATGGTTTCCGGATCGATGGCGGGCTTCAGATACTTCTCATAGGCGGCAATATTGGCTTTTTCATCAGCCTCACCGAAGAACCGATAGAACGTCTCGTAATCGGGGAACTCTTCCAGCGCGGTCAATTTCAGGCGGTTCAAAGCCACATGCGCGCGGTTGAGGTCGACTGCCGTAATCTCCTGCGGGTCTGCTGTGAGGTAAGACATGACATTGCAGCCACCAGAAGCGATTGTCACCATTTTCGAATGAGGTTTGAGTTGCAGTGCCTGCATATCCACCTCCGGATCCTCCCAGATCTGCGGATAAACCAGCCCCTTAAATGCGAAGGTGAACAGACGTTCCAGCACGCCTTCCATGGAGATCAGTTTTGAACGATGTACTGCACGATCCAAACGTTTCTTTGACTGCCTGATAGTTGATGTCACGTGCATCTCCAGAATCAAGAACTGAAATCAATCGAGAGAAAGAGTTAGTTCACGCACACGACAGTTTTGCGACGTCGAAACATTGATTGTAATTGCAGAAAGATCTTGAAAACGCGGCAATACTGGAATGTTCTGGTAAACAACTCAGTGCGCTTATATTTCTATTTACCTGCCTCATATTTTGCATTTTTCCTCCCACATGCAGGTGTCAGGGCGCAGGAGCGGAGTTCCCTCGTCACCCACAGAAACTATTCTTTTTCCGTGGTGTGCGCATAGCTGATGGGTTATGAAACACTCTTGTTGTTTTATTCATTGGAAGGACGGACCCATGGCATCACAACGTACCATTCTCACTTCGCGTCGGCTCGTGAAGGTTTTTGGCGAAGATGCCAAGGAGTTTCTGCAAAATCTCGTGAGCTGTGACATCAGCGAGATCAATGCAACATCCAGCGCATTTGGTGCTCTTCTTACGCCTCAGGGAAAGATCCTCTGGGACTTCATTGTGTTTGCAGATGAGAGTACGGGTGGCTTCCTGATTGATGTGAGCGCTGATGAACTTGATGCGTTTGCCAAGCGTCTTGGTTTTTACAAGCTTCGCGCCAAGGTGACTGTGGAACCTGCTGATGAGACCATGCATGTGATCGCAGACTGGGGAGATGATTTGCCAGCGGATAAACCGCGCGATCCTCGTCATGCTGATATGGGTGTTCGTTATGTTTCCTCCGGCGAAGTTGCAGAGACTGCCTCAGAAGCTGACTATCATGCGCACCGCATCCAACTTGGCATTCCGCAAAGTGGGCTGGACTTTCAGCTGGCAGACGTGTTTCCGCATGATACGGACATGGACAGTCTCAATGGTGTGGCTTTCTCCAAAGGCTGTTTTATCGGGCAAGAGGTTGTTTCCCGCATGAAGCACCGCGGAACGGCCCGCAAGCGCATCATCAAAGTTTCCGCTGAAAGTGCGCTTCCTGCCGCTGGCAGTGATGTTCTGGCTGGAGAGAAGAGCGTTGGAACATTGGGCTCTTCGCAGAATACTGATGGGCTTGCCCTGCTGAGACTGGACCGTGTGAAAACTGCGATGGATGCAGGTGTATCGCTGACATGTGATGGTGTTGCCCTCACCCCTTCCATTCAAGAATGGGCAAGTTTCAACTGGCCTTCATCTGATTAAGAGATACAGCTAAAGCAATTCGCATTTAAGCTGGAACACATGAACTGCTTTAGTCTTTGTTTTGCGTATCTTTATCCGAAAACCAGTTTCCACTTTTCGGAGATACACTGTAGACATCACCTTAACCTTGACGACTGGCTTGATTGACTAATGTGTGCAGAGCTTTCCTCATCTTCCCCCCGTGCCTGGCAGCGGATGCTTTCTGGCAGAAGACTTAATCTTCTTGATCCGTCTCCGTTGGATGTGGAACTCTCTGATATAGCGCACGGCCTTGCGCGCGTTGCACGGTGGAATGGGCAGACAATTGGCGATCATGCGTTCTCTGTTGCCCAGCACTGTGTGGTGGTGGAAGAGATTGCGCTGATGGTCAAGCCTGATCTTGATATTCAATGGCGTATGGCAGTCTTGCTGCATGACGCGCCTGAGTATGTGATTGGGGATATGATCTCCCCTTTCAAGAACGTGATGGGTGGCACCTACAAGGCTGTTGAAGAGCGGCTGCACCATGCCATTCACAGGGCGTTCAACCTGCCCCCCGACTTGCCAGTCAGCATTGCCAAGCTTGCCAAGAAGGCTGACATTATCAGCGCCTATCTGGAAGCAATCCATCTGGCGGGCTTTAGCAAGGAAGAAGCTGACAAGATTTTCGGAAAGCCTGCAAAGGTTACTGCGGAGCAACTGGACACCTTGGCAGCAAGCATTGAGCCGCTGCCAACCAAGGATGCGCAAGAGGTCTTTCTGGCCCGGTTTGCTGAGCTTGATGACGCTCGCAAGAAAGTTGGAGGCCGCTGATGCTGCATGTCTGTCCACTTTCCAAGCTGGAAGACACGTTGACCTCAGCAAGGCCGAGCCATGTGCTCTCTCTCGTTTCTCCGGGAACAGAGGTGATCTTGCCTTCTGAGACAAAGCCTGCTCACCATCTGGTGCTGGAGTTCAACGACATTACTGAAGCACGTGAAGGTCTGCTTGCCCCCAATGCGACGCATGTAGAGCAACTGCTGGATTTTTCCCGTGATGCTGCACGCAACGGCTCTTTACTGGTGCATTGCTGGGCTGGTGTCAGCCGGTCTACAGCTGCTGCCTACATCATTGCCTGTGCGATTATGCCGGATACAGATGAACGTGCGCTGGCCCAACATTTGCGCAAGGTTTCTCCTGTAGCCACACCCAATCCGCTGCTTATCTCTTTGGCAGACACTCTTTTGCAGCGAAATGGGCGCATGATACAATCAATCATCGAGCTTGGTCGTGGTGCAGAGACTTTTGAGGGCAACCTGTTCTCGCTTGATCCTGCCGCACTTGTTGAACTGGCATGACGGATACGGAGCAAACATTGATGAGCAATGCAGTGGAAACAGGAAATGCAGCCCAACGCGGTGCTGACATGGAGCCTGTCCAGCTTGGCATTGGTCTGAGTGCTGTCATTGTTTCCGTAAAAGACAAAGTGCCCTTTGTGTTGACTGTGCCGCAAAAAGTGCCTGACGAGTTGTCTGGCCTGCCCTCCGGCCCGTTTGACCCACGCGTACACCGCACCTTTGAGCTGGGTTTGCGTGCGTTTGTTGAAGAACAGACTGCCCTTCATATTGGCCATGTGGAACAGCTTTACACCTTTGGTGACCGCGACAGATATTCTCTGGCGCGGATTGGTGAGCCGCATATGGTTTCTGTCGGCTATCTGGCATTGACACGCCAGACACCAGAATCTGAGCGGCTGCTTGCCAGACAAGGTGCTCGCTGGCGTCCCTGGTATGACTTTTTTCCCTGGGAAGACTGGCGTGGCGGTCAGCCGAAGATGCTGGAAGAGATTATTCATCCCAGCATGGAGACCTTCAGCAAGGCCCCGGATGATGATGCCAAGGCCTACCACGAGCTGAGCCGGAAAGATCGTTACCAGCTCGCCTTTGGTGTGGGCTCTTTGAAATGGGATGAGGAACGCGTTCTGGACCGTTACGAGTTGCTTTATGGCTCCGGTCTTATGCGTGAGGCCTTGCGCGATAAGCAGCCAACTGCGCTGGAACGCAGCACCTTGCCAGACCTTGGCGAGGGCCTTGCCCATGATCACCGCCGTATTCTGGCAACGGCACTTTCCCGGTTGCGGGCAAAACTGAAGTATCGGCCTGTTGTCTTCGAATTGATGCCACCTGAGTTTACCCTGACCGATCTGCAGCAGACGGTTGAGGCGATTTCTGGCCGGCATATTCACAAACAGAACTTCCGCCGTCTGGTGGAAACGGGGCAGCTGGTTGAGCAGACGGGCAGAACTTCAACCGCGACGGGCGGGCGCCCAGCAGCTCTTTACCGGTTCAGAAGAGACATTTTGAAAGAGCGCCCGGCCCCGGGATTGCGCGTTAGCTTGCTCTGATTCACATTTTCGCCTTAAGTGACGTAAGGTTATCTACAATTTTTTTGAGTTTTTTCTCGGCAAAAATTCATAGGAAAAACGGAGTTGTGGATTTAGCAGGGAGCCTTATGGTTAATCTTGTTAAGATTTTGATTATGTTGATATCCTACAGCCACACCAAGATATCACAGGTGTCATTTCCTGCATGAAGCCTTTTGTTTCCTATGATTTTTGGCCAACTGAAAAATCCACCCAGACATGAAATAGCCCTAGTTTTTTGGTGAGTACCGTCCCTGCATATTAACCATATGCTGGCTGTCAGCGGCGTGAACTGTGGCAGAATAACTGGGGTTTTGGCGGGCTTAACTTTATATCAAGGTTAAAAGCGAAAAATGCACTCATCCGGAAAAGTGACGGGCGGGAGTGTTTTATCGGGCTTCTTCATCCTGTCGATCTCAGAGTTTGGGGTTCCCTTTTCAGGGAGTGAGAGACGCTGAGTTTTTGGGCGTTGATTTGGAGTAGATTGCGTATGTCGGGCCATGGGATGAAGAAGAATGCAGGACGCCGTGCTGTCCTCATGTACTTTAAGTACCCAATTCTAGCTGCAGGGCTTGCAGTTGGAACCTTTGCTGCATCTCCAGTTGCGTTGCAGGATATTCCGGCACTGACCGGAAACCTCGACGAGGAAACGCCGCGATGGATGCAATCTGTCTCCGCACGGGATAGCCAGAAATTTGCAAAGTACTTCGTAGCCCCTGAGAAGAAAACTCCACAGCGCCATGCGGTGAACCGCACCGGCAAGAGTGACATGCTCGTCACTACTCTGCCGAGCCGTGTTGTGGCTTTCATTCAAAATGCAGGCAAACCGAAAAGCTCCGACAGATTTGTTTCCCAGCTGCCGCAAATGGCTTTCAACGGCCATTATGGTGGGGATGCGCTGGCCGGTCTTGCCGACAACAATGGGCAGGCGGACACGTCTCCACTCGGCAAAGCGGCACGCCGTGCAGCACTTGCTGCCCGCAAGCAAATTGCGCAGAAGACAGTTAAGCCAGCGACCCTTTCCATCGCCAAGCAAAACGAGATTGCTCTGGCAACTGCTTATGCTCCAGCCACACCGCAGACCAACAAAGCTCCGTTTGATGCGCTGCTGAGCAAACCCAAAGTTTCGATTACGCCTTCCGGCAAGCCAAGACTTTCAGACAAAGAACTGGCCTCTACTTCAGGGACCAATCCGCACTGGTGGTACATGCGCCAGTTGCCGAGCTCTGTGAGAAAATCCAAGAAGGAAATGCGCTGTCTGGCTGAGGCGATCTATTTTGAAGCGCGCAGTGAACCTCGTGATGGGCAGATTGCCGTTGCGCAGGTTGTTCTCAACCGTCTGAAGAACCCGGCTTATCCTAACACGGTGTGCGGGGTGGTTTATCAGAACAAAGGCATGAAGAACGCCTGCCAGTTCTCGTTTGCTTGTGATGGCATTCCTGAGCGCGTGACTGAAGCTGGTCCATGGGCCAAAGCGAAGAAGATCGCGCAGCAGATTGTAAAGGGTGAGGTCAGCATTCCAGCTGTTGATGCCTCTACTCATTACCATGCAACTTATGTTCGCCCGAACTGGGCACCGACCATGCAGCGTAAGAAGCGCATTGGTAAGCACATCTTCTACAAGACCTACCGAGGTGGCTGGAGCTAATCCACGACCTCATATGTGAGAAGAATTTGGTGGCCTGACCGCTCCAATTTTAACCCCGCACCAGCGACTGGCTGATGCGGGGTTTCTTTTTGTCTAAACCTGCTTGTTGTAGCGTTACTCGACTTCCACGATGGTACGACCGCGGACTTGCCCTTTGAGCAGCTTTGCAGCGCGTTCTTCAACATCTGCCAGCTTGATTGTCTCAGACAGAGTGTCCAGCTTGGCAAGATCGAGATCCTGCACCAGTCGGCGGTAAGCCTGCTCGCGCAGGGCCATAGGCGCCATAACAGAATCTACGCCGAGCAGAGCTACACCGCGCAAAATGAACGGCATGACAGATGCTGGCAGGTCCATGCCCTGCGCCAGACCACACGCAGCAACAGCACCGCCGTAGTTGGTCTGTGCCAGCAGATTTGCAAGTGTATGACTGCCTGCTACATCAACCGCACCAGCCCAGCGTTCCTTGCCGAAAGGTTTGCCCTTTTCGACCAGCTCGGCCCGATCGAGCACTTCTGTTGCGCCGAGGCTCTTGAGGAAGTCAGCTTCCTCGGTGCGTCCTGTGAAGGCGATAGTCTCGAACCCAAGTTTGGACAGCAGGCTGATGGCAACGGACCCAACACCACCGGATGCGCCGGAGACTGCGATTGGTCCTTGGTCAGGTGTCAGGCCGTATTTCTCCACCGCCATAACGCAGAGCATGGCGGTGTAACCTGCGGTGCCAATGGCAGCTGCGCGGGCGGCGGAGATTTCTTCCGGGCGATGTAAAAGGCACTCGGAGTTCAAACGGGCGACTTGCGCGTAGGCGCCGGTGTGGACTTCACCAACACCATAGCCGTTGAGGAGGACCTGATCGCCCGGTTTGAAGCGGTCGCTTTCGCTGGTGAGCACTTCGCCAACGACGTCGATGCCCGGCACCATCGGGAACTTGCGGGTGATGCCCGGTGCGCCTGCAAGGGCCATCCCATCCTTGTAGTTGATGGTGGTGTGCGTGACTTTGACTGTCACGTCTCCTGCAGAGAGCTGATCAACACTGACCTTGTTCCACTTGGCAGGTAGTGGCTTGCGGCCGCTTTCATCTGCTTCAATCCAGAGGGCATCAAACTCGCTCATGGCCAATCCTTCTCGCCAATTCATGTTGCATGAAAGCTGGCAGAAGGAGGGCCATAAGGCAAGAAAATAACGCTAGGCAATATTCCGGTGTAACACACTGACAAACCTAGCTAGTTCACCCAATAGGCGTCTTACGCAGGCTTGGCGACCAGACGCCCTGCGGTGGCGGACTGTTCGCGGATTGGCCAGTGTACGATGGCCGCGAAAATACCGAGTGCGATTCCGAGCCACCAGATAGCATCGTAGTTGCCGCTGCGCTCATAGAGCACACCGCCCAGATATACTCCCAGGAAGGACCCGATCTGGTGAGAGAAGAACACGATGCCGAACAGCGTTCCCATGTAACGTGGGCCGAACATGACAGCGACGAGCCCTGATGTTGGTGGCACGGTGGAGAGCCACAAGATTCCCATGGTGGCTGCGAAGATCAGTGTCGACATCTCTGAGATTGGTAGTGTGATGTAGAGCGTGATGGCGATGGCACGGGCAATATAGATGAATGACAGCAAGTATTGTTTCGGAACCCGTGACCCCAACACGCCGGAGGACATGGAGCCAACAATGTTGAACAGGCCGATCAAAGCCAGCGCCCATGCGCCGACGGAAACGTCAAAACCCTGATCCACGATGAAGGTCGGCATGTGCACGGTGATGAACGCCACGTGGAAACCACAGACGAAGAAGCCGAAGACCAGCAGGATGTAGTCTCTGGTTTTGAAGGCCAGACCCAATGTTTGAGAAAGGGTCATGCTGTCCTGCGGGTTCGCAGAGTTGCCAGCAGCTGGAGCTGCGGAACGGCCACGCAGGATATAAGCGAACAGGGGTACGATGGCGACGACAGCTGCCATATAGATCAGTGCGCTGGACCAGCCATAGTTTTCGATCAGGCCCAGGCCCAGCGGTGCAAAGAGAAACTGGCCGAAGGAGCTGGCAGCTGTGCCCATGCCAAAGGCGATGCCGTGGTATTGGGGCTGAACAGACCGCGCAAAGGCAGCCAAAACAAGCGAGAAGGATGTGAAGGCGACACCCAGACCGATCAAAACACCTGCGGAGACCTGTAGTAAGAGTGGTGTGTCTGACAGGCTCATAAGATAGAGGCCGATGGCGTAGATGATCGCGCCGAGTACCAGAGTTCTTCCTGTGCCGAATTTATCTGCCATCATCCCAGCGAAAGGCTGTGCAACGCCCCAAACGAGGTTTTGAAGTGCCAGCGCAAAGGCAAACACATCCCTGCCCCAGCCAAACTCTGAGGACATGGGCGTCAGGAACAATCCAAGGGTTGCCCGTGGTCCAAACGAGAGAATGCCGATGATACATCCGCTGATGATTATGAGCGGGACGTTGGGGCCGCGCCGGACAGAGGATTGGTTCTCGACCTGGGTCGCTTGAGACATGCAATTTCCTTTCCTGCATCCGACAGAGAGTTTCGGCCAGACGCTGGACCAATGGTGTCCGTTTTTCGCTGAGCAGCGGGGAATAATCAGGTTTAATCTAATTTTCCGTTCTGCAATAATTGAAATTACTTAGGTCATCCATCAGCAATTGGAATGAGTCTTTATCCCTAAGGCATTTTGCTGGAAAGCTCTCTCTGATCAAATGCGGTCATATGTGGGAATACTAATATATTTCAAAATGCTAGCGAAACTGGCGGAGTCGCTTGACTTTGATTTGGGTCCTGACCTAATTCCCCCGTCAACATTTAGGGGCCGACCATGACCTACTCATTTTTTTTCGGAAAAACACTCGCTGCAGGCCTGCTTGCCTTTGCTGTAAGCGCACCTTTGGCAGCTTCTGCGCAGGACGTTGTGCAAAGCCAGGCTGAGCTGACTGCACGCGTTGAAAAGCATGCACCTGCCAAAGAGCTTTACATCAAGGACCGTCCAATCCTTGGCTGGAAGATCACTGGTGACACACCGGCTGACCTGCCAGAAGCGATCCGTGGCCCTTTGGGTTCTGTGGACTCCACCAGCTACGATGATGCTTACATCGCAAAGAATGTAGGTTCTGTTGTTGCGCTGCAGATGAGCAAGACCGGCCCTGATTTTTACGTGATTGGCAAAGAGACCTTCACCTCCAAGTACGAGATGGTTGGTCTGGAAGAAGTCGCTGCGAAAAACACACGTCTTGTAAAGCGTTTGGATATGGCTCCAGAGGTTCTGGCGCTGTTTAATGCAAAAGACGCAGGCCTGACGGGAGCACTGAAGACCGTTCCCGTTGAGATGGTTCGCATGTCTGCCATCGGTTATGCCCCAGCTGCTGAAGTGATCATTCAATCTCCATGGGGCACACAGACCAAGCCTGCTGATCAGGATGGTTTCCTCGTGTTCGACAGCGGTGAGAACCAGTACTACATGGTCAATCAGGGCGCTGATGGTAACCCATCCAGCTACGTCCCAGCCAAGTAAAAGCCCTTTTCTGCTCTCAAGTGATGTGAGCCCGGCATTTCCTCTGATTAAGCGGAAATGTCGGGCTTTTCTCATTTGTACCCTGCAAATTTAGGAAATTAAGTGATTACTCAGTAAGGCTAAATCGAGCTTAAACGCAGCAATCATATGCATCCGGCAAAAGAATAGGTTGTCGACGCGAGGGAAGAGGTCTATAAAAACTCAAAATGAGCATAAGGGTTGGCATCGGCATTGTGGCCGTGTTTTTTTATATACCCCTTATACTCACATTGAGTATAATCCGGTTCCAGGCCGGCAGAATAAGGGATAGCGCATGTCCGCCACGACTACATTCGCTGAAGCAGACAGCCTTGCTGTCAATGACATTACTGCCGGCATTGAGGGTGCTGCTGTTCAAGCTGGCGCACCAGCGCCCAAACAGTATACCCCTTTGGAGCGTCCAGACCTTGCCTACACGCCTGAGGTCGCAGAAGCGACAGCAGAGGCCTATGAGAAGGTAAAGGACTTCATTCCTGCGATTGAATGGGCTGCTCTTGCCCCGTTGATTTTTGCGATCAACAAAGTGAAGAAAGAGCGCGACGCCGTTATTCTGGCGCACAATTATATGACCCCGGATATCTTCCACGGTGTGGCTGATATTGTTGGCGACAGCCTGCAGCTGGCGAAAGAAGCTGCGAAGACTGAATCTCAGGTTATCGTTCAGTGCGGTGTGCACTTCATGGCTGAGACTTCCAAGATCCTGTCTCCGGAAAAGACCGTTTTGATCCCGGATATGGATGCAGGTTGCTCCCTTGCAGAATCCATCACAGGTGCAGATGTACGAAAGCTGCGCGAAGCCAATCCGGGCGTTCCGATCATCACTTATGTCAACACCTCCGCCGATGTGAAGGCTGAGTGCGATATTTGCTGCACCTCTTCCAACGCGGTTCAGGTTGTTGAAGCCATGGGCACTGACAAGGTGCTGCTGATCCCTGATCAGTACCTTGCAGCCAACGTGAACAACCAGACTGATGTTGATGTGTTGACCTATGCCGGCTCATGCGAAGTGCATGAGCGCTTTACGGCGGAAGAGCTGCGCGACTACCGAGCCATTGACCCTGATGTGAAGATCATTGCGCACCCAGAGTGCCCGCCGGAAGTTGTTGCAGAAGCTGACTTTGCTGGCTCAACCTCTCATATGATTGACTGGGTGAAGGACAACAGCCCTGAGAAGGTGATGATGATCACCGAGTGCTCCATGGCGGACAATGTTGCCTCCTCCACACCTGGCGTGAACTACATTCGCCCTTGCAACCTGTGCCCACACATGAAGCGCATCACCCTCACCAAAATTTTGGACTGTTTGCTCGATATGTCTGGTGAAGTGATTGTTGATGAAAGTGTGGCGGATCGCGCTCGTGCCTCCGTAGAACGCATGATCAACTTGAAGAACTAGAGGCTTTCGTGTAGCTGGCATATTGAAAAGTCTTCAGTGCACCCTGCTGCCTTTAACGGCAGCGGGCCTTTTAGATCAGGTCCCCATAGTCTGGAATAATCTCTGAAATGTCTCAGTTCGGTTCTTCTCTCGCCCCTGCTGTTGCTCTGAACGGCGTGGATGATGTTGTTATCTTAGGTGGTGGCCTTGCTGGCCTGTTTTGCGCGCTCAAGCTTGCGCCGCGGCCAGTGACCATTGTGACCAACGCGCCAATTGGTGGTGGCACCTCTTCTGCATGGGCACAAGGCGGCATTGCTGCTGCTGTGGCCGAGGGTGATCACCACTCTGCCCATACGCAGGATACGCTGACAGCAGGCGACGGCATTTGCGAAGAAGCCATTGTTGAAGGCATGACACGTGAAGCGTCTGACCGCATTCACGATCTGCTGGGCTATGGCGTACCCTTTGACAAAGACCTTGCTGGCAAGCTGGCCCTTTCCCGCGAGGCTGCCCACTCCAGCCACCGTGTTGTGCGTGTGCGTGGTGACATGGCTGGTGAAGCCATTATGCAGGCGCTTGTTGATGCGGCCTACAAGACACCGTCTATCCGCATCATCGAAGGATACATTGGTTGTCAACTGATCGCAGAAGGCCGGTATGTCACCGGCATTACTGCGCGTCGCCGTGGTGGTACGCAGCGCATTACCATTCCTGCAAAAGCTGTTGTGCTGGCCTCCGGTGGAGTTGGCCATCTTTATTCAACTACCACCAATCCGGGGGAAGCAAACGGACATGGCCTTGCGATGGCTGCCCGTGCAGGTGCGCTGGTTTCTGATGCCGAGTTTGTTCAATTCCACCCAACAGCTCTCAATGTTGAACAGGACCCTGCCCCGCTTGCAAGTGAAGCGATCCGCGGTGATGGTGCGATCCTCATCAACAATGACGGTCACCGCTTTATGGATGGCATCCATCCTGATCTTGAGCTGGCCCCTCGTGATATTGTTGCGCGCGCGATCCATACAGAACTTGCGGTTGGCCGTGGTGCTTTCCTTGATTGCCGAGAGGCCATTGGGGCAAGCTTCCCTGAGCACTTTACCCGCGTTTATGCAGCCTGCGAGAAGGCTGGTATTGATCCGATCAATGGTTTGATCCCTGTTGCTCCGGCAGCACATTACCACATGGGTGGTGTGCTGACCGATGCCTCTGGCCGAACCTCTGTCGACAACCTTTGGGCGGCAGGTGAAGTTGCGGCGACGGGGGCACATGGTGCCAATCGTCTGGCATCCAACTCTTTGCTTGAAGCTGTTGTGTTTGCAGGTCGCATTGCAGAAGACATTCAGGCCCTCATGCCGCATCACCGGGTGCATCATTGGGCTGAAATCGATGATGTTGATGATCAGGCCTCCACACGCAACCCGCAGGAACGTGCCGTTGTTTCCATGGTTCGCTCTGCTATGTCCCGCCATGTTGGTGTGGTTCGTGATGCAGAAGGGCTGACAAGGACCCTTGCACGGTTGCAGAACGCTGAGACGCTGTGCCGCCGCGACTCCATTCTCAACATGGTGATTGCAGCCAAGCTGATTACAGGGTCTGCTCTGCTTCGCGAAGAAAGCCGAGGCGGTCATTTCCGTTCTGACTTCCCGCAGAAGGCGGAGGTTGCCAAGCGCTCCTTTGTGAAGCTTGCACAAATTGAGAAGCTGGCGAGCGAGGCTGCTGCCGGCGATGTTGGCCAGCAGGCTGTTGAAGAGGAAGACATGCTATGAGCCGTCCGTCTTCATTGCCCGAGCTTTCGTTGATCATGGTCGATGATGCCGTCAAAGCTGCTTTGCTTGAGGACTTTGGCCGCGCGGGTGACATCACCTCGCAGGCGACCATTCCGGCTGATGCTGTTGCAACGGGTGTGATTGCGGCTCGTAAGGATGGCGTGCTGGCTGGCATTGATCTGGCTCTTTCCGCATTTCGTCAGGTTGATCCTACTCTCGATGTTACCGTGCTGGCGCAGGACGGGGATAAGTTGGAGCCGGGTACCATTATCGCCCGCATTCACGGTCCCGCTCGTGCACTGCTGGAGGCGGAGCGTGTGGCCCTGAACTTTTTGAGCCATCTTTCGGGCATTGCGAGCGCTACGAACGCATTTCAACGCAAAATTTCACATACCAACGCAAAAGTGGTTTGCACCCGAAAAACCACTCCGGGACTGCGTAGTTTCGAGAAGTATGCGGTGCGCTGTGGCGGCGGTATGAACCACCGGTTTGGTCTGGATGATGCGATCCTAATTAAGGACAACCACATCGCCGTTGCCGGTGGGGTTGTCCCCGCCATTGAGAGTGCCCGCGCGTTTGCCGGCCACCTTGTGCGCATTGAGGTTGAAGTGGATACACTCGACCAACTGAAGGAAGCACTCACAGCCAAGCCTGATGTGGTAATGCTGGACAATATGGGGCCTGAGCTTCTGGCACAGGCGGTTGAGATCAACAAGGGTCAAGCCGTACTGGAAGCGTCTGGTACGATTACACTTTCGACCATTCAAGCGATTGCGGAAGCTGGCGTTGATATCATCTCCTCCGGCTGGATCACGCACTCAGCTCCTATTCTGGATCTGGGGCTTGATATTGAGATCGACTAGACGTTAGAGCGTTTGGCAAATTGAAATGAAAAAGGCCCGATCTGATGACCGGGCCTTTTTCTTGTTCTGATCTTATCCAACACCTTACATGTTTGGATAGTTCGGTCCGCCTGTGCCTTCCGGAACGGTCCAGGTTATGTTGCCGTTCGGGTCTTTGATGTCACAGGTCTTACAGTGAACGCAGTTTTGAGCGTTGATCTGGAAGCGTGGCGGTTCGCCGTTTTCTTCCACCCACTCATACACACCAGCGGGACAATAACGGTTCGACGGACCAGCGTAGACATCGTGCTCGGAAAGCTTCTGCAAAGTCTCGTCGCGCAGCTTCAGATGGATCGGCTGG
>NZ_LMCJ01000057.1:28550-39902 GCF_001623085.1 Pseudovibrio sp. W74
CGTGGTTGGTGTTGGAGAGGAAGACAGAGGACAGCTTGTCGAAGGAGATCTTCCCGTCTGGTTTCGGGTAATTGATCTTCTTGCATTCCTTCGCCGGCTTCAGGCTCGCAGCATCGGTTTTACCGTGCTTCATGGTGCCGAAGAAAGAGAAGCCCATCAGCTCATTGGTCCACATGTCGAGGCCACCGAAGACCATGCCCAGCAAGCTGCCGAACTTTGTCTGCAATGGTTTTACATTGCGTACCTTCCAGAGATCCTTGCCGATTTCGGAATTGCGCCATGCGCCGTCGAACTGGTCCAGCTCTTCGTGTGCTTCACCACGGCCCAGCGAGTCAACGACCATATCTGCAGCCAGAATGCCGGAGAGAACAGCGTTGTGAGAGCCTTTGATGCGCGGAACGTTAACGAAACCAGCGGAACACCCGATGAGAAGACCACCGGGGAAAGACAGCTTCGGTACGGACTGATATCCCCCTTCGGAGATGGCACGTGCACCGTATGAAATGCGCTTACCGCCTTCAAAGACGTCCTTTACACCCGCATGGGTTTTGAAACGCTGGAACTCATCAAACGGAGAGATATACGGGTTCTGGTAGTTGAGGTTTACTACGAACCCAACAGCAACCTGATTGTCTTCCAGATGGTAGAGGAAAGAACCGCCCTGGGTTTTACCGTCCAGCGGCCAACCCATGGAGTGCTGAACCAGACCCGGCTTGTGCTTGGATGGGTCTACTTCCCACAGCTCTTTGATGCCAATACCGAATTTTGGATGGTCACTGTCGCGATCAAGGTCGAACTTGTCTACCAGCGTCTTTGCAAGCGAGCCACGGACACCTTCGGCGATCAACGTGTACTTGCCGAGCAGCGCCATGCCGCGCATGTAGCCATCTTTATGAGACCCATCACGCGCAACGCCCATATCACCCGTTGCAACGCCGATCACCTTGCCGGAATCGTCGTAAAGCACTTCAGCTGCTGCGAAGCCTGGATAGATTTCCACGCCGAGCGCTTCTGCTCTTTCTGCAAGCCAGCGACAGACATTGCCCAGAGACACAATGTAATTGCCGTGGTTGTTCATGAGCTTCGGCATCAGGAAGTTTGGCAGACGAAGGGAACCCGCAGGGCCAAGCAGATTGAAATGGTCTGCTGTGACAGGTGTCTTGATCGGAGCACTCTCGTCTTCACGCCAGTCAGGGATCAGGCGATCAATGCCAATTGGATCAATCACGGCACCAGACAGAATATGAGCGCCAACTTCAGAGCCCTTCTCGAGCACGACGACGGAGACTTCCTCTCCCTTCTCCGCAGCCTGCTGCTTAATCCGGATTGCCGCTGATAGACCTGCAGGACCACCGCCTACAATCACAACGTCGAATTCCATGGATTCGCGCTCTGCCAGAGTTTCCCCTTCAGACATATTATTCTCCCTCTACACTTTATCCACTTCATTTCGCGTCAAATGATGTGGCAGCGCATTATTTTCCAGCACCTCAAGTGTCAAAACTTTATTTAGTCTCTGTGTAATTGAGCGGATACTATAGCGCAATGCGTTTTAAGGTGCATTCCGTCAGGTACTCCATCAAAAAATCTATCTACACCTTAAGGAATTATTGTAATTTCCCCAAGTTAACGTGAACCACTTTACACTGTTCCCCATTGAGTTAGCCCATTCTCGTTTTTCTATTGGACAGTTGCGCTTTCATAATGAATATAGGGTGGACTGGGCTGCTGCCCATCCATGGTGCATTGCAAAAGAGTTATTCCCTTTCGCCTGTGCCGACCTGTGTGCCACAACTAGTAAATGGCTATGTCTGAAGTTCCTGTCGCAAATGCCGCCGAGCTGGAGGCTTATCTGGAGTTTTTAAGCGCCGTCGGCGTCGACTGTGCGTTGGAAGATGCTCCAGTGGACCGCTTTGCGCAAACTCAGAACCAGATGGAAAAGCAGGTGCAGACCCGCCCTGCTCCGCAGCAGAACATCGCTCCAGTCAGCTCGTTCAGCGCACCAGAGCCAGCGCCATCACAGTCCAAAAACCTCAGTGTTTCACCTGCTGAAATGGCACGTAACCTGCGCGAGAATGGCGTCTCCGCAGATGCCAAGCAGGAAGCGAAGAAGATTCTGGAACGGCAGCGTGCTGCCAAGGAAGCAGCTATTACGACGTCTACACCAACTGCGGTGACAGACGCGAATGCTGTTATTCCGAATGCGGAAACAGTTGGTTCGGCCAGAACTGCCGCAGGTTCGGCGCAGTCACTTGATGAGCTACGGAAAATCCTTGCAGGGTTTGAGGGCTGTAATCTGCGACTGACAGCAAAGAACCTTGTGTTTGGGGATGGAAGTTCCAAAGCACGCATCATGTTTGTTGGGGAAGCTCCAGGACGCGAAGAGGACATTCAGGGCGTGCCATTCGTGGGGCGTTCGGGTCATCTGCTGGACCGGATGTTGAAAGCTGCCGGACTTGACCGGTCAATGGTTTACATTGCCAATGTGGTTCCATGGCGCCCACCGGGAAATCGCACCCCTACCCCGCATGAAACTGAGATTTGCCGTCCGTTTATTCAGCGGCAGATTGAGCTGGTTGATCCGGAGATTGTTGTTTTCCTCGGGGCGGCCTCTGCCAAGACGCTCAGCGGTGCCCGTGATGGCATTCGCAAGCTGCGCGGGAAATGGCTGAGCTATGGCGGCGAGGGTACTCAGCGCAAGGCGATCGCGACTTATCACCCTGCTTATCTTCTGCGCAGTCCTGCTGAGAAAAGATATGCCTGGCGAGACATGCTCCAGATTCGTGCCGAGCTTGAAACAACCGAGTAATCCCCACTGTTTTGATGAGGCTCTCTGAGTTCTCAAGGTGTAGATTTGTTATGAGGATCACACTGTTGCGTTTTATTGCGTAAATTGCCATTTCTTTTGGCAAAAGCTCTTCTCTCCTGATGATTGCTGCCTATATTGGATGAAGTTGGTTACCCCAACGACATACAAGTTATCGACGCAAAGGAGAATTTTGAGTTGTTGAACAAGCTGCGCAGCTACCTTCCGGGCAAATTGGGCAAAGTAAGACCTATCGTACCCGTCGTCCGTTTGCATGGTGCTATTGGTGCTGCATCTCCATTGAAATCAGGTTTGAACCTGAGCAGTGTTGAAGACGCGCTAGAAATAGCTTTCAGCTTTAAAGAAGCTCCGGCTGTTGCCTTGTCCATCAACTCACCTGGCGGTTCGCCGGTTCAATCTCATCTCATCTTCAAACGCATTCGTCAGCTGGCTGATGAAAACAACAAGCAAATTCTTGTTTTTGTAGAAGATGTTGCTGCATCTGGCGGCTACATGATTGCACTGGCTGGTGATGACATCATTGTTGATCCGTCCTCTATTGTTGGATCCATTGGTGTCGTATCTGCCGGGTTTGGCTTTACAGAGCTTCTGGAGAAAACCGGCGTTCAGCGCCGTGTTTATGCCAGCGGAGACAAGAAGGTCACACTGGACCCGTTCTCACCGGAAGTTAAAGAGGACATTGAGCATCTCAAAACATTGCAGCACGAAATCCATGAGATGTTCATCGACATGGTGAAGAGCCGCCGCGGTGACGTGCTGAGCGATGACGAAAACCTATTTTCCGGCTTGTTTTGGACTGGAGCCAAAGCGCGTGATCTGGGCCTCGTAGATGGTCTGGGCGATCTTCACTCCACGATCCATGAACGGTACGGCAAAGAAACCAAAGCGAAATTTGTTGGCACCAAAAAGCGCTTTCTTAGCCGCTTTATTCCCGGTGCGAACCTTCAGGGAGGTCTGAATGAGGCTGCTGGCACATTGCCTGCTGCTGCACTTGCAACCCTGGAAGAAAAAAGCCTTTGGGCAAAGTTTGGTCTTTAAGTAATCTCCATAGGATTGCCTAAATTGCCAGAAATAACAATGCTTCACATAAGTGATGGAAGGAAAATGCAGATGACTGAGGTATTAGGAACTGTTGCTTTGATTGCAGGTGGATATGCTCTTTACAAAGCCGTAAAGAAAGAAATTTCCAATATGGCATTCAAGAAACAGCCTGCCTATGCAACTGCTCGCAAGCGTCCGGTTGACCCAGCATATACGCGTCTGGTTGAAGATCCGGCCACTGGCAAATACCGCCCTGTAAGCAACTACTAAGAGCCCTGCTCTAGTCTTTGACTGACAGGTGCCCGCATGACGTTTGGTCTGCGGGCCTGGTGACGTGGTAATGTTGCACGTATTCCTTATTTAACAGGAATAGACTGCGCGCTAGCAAACCAGTTTTGCGGATTCCAGTTTGATTTTATTGCCCGCAGGTTTCGATCTGCCGGACCTGTATCGTAATTTTCCAGAAAATAGAGATACATGGCATGATCTATGCCGGGTGAGTTCTCCCCATTTACTCCCAAACATGAATCTGGATAGTTGAAGTAACAACCGTCAACAATGTCGTCTGGATCGTTTCGTGGATCAGGAAAACCGCCATACTTGGCGTAAACATCAGCATACATTTTGTTGATCCAGCCAACATGGGCTTCCTCAAGCTGCTTGTTATCCTGTCCAATTGCCGCGTCATTGTCCCAATAGGTTTGGTATTGCAGTTTCATGATTGAGCTGCGTTGTGCGATTGGCGTTGCTGTGCTGGAGACCTGATTTATTGCACAGCCGTAACTGTCAATCTGGCACAGGCTCTGGCTCATATCGCTCAATGACACTCCATCCGGGACCTTCTGCAGATGCTCATGAAGCGCGGCGACCATATCGTCAGTGAAGCCTTTCTTCATGTAAGCTGATTTGTATTTTCCAAACTGATTTGGACCGGAACCATTTGTGTTTTGAACGCCTTCCAGAAACGTGAAACGGCGAAGCTGGACCGTTGCGCTCACAGGACTGATAGCCTTTGCAGTGCCGTGCCATGGATGCCCGTTTATGGGGCCCGGCTCGGTTGATAATCTTGTTATCTCCCCCAGTGTTCTTTTTTGATCCTTGATCCTGTCATTCAGGTAGGCCTCATACTCCTGACCTTGAACCCCGAGTGATGGGGCATCAAAATAATAGGATGCGAAAACCATTTTCCCAGCAGCAAGATGGTTCGCATGGAATATGCCAAAGCTGGGCCATTTGGATTTATCACCGTCCTGCCCTTCCTGTGAGAACCGGGTGAAGCTGTCCAATAGTTGCCTGAGGACAGGTTCTGTAATGAGCAGGTTGCCATTTTCATCCTGCCAATCAAATGAAAACGCGGTGGTGTAAAGATATTGCGGTGCTTTCGAAGTGTCCTGAAAATAGTAGCGGGTGATAATGCCGAAGTTCCCTCCACCACCGCCACAGATCGCCCAGAACAGATCCGGGTGGTTCACGGGAGAAACTTTCTCATAGAGTTCAGGCGTTGGAGCCCCTTGAGGCATGATCACCACGTCCACTGCAGACAGGTAATCAACGGTCAATCCAAATGCGCGGGAAAAGAGACCATACCCTCCGCCAGTGATGTGCCCGCCTAGTCCGACTGAATAGCAGCTGCCCGCTGGCAATGTGGTATCAAACATGTTGTTGAACATGCGATACATATCCCAGTTTCCAAAGCCGACATCGATGTAATACCCGTAGTTTGGATCACTGCCCACACCGCGTAGCCCGGTCAGATCGATGATGTATTTTGTGCCCGCATTGTAGACAAAGTTCTCATAGCAGTGGCGACCACAGGTGATTTGCAGTTCGCCTGCCTTTGCTCCTGACGCAATCACCTCTCTCCAAGCGGCTTTTACTTCTGCAGCTGAGGCAGGGGCGTAGACGCGTTTCAGACTTGGCGCATACCAGCGGCGGTCAAATCCTTGACGATCACTCAGAACAGGCAGGCGGGACATCACCATCGGTACGCTCTCCAGCTTTTATGCAGACTACAATGACCCTGCCACTAAATAAGCTTTTTCCCGGGCTCAATATCCCTGATATTGTGGGGTATGGGCCTGCGCCGAAACACAGCTGCGATTCCGGAAATGAGCATGAGAAGAGTAATCCGCCTTACTCCCCGTCTTTTTCACAAAATATCTTTGATTTTTCAGGAATGCTTGACCTTCCCTGTTTGACGTGGCACCTGTGCCTCAACTTGGATTTTGCGCCGTTTCGGTGCAGTACATTTTGGATTTTCAGGAAACACTCCCATGTCTAGTGAAGCCGTTCCGGCACATATGCAGCCAACCAAGTCCTTTCAGGGTCTCCTCATGACTCTCCAGAGATTCTGGGCCGATCAGGGCTGCGTTATTGTGCAGCCATATGACATGGAAGTCGGCGCGGGCACTTCCCATCCATCAACAACACTGCGTTCGCTTGGACCTCGTCCATGGAAAGTGGCGTATGTCCAGCCATCTCGCCGTCCTACCGATGGTCGCTATGGCGAAAATCCAATGCGCTTGCAGCACTACTATCAGTTTCAGGTTATGCTGAAGCCTTCTCCTGCGAACCTTCAGGAGCTGTATCTGGCTTCCTTGCGTGCAATCGGCATTGATACAGAAATCCATGACATTCGCTTCGTTGAGGATGACTGGGAGAACCCGACACTTGGCGCATGGGGCCTTGGTTGGGAATGCTGGTGTGACGGCATGGAAGTTTCTCAGTTCACATACTTCCAACAAGTAGCTGGTTTTGAATGTAAGCCAGTTGCTGGTGAGTTGACTTATGGTCTTGAGCGCATTGCCATGTATGTTCAGGGTGTCGACAATGTTTTCGACCTGAACTTCAACGGCCTTGAAGGCGACGAGAAGGTCACGTATGGCGATGTGTTCCTGCAGGCCGAGCAGGAATATTCCCGTCATAACTTCGAGCATTCCGACACTGAAATGCTGTTCCGCCACTTTGCGGATCATGAGCGCGAGTGTAAGCGTCTGCTGGCAGCAAGCGCAGAAGCGATGGAGAAAGCTGGCGATAGCCTGCAGAAGGTTGTTATGCCTGCTTATGACCAAGCGCTTAAATGCTCCCACGTGTTCAACCTGCTTGATGCGCGCGGTGTCATTTCCGTAACCGAGCGGCAGAGCTATATTCTGCGTGTGCGTGAACTTTCCAAAGCTTGTGGTGCAGCCTTCCTGCAGACCGAAGCTGGTGGTGTGGGCTACAAAGGCTAGTCCCAGTCAACATGATGAATTCTTAGTGCCGGGGCAGAAATGCCTCGGCATTTTTTGTTGTCACTTCTCTGCCCTACGACTCCTTGAAAGATGCCTGCTGATAATCAGTAGGTTTTCAGGACTGCAATCAAACGGATATTTTTAAAGCGATATCCTGTTTGATTTGCAAATCACTCCCCCGTTGCCAGCTGCCTGCGTATCTATGCGCTGATCCAAATTGGGGTGCATTCGCGGAGTTCTCTGTTCCATGACTGTCGAAAGTACCGAAGCGCACGAAGATGGCACTGCAGCATCCTCTTCCCTTCCTCCACCTGAGATGACTGCTCAACCTTCCTCCACGCAAAACCTGAGTGATGAGCAGATCGCCAGTGCGATTGTTTCGCGGTTGAGCCGTGATGACAAACTGGCCATGCGAGACGGTGATCAGGCCTTCTGGCCGGGCGTTCGGGACATGATGAAGAACGGCTCTCAATCCGGTCCGTGGGCAGCGGGGACGTTGCCAGAGCATCACTTGCCGGGTGTTCATTATACAGAAGGCTCACGCGGGATCGTGCTGAAGGGCGCCACAACGTTTCCTACAGTGATTGCAAGAGCGGCAACCTTTGACCCTGAGTTGGAAGAACGGATTGGCGCAATAATTGGATATGAGATGCGCGCCTTTGGTGGCACGTTGTTTGGGGGCGTGCCACTTAACCTGATGCGCCATCCGGCATGGGGACGAGCACAGGAATCCTATGGCGAAGACAGCTTCCTGATCGGCGCAATGGGATCAGCTCTCGTTCGCGGTGTTCAACAACATGGCATGGCATGCATCAAAAACTTTGCTCTGGCATCTATGGAACACTCCAAGCTTTCCCTCAATGTTACAGTGGGACAGCGAGCACTCTATGAGGTGTATCTTCCTCACTTCAGGAAGGCGGTTGAGGCAGGTGCAGCGGCTGTCATGACGTCCTACAGTTCCATCAATGGCGAGCTTTGCGGACACAACAAAGAGCTTCTCACCCAACTGCTGAAAACAGATTGGGGGTTTAAAGGGTTTGTGCTGAGTGACTTCCTGTTCGGCATACGCAATGCGAGGGAGGCTGCCCTTGCCGGCATGGATCTGGAGATGCCGTTCCAACTGCACTTTCACCAGCACCTGTCAGAGCTGATCGATGATGGAGAGATCTCCGAGGCAGCATTGGATGACACCTGTTACAGGCTTATTCTGCAACAGCTCAGAGTGCTGCGGAAAGGCCGTTACGAGAAGACTCGCGTTGGCTGCGCGGAGTTTCGATCTGTTGCGCAGGAAGCCGCCGAGAAGTCGACTGTGCTCCTGAAGAACGAAGGTGGGTTTCTGCCTCTTAAGGACATTCAAAGCATTGGTGTTATTGGTCGTTTGGCGAGTGTCGCCAATACAGGCGACAAAGGAACGAGTGATACACAGCCGACACATATAACCACGCCGCTCGCAGGCCTTCGTTCCTACTACAAACACAAGATCGACATCTGGCAGGACAGAGGCCAGAACATCAATCGCGCCCTCCAGATCGCAAAACGAGCGGATGCCGTTGTGCTGGTGGTCGGGAATGACCACAGCCGTGAAGGTGAATGGGTCTCCGCTGATCTGGCAGCACGCTTTCATGAGGTTCTTCCTCAACCTCGGAACCGCGAAGAAGCGAAGATTGCCTCTCAGTTTTTACGCGCATTTGGTGGTGGAGGTTCTGCGGGCAAACCTCAGGAGTCCGGAGGAGCTGAAGACGGTTATGGTTCCGGCGACAGGCAGAGCCTTCGTCTGCCTCCGCACGATGTTGAATTGATTAAGCAGGTCTGTGCCGCAAATTCCAACTGTGTCGTGGTTGTTATGGGTGGCGGTACTATTTTGATGAATGAATGGCAGGATAAACCTGCTGCCATCTTACTGCATTGGTATCCAGGGATGGAGGGAGGAACTGCACTTGCCCGCATTCTATCCGGCGAAGTCTCCCCCAGTGGCAAGCTGCCGTTTGTCATCCCAAGGCGAGAGAGTGACTTGCCTGACTTTGATCGCAATGCGCGTAAAGTGATCTATGACCTTTGGCATGGATACAGGAAACTGGACAAAGATGATGTTACGCCAGCGTATCCATTCGGGTTTGGTCTGAGCTACTCTCAATTCCATTATTCGGAATTTGTTGTTACACCGCCTGATGAGCTCCTTACTGGTAGCATTGACGTTCAGTTCTCCATCGCCAATATTGGGCAGGTTGAGGCAGAAGAAGTTTCGCAGGTTTATATTGCTCCTAAGGGGTCCGCAGTAGAACGCGCTAAACAGGAGCTGAAGGGCTTCCAGCGTCTTCGTATTCCAGCAGGTGAAAGCAGGCAGGTGACTGTCTCCATCCCGATTGAGGAGCTTGCGATATTTGATAGTGAACGCAACCAGATGGTGGTTGAGCGCATCGTCTATGAAGTGGTTGTGGGCAGCTCCAGTCAGGATCCCAACAGCCTGCGACTGGAACTCGACCTGTTTGGCGAACTCAATGAAACTACTGAGGAACCTGCGTAGACGGGCTTAGATTATCTCAGCACTACAAAGTCTGATGCAAGGCAGCTGTTCACACCCCTGTTGATTGGTTGTGCCCGGCTGATGTTTTTTGCTCAATTACGGTTCCGCGCTGCCTATTGGGGGTGACAATGCCCTTGAGTATTGCTAGGCACTATCCACCTTAGAAATTCGCGATTGATTGACCAGTTAAAGGCGTCGTTCACCAATGCCAGATCTTCTCCTCGAACTCTTTAGCGAGGAAATTCCTGCCCGCATGCAGCGTCGTGCGGCTGAGGATTTGAAATCCCTCCTGACCAATGCTCTTGTTGATGCAGGTGTAACCTATGAAGGCGCGAAGGCTTATGCCACTCCACGCCGTCTGACACTGCACATTGCTGGCTTGCTTGCAGGCTCTAAAGCAACCCGTGAAGAGCGGAAGGGCCCTCGCGTTGGCTCGCCTGAGAAAGCATTGGCCGGATTCCTGCGTGGCGCAGGCCTTTCTTCTATTGACGACGCTGAAATTCAAAATGACCCGAAAAAGGGTGATTTTTACGTCGCTGTTATCGAAAAGCCAGGCCGGAAGACCGAGGATATTGTTGCAGACGTGATGCCAGACATCATTCGCAACTTCCCTTGGCCAAAGTCTCAGCGCTGGGGTTCTGGCAGCTTGCGCTGGGTTCGCCCGCTGCACTCAATCGTTTGTACCTTCGGTCCTGAGACCGAAGAGCCAGAAGTTATTCCGTTTGAAATTGATGGCATCAAATCAGGCAGGACCACCTATGGTCATCGCTTTATGGCACCTGAGGCAATCGAAGTGCGCCGCCTGGAAGACTATATGTCCAAGCTGGAAGCTGCCAAGGTTGTGCTTGATGCGGACCGCCGCAAAGACATCATCAATGTAGATGCGAAAAACGCGGCTATGGCGCTTGGTCTTGAACTGGTTGAAGATGCTGGCCTTCTTGATGAAGTGTCCGGCCTCAACGAGTGGCCGACCGTGCTTATCGGTTCCTATGATGAGAGTTTCCTTCAGCTGCCTGACGAAGTCATTCAGCTCACCATTAAGGTGAACCAGAAGAACTTCGTGCTGAGCGATCCAGCAACATCTCGCCTCTCCAACAAGTTTGCATTGACTACAAATATCGTTGCAAAGGATGGTGGGACCAAGATCATTGCTGGTAACGAAAAGGTTGTTTCTGCACGCCTTTCCGACGCCAAATTCTTTTGGGAAACAGATCTGAAGACCAAGCTGGAGAGCAACGTCTCCAAGCTGCAGGACATCGTGTTCCACGAGAAGCTGGGTACTGTAGCTGCCCGTGTTGATCGCCTTGAGCGTCTTGCTGCGGAAATCGCTCCACTTGTTGGTGCTGATATCGAGCAGACCAAGCGTGCTGCACGTCTTGCGAAAGCTGACCTCGTTTCTGCGATGGTCTTCGAGTTCCCTGAGCTGCAAGGCCTGATGGGTCGCTACTATGCAGAAGCACAGGGCGAAGATACTGCTGTTTCTCAGGCGATTGAAGATCACTACAAGCCAGCTGGCGCGTCTGATGATGTACCAGTATCACCTGTTTCCATCGCTGTTGCTTTGGCAGACAAACTGGACATTCTTGCTGGCTTCTGGGCAATCGACGAGAAGCCAACCGGATCCAAAGATCCATTTGCGCTGCGCCGTGCTGCATTGGGTGTTATCCGCCTTGTGCTGGAAAACGACCTGCGCCTACCACTGCGTGATGTTCTGGTTCAGAGCCTGCGCC
>NZ_LMCJ01000057.1:39943-100061 GCF_001623085.1 Pseudovibrio sp. W74
CAACCTTGCAGACATTGCAGCTGCACGCGGTGAAAGTGCACTCTCCGATCTTCCATTCATCGGCAAAGGTAAAACTGGCGAAGGCGTTGTTAAAGACATCTTCTCCATGGTTTCCAAAGCGGCTGACGTGGTGCTGGCAAACGTTTCCGACAAGATCCCTGAGACCTCTCTGGAATCAGGTCTGATTGATGATCTGCTCAGCTTCTTCGCAGACCGCATGAAGGTGGTTCTGAAAGATAAAGGCGTGCGTCATGATTTGGTTGACGCGGTTCTGGCTCGTGGTGGTCAGGATGATATCAATCTGATCGTGAAACAGGCAGAAGCTCTTGCTGGATTGCTGGGCAGCGAAGACGGGGTCAACCTGCTGGCAGGTTACAAGCGTGCTGCAAACATTCTGCGTGCGGAAGAGAAGAAGGACGGCAAAGCCTTTACAGGTAAGCCTGATGCTGCTTTGCTGGAAGAACAGGCAGAAAAAGACCTGGCAGCTGCGCTGGATAGCGTTCTGGTTGAAATCAAGCCGCTGCTTGATGCTGCTGACTTCTCCGCTGCAATGGCTGCTCTTGCCAAGCTGCGCGGTCCTGTTGACGGCTTCTTTGACGACATCCACGTGAATGCTGAAAAACCGGAGGTTCGCGAGAACCGTCTGAAGATCCTGTCAGAAATTCGTGCAGCTGTTCATCAGGTCGCTGATTTCTCAAAGATCGCTGGCTAAGCTAACATCATAAGACATTTTAAAGCCCGGGACTCGCTTGAGTTACCGGGCTTTTTATTTGATTAGACTTTGACAGCTTTTTCGTACTCAACCGCCGTTTGTGCGATTTCTTCTTTCAGCCAATCCCGCAGCTTGCGAACACTGGGGCTGCGCAAGGCCCCTTCCCTGCAGATGAACCAGTAGGACCGCCCTGTTGAACAGCGGTGACCGAACGGGATCTTCAACTGACCCTGCTTCACAGCATTGGCAACCAGCGTATCCCAGCCCAAGAACACGCCGTGGCCTGCAATTGCAGCATCCATGCAGAGAGATGCGTTGGAGAAGCCGTGACCTCTTGGAAGCTGACTTTCTTTGAGACCAAACGGGGCCAGCCAGTCGCTCCAACGGTAATAGGAGTTATAGTCGCGGATGATCACTTCATTCAGAAGATCCCGTGGCTCTTTGAGGCGCTCTGCGATCTCAGGAGAGCAGACCGGATAGATGAAGTGCTCACACAGGCGCTCTGAGTAAACATCATCAGGCGCTCGTTTATGGACGCGGACACAGGCGTCTACATCGGAATGATTGAGGTTCACCAACTGGTCATTGGCATCCAGCCTGAGGTTGATGTCCGGATTGGCTTTCATGAAGCTGCTCAGGCGCCAGACCAGCCATTTCTCAGCCAACAGCGGAGCTACAGATAGAAAGAGGCTTTCTTCTCTGTCCCGGTCTGCCAATGCGACAGCCTCTGAGATTTGCTTGAGGCCTGATGTGAGTTCGTGACAAATCTCGGCGCCAAGGCTGGTCAGCTTCAATCCGCCTGTCTCTCGAGTGAACAGCGGGCGGCCCAACTGATGCTCGGTTTTGTGCAGTTGCTGGCTGACGGCGCCGGACGTAATGCCCAACTCTTCAGCCGCATTTTTCAGGGAGCCCAGGCGCCCGACGGCTTCAACAACGCGAAGGCCAGCGAGGCTGACTTGATTGAGATTTTTCATCGAGGACAGTTCCGAGCAGTAAATCTAAACCGGGGTTTAGTTATTCCAGATAGCACTTGCAATGCAATTGACGCATTGTCGCCCCATCAAGTCACAAAGGAAATGACAATGAAAAATCTTTTTAAAGATCTGTTGCGCGGAAAATCCCCCCGAAAGACCAAAGCAGCTGCAGGCTCAAAGCCTTATTGTGCTGACCCACTTTCACACCCTGCTCTTCAGCGGATGGATACGCGCGAAATTGGTGATGTTTACATCAACCCAGAAAAAACGCTGCCTTAAGAGCAGCGTTTTTTATTTTGTCCCTCAATACGGGATGCCAATCTTTTTAAAAATGAAATGCATGAGCCAGGCAGGTCCAACCAACAGGAACTGCAGATCTTTAAAGAAAGACGGCTTTTTCCCCTCAATATGATGGCCGATAAACTGGCCCACCCAAGCAATCACAAACACTGCCAATGCTGTCTGCCAGAGTGGGATGCCAAGCCCAAACTGCTGATAAGTCATGTTAATCCAAATCATCAATGCTGAGAAAACGGCCATACCGATTGCCAGAGTGATGGACAATGACAGGTAGTAGATGATCGATAGCCCCAGCCCGATCGTGCACCAGTTCAGCCACGGCGAGATGTTCGACAACCCGATCGGTGTTGGAACAGACCACAGCAGTGCGGTTACCGTCCAGAAAATGACCGGCACACAGATCCAGTGAATGGCTTTGTTTTTGTGATTTTGGTGGCTTTCGCCGTACTCGCCCAGCAGGCGATCAATGCGACGCCCGGTTGCTTCTGAAAAGCTCATACTACCCTCCCCGTAATATCAAGCGGTATCAATGCAATCAGCATGCCGTAAGGGGAAGGTATTTTCAAGCTGACAAAACTTCGGCGGGCATATTAACCAGTGCCCGCCGAAGGAGTTGTTTTAGCTATGTGGTGCCAGGCAAACGCCTGCATTTTGCTTACGACATTGTGCATCAACAGCTGAAAGTGCTGTCATATTTACGATGCCGCGTGAGGTCACGGATGGCGTGATGATGTGAGCAGTTTTCTTCGCGCCCAGCAAAATTGGACCAACATGAAGCGCGTCTGTCATTGCTTTGATGAGGTTCAATGCGATGTTGGAGGCGTCCAGAGTTGGGAACACCAGCAGGTTGGCAGGACCGGAGATATGCGCATCTGGCATGTAGCGTTTCAGAATTTCCGGCTTCAACGCAGCATCACCATGCATTTCACCTTCAGCTTCCAGCTCTGGCAGCTGTTTCCAAACCATCTGCAGGGCTTCCCGCATCTTGTTGGAGGTTTCTGACGGACGGGAGCCGAAGTTGGAGTGGGACAGCAGCGCAACACGCGGTGTGATGCCGAAGCGCTTGATCTGCTCAGACGCCAGATGTGTGATCTCTGCAATCTCTTCAGCAGATGGACACTCAGTGACGTAAGTATCTGCAAGGAAGTACGCACCGCTGGAGTTGATCAGCAATGAGAGCGTTGAGAAATCCGTTACACCTTCGGAACAACCAATGATGTTGTTGATGTCACGCAGATGCTTGTCAAAGCGGCCTTCGAGGCCTGTGATCAGCGCATCAGCTTCTTCTCTATGCAACGCCAGTGCACCAATGACAGTGGAGTTTGTACGCACCATCGTTCTGGCAGCTTCCGGCGTTACGCCTTTCCGGCCAACCAGTTGCACCAGTGTGTCAACATAGGAACGGTAGCGTGGATCGTCTTCCGGGTTCACAAACTCAAAATCTGTACCCGGGCGAATGCGCAGGCCGAAGCGCTCACAGCGGTTTTCCAGAACCTGCGGACGACCAATGAGGATTGGTGTCGCGAGGCCCTCTTCCAGCACCACCTGAGCGGCGCGCAGCACACGTTCGTCTTCACCATCAGCGTAGATAACGCGCTGCTTATCTGCCTTTGCCTGTGCGATGATTGGCTTCATCACCATACCAGAGCGGAACACGAAGCGGTTCAGCTTATCCATGTAGGCGTCGAAATCTTCGATCGGGCGGGTTGCGATGCCAGTTTCCATGGCAGCTTTTGCAACAGCAGGAGCAATGCGCAGGATCAAGCGGTTATCGAACGGGGATGGAATGAGGTAGTTCGGGCCGAATGTGTGGGTGACACCGCCGTAGGCTTTGGCCACCACATCGGTCGGTTCTTCCCGTGCCAGAGCGGCAATTGCCTCAACAGCGGCCAGCTTCATTTCTTCGTTGATGGCCGTTGCGCCAACATCCAGAGCACCGCGGAAGATGTATGGGAAGCAGAGGACGTTATTCACCTGGTTCGGGTAATCCGAACGACCTGTACACATGACCACATCGTCACGAACAGCCAGTGCATCTTCCGGCATAATTTCCGGGTTCGGGTTGGCAAGGCCCATCACCAAGGGGCATTTTGCCATCTTGGCGACCATCTCCGGCTTCAGCACACCAGCTGCTGACAAGCCGATGAAGACGTCAGCGCCTTCGATGATATCATCCAGCGTGCGCTTGTCGGTTTTCTGCGCAAATACGGATTTCCATTCATCCATAAGGGCTTCGCGGCCTTCGTAGACAACACCCTCGATGTCAGAGACCCAGATGTTCTCGCGCTTTACACCGGAGGACACCAGCAAGTTAAGACAGGCCAGCGCTGCAGCGCCCGCGCCGGAAGCAACGACTTTAATCTCATCCAGCTTTTTGCCGGAGAGCTCCATGCCATTGCGCACCGCAGCTGACACGATGATCGCGGTACCGTGCTGATCATCATGGAAAACCGGGATATTCATTCTTTCGCGCAGGCGTTTCTCGATCTGGAAACACTCTGGCGCTTTGATGTCTTCCAGGTTGATACCGCCGAAAGTTGGCTCCAAAACGCCAACTGCATCAACGAACTTATCAACGTTGGTCTCGTCGACTTCGATGTCGAATACATCAATGCCAGCGAACTTCTTGAAGAGGACAGCCTTACCTTCCATCACCGGCTTGGATGCCAAAGGACCAATCGCGCCTAAACCCAGAACTGCGGTACCATTGGAGATGACACCAACAAGGTTTTGACGTGCGGTATAGTCAGCCGCTTTTGACTCATCCTTATGGATTGCCAAACACGGAGCAGCCACACCCGGAGAATAGGCAAGCGCCAAATCTCGCTGGTTTCCCAATGGCTTAGTTGCCTGAATTTCCAATTTACCCGCGCGCGGATACTCATGGTAAAAGAGCGCTTGTTCATCGAGTTCGCCGGAGGTAGGGCGTTTTTTGTCCGTCATCGTCTATTCTTGCCTGACCGAGTGAATGAGCGGCTCGCCACCGGGAATCACTATGACTTCCGGTTCAGATGTCGCAGTTTTGCAAAAACTAGACCATCGCCTAGGATTTTGCAGTATCTCAATACGTCTTAAAGCGTATAAATGCGCGAATTAGAATAAGCAAAACAATTGCATTCAAAATATGCCACAAGGAATGTGTTCCAACTGGCAAAATCGAGCAAATTGGCTCGTCCAAAATCCGGAAACTCATCGAAAGTGCGAAGACTACGCCTGCGGCTAACAGAGCGTTGGATGTTTGCCTTTTTTTGCTGCGGGTCAGGCCTGCAAAAAGCAGGATTGCGAGGAGTGCCGGGAAGTAGCCAGCAGTGGATCCGAGTATCCCCTCAAACAGCCTTGGGCCAAATGCCATTGCCCCAAAGAAGAGCAGCGTTGCGCCCAGTGATATCAAGAGGTTGGCATCCATGTATCGACGCGTGGCAAGGTAGAAGTAAACCAGCATGAAGATCGCAATCGGGATGACATCAGCCAGCATTGACCAGAGGGTTGCGAAGGTGTGGAACAGGAATGAGCCAATCCCAATTATGGTCAGCAGAGCAATGAGAACCAAAGCTGCGTTATCTTGTGCGTTGGTTTGCGTTGAATGCGTTTTTTTTGCGTTACTGCGTGCGTTCAACCAGAATTGAAGGGCAATCAGCGCGGCAATGATAAAAGCAGCGTTGCTCGCTGCATTGAGTGGCTCAGACCAGAATGCATCGGAGGTGCGCTCGCAGTATTGGTTCAGGTGTCGATTCCAATCCATGAGCCCTCCAAGCTGGTACCGCGTTATCTCGCCGTATTTTGAAAGATCACTGTACCGTTCAACCAATGGACCCGGCTAGCCCTCAAAACCTTCTGGAGCTGATCTTGCCGGTTCATTCCTGACGCGTTCGCCAGCGCTTGTTGCAGGTGGTCTTTGTAGATCAGCATGGGGAGCTGGTGGCATGATGCTTTTAGCAAGCGATGCGTGAGGGTGATAAGTTTCTGCTTGAGCTGTGCCACAGTGCCGAATTCTTCTGTGCGGCTGGGAAACACACCGACCAGATTCTGCTCAGTTCCGACCCGCTCCGCGCTCTCTATGAAGGATACGGCTTCTGCCTGCCAGCCCGCTTGCAGAATAGCGCCGGGCTGAATGAGCAAAACCCAGTTGGAACGGGTGCACCGTTTGAGCCCTTCGGCCAGAGCGAAACCAGATTTTGAGGTGGTGCTGACGAAATCCGCACCGCTGGCATCCGCGACAATCTCGGTCCCATCAGATGAGCCTTCGTCGGTGATAATGACTTCTTTCAGGATGCCTTCTGCGGAAGCCGGAACCAGAGCGGACAGGGTGAGCACCAGCCGGTGCTCGCTGTTATAGGTGGGAATAAGTGCGCTAATCATTCCAACAGCTTACAGTGATTTGCCTTATCTTTGGAAAGTAAAGGCTTGCAAATCCAGATATTTTGAGCAATGTTCCACTTATGTTCTCATAAGAAGATGAAAGTGCATGCCCCATGTCAACTGCACAAAATCACAGGGCCGAAACTGTGGCCGCTGATCCTTTGGGATCTTCGCTCCCGGTCAACATGACAGGTCGGGGCCGTGCGGCACATTCCAACAAAGCTGGCCGGTTTGAGGCGGAAAGCCGGGAACTGATGGATGATGGCTGGGGAACAATTGATGAACTTCCGCCGATCAAGACAGAAGTGCAGATTGAGACTGCGCGGCATGTGATCACCAAGAACAGCTCTCCTGACCTGCCTTTTGATCGCTCGATCAATCCGTATCGGGGCTGTGAGCATGGCTGCATCTACTGCTTTGCGCGGCCAACCCATGCGTATATGGGCTTGTCGCCAGGGCTGGATTTTGAAAGCCGCTTGTTTGCCAAGCCCAATGCAGCACAGGTGCTGGAGCGGGAGCTGGGTGCATCCTCTTATCAACCCAAACCCATTGCGATTGGCACCAACACTGATCCCTATCAGCCGATTGAACGCACGCACAAAATCATGCGCGATGTTCTGGAGGTTTTGAACAAGACGGGCCATCCGGTGACCATTGTCACCAAGTCAGCGCTGGTCATGCGGGACATCGATATTCTCAGCGAAATGGCAGAGCGTAATCTGGCAAAGGTGGCAATTTCTGTGACCACACTGGACCGGAAGATCGCGCGGAGCCTTGAACCGCGCGCGTCAACGCCGCCTCGCCGTTTGCAAGCGATCAAGGCACTGTCTGATGCGGGTATTCCAACCGCTGTGCTGGCAGCTCCGATCATTCCCGGACTGACGGATCATGAACTTGAGAGCATTCTTGAGGTTTGTAAGGAGCATGGTGCGACAGAGGCCAGTTACATTTTGCTGCGCCTTCCTCGAGAGGTTTCTGAACTCTTCAAGGAATGGCTTTTGCGGGAAGCTCCGGGCAGTTACCGGCGTGTGCTGAGCCTTTTGCGTTCCATGCGTGATGGAAAGGACTATGACGCTCAGTGGACGCAGCGCTTCAAGGGTAAAGGTCCTTACGCTGACCAGCTGGCAAAGCGCTTTCAGCTGGCGTGTAAGAGCAAGGGTTTATCCTCGCGCTCAATGAAGTTGTCCTGTGACCATTTCATCAAACCAACTTGCGGCGGTGTGCAGCTTTCATTGTTGTAGACGAGGCGTGTTTTGATGCTTGAAAGCTGCCGGGCTGCATGGCAATGAGGCGCATGTCGTATTTTGCAAACTCCCTCTTTGATATCGCCTTTCCTGATGCTCCTGACCTGCGCTTTGAGCGCTCTGTTGAGCAAGACCTGCAAGGGCGGTTTGCCGGTATTGATGAAGCCGGGCGCGGGCCATGGGCTGGCCCTGTGGTGGTTGCAGCAGCCAGCCTCGATTACGACAACCTGCCAGAGGGACTGAACGATTCCAAGAAGTTGACCGAGGCCAAGCGCGAGGAGCTCTTTGAGCAGATCCTTGAGATGGCTGATGTGAGTGTGTGCGTGCAAAGTGCGCAGACCGTTGACCGGATCAACATTCGCGAAGCAACCTTGCAGGGCATGCGCACCTGCGCCCGCTCGCTCAGCGTTCCGGTGAAACGGTTCTTCATTGATGGCAAGGATGTGCCCCATCACCTGCCGCAGGAAGGGCAAGCGCTGATCAAGGGTGATGGCCGCTGCCTCGCCATCTCAGCTGCTTCTATCGTTGCCAAGGTGACGAGAGACCGTCTGATGGTGAAGATGGACAGGTACCTCCCGGAGTACGGCTTTGCCAAACACAAAGGCTACGGCACCAAACAGCATCAGGAGGCGCTGGCAGCACACGGCGTAACCCCGCTCCACCGCTGTTCCTTCCGGCCTATTCGGGAGATGATTGAGGGGTAGTCTGGTCAGGTTGAATACGGGGGTGGCTTTCAGCAGTAATATGATGACATCCGACGATTTAAAACAGTTATTTACAAACAGGCTCGCGCGCTGTTTCATTTTATATTTTGCCCTATCTCTATTCATGAGCTTTCTGATTCATGGAGTTGCTTATTTCCATGGTGGGAGCAAACTCACACATGTCGAGCTTCCACTCGTAGAACATACTGAACTGTCAGTTGATGGTGAATTTGTTGTAACCTACGTGCCCTATTGGAATCGCATACAGATTTACCATCGAGAGCATGGATTTCTCTCTGGTTTCTTCTTAGGAAAGACAGCTGTCACTGGAGTATTCAGGATCTCTCCGGATAATCGTGTCATTGATTGCACACACAAGCGCGCTCCAAGTCCAAGCTTCCAGCTGTATTCATTTAGCGGATCCCCATTGGGTGAAACCCAATCGGCAAAAGTAGTCGAAAAATGCTCCGGCCATTCCCTTCCCACATCCCCCCAGAAAGCGGAGCACCTTGGTGTCTATTTCCAGTTTGATGGGTTCGGATACTCTCTCCAAGCTAAAGACGGTCCGCAGTTAAAGGCTTTGAATCAGAGGAACATTTTTGCAGATCTAATCGCTATGTCTCTGTTCCCATTCACCATACTCAAAGTCTACATCTTTCTGCTTGGGGTTCAGGTGTTCTGGATCCTCTTTAACGCGACGCGACCTGCACGGCACACAAAGCATCTCTGAATTGGATTCACCCTCTCAGATGGTGATGATCGTGCCTCTAGATCATCCAAAGTGCTTTTGCCAAGTTTCCTGCGTTTGCAGAAGTAAACGCTGTATGTCGATCATCTCCGCCGATGATCCGCTCGTGGATATTTTGATTGGTGCGCCCTTCGTGTAGAATTTATCTATCTCCGCATTTGCCAACCTAATAGGCCCAATGGACACATAGCTGCATATTTGGCCACCTTGAGGAACAAATGCTGAACATCACCATTTAAGACATGTTTGCTCGCCAAAGTGACTTTTTCTTTAGGTTAGGAAAGAGTTGCAATGGATCAGACTTTTAGTCTTACGTGGGAACTGTCATTCGACGATCTCACTTTCATCAATGGCTACAATACGCGGACTCGTCTCGGCGTTGCACTTCAACTCAAACACCTTCAGCACTTTGGTTACTTTGCAGATGAAGATATTCAGGTTGGCGAAGAGGTTTTAAACTATCTGAGTGATCAGCTCGGTGGAAATCGCCCGGTCACATTTGACTATAACTTTCAAAGCCGTTCTGCACGCCGCCATATGATGGAGATTGTACAGTATCTCGGCTTTGAGCGGATGTCAGATAAGCATAGAACTCAGCTAGCACACTGGCTACGATGCGAGCATTGTGGTCACGTCAATGCTGTTGAAGAACTGATTTCGATTGCCTATCTGTGGTGTCTTGAGAAGAAGGTGTTTGCGCCCTCCTGAAATATCGTTGAACGTGTTGTTCGTTCCGCACGCCGAGAGTTTCAGAAAGAGTTCCTGCAAAAAATTGTCAGTCAGCTTTCTCAGGAAGCCATTGTAAAGATGGAAACTTCATTGGTGGAGCCGGATGTTTCGACCGGATTTTCACGCCTGAAAGATGATAACGGCGGGGCAACGCTGGACAACATTCTGGCCGCAACTGAACGCCTTCAGTTTGTTGAAAGCTTACAGCTTCCAGAACATGTTCTTAAGGAAGTTGAGCGCTCCTTCATTGACCAGCTCGTGCGACGGGTGAGTGCAGAAACGGCTTCGCAGATGCGTAGACACAGCGTTGAGCGCCGATTAGGCCTGTTCGCTCTTTATCTGATAGTCCGCAAGTCCCAGATGATTGATCGGGTGATTGACCTTCTGGTGGAACAGATCCATCGGATCAATGCAAAATCAAAGCGCAAGGTGATTAAGGACATTAGCCGTGAAATCGAGAAGGTTCACGGTAAGGAGCGCTTGCTGGCAGAGATTGCCGTGGCCTCCATGGAACACCCGGAGGGGCGGATCTGTAATGTGATCTATCCGGTCGCCGGGTAGCAGAAACTATCAACGATTGTCAAGGAGTACCGCTCAAAAGGAACTCTGGATCGTCAAATTCAGTTTGTGATGCGTGGGTCATATGCCTCACATTATCGCCGCATGCTACCACTGCTTCTTTCTGTCCTGGAATTCAGATCCAACAACGCAGCCTGGCGCGCTGTGCTAGAGGGATTGACCTGTATTACGAAGCTGCATAAGGCAGGCAAGCGGTTTGCTTCTGAGGATGATGTTCCGATAGAAGCCATTCCAACTAAATGGCGTGGCAGCGTGATTGATGACAAAGGCCGCGTGAATGTGATTTCCTTTGAACTGTACCTCCTGACCCAGTTGCGTGAGCGAATTCGTGCCAAGGAAATCTGGGTAGTGGGAGCAGATCGTTATCGAAATCCGGATGCAGACCTGCCAAAGGATTTTGCCGAGCGCCACGACACATATTATGCGGGGCTGAAGTTGACACGAGATGCAGAAGCATTTGTGTCTGAAGTCAGAAAGACATTGGAGGATGAGCTACGTCAGCTCAATGCATCCCTGCCTCACAATGACAAGGTCAGGCTGCGTTGGACCGGCAAGAACCGGATCTCTGTCAGTCCGTTTGAACCTGCGCCGGAACCCAAAGGGCTGGTCTCTTTAAAAGCGCAAATCACTCGTCAATGGCCAATGACGGGACTATTGGATACGCTTAAAGAAGCTGCCCTTGGAACTGGATACTTGGACCGCTGTGAGACCTCTGCAAGTCGTGAGGTGCTGGCTCGCAATGTCCGTGATCAGCGATTGTTACTTTGCCTTTACGGCCTTGGCACAAATGCGGGCCTCAAACGTATTGCCGGTGGTCTCGCCGATATCAGCTATGAGGAGTTGCTGCGTGTGCGCCGCAACTATATTCATCCGGCCGCTTTGCCCGCTCCGAAGTTATGCACTCAACCTATAAAGCGCTGGCTGAACTGGGTCGAGCTATCAAGACAATTTTCTTGTGCCGATATCTGCGCTCTGAAAAATATCGTCGCGAAATCAACGAAGGGCTCAATGTGGTGGAGAACTGGAACAGCGCCAACGGCTTTGTATTCTTCGGCAAGGGCGGGGAGATTGCTAGTAACCGCATTGAAGATCAGGAGATCTCGGCCCTGTCTCTGCACCTGTTGCAGGCCTCGCTGGTTTACGTCAGCACCCGCATGGTGCAATCGGTGCTTTCAGATCCTGTTTGGGCTGGCCGACTTGCCGCAGAAGATTACCGAGGTCTGACACCGCTGATATACAGTCACATCAATCCTTATGGCCGATTTGAGCTTGATCTGGAACAGCGCATAGACTTTGAAAGTAAGCTAGCTGCATGACTAGGTGATAATTTGAGTATACTCAAAATACGCTCTCGAATGAACACCAATTGCACGTAGATCCATGTTCATTTTAGGTATAATCTGTGTTAGTGAACAGAAATGGCTAGTAGCACACCCAAAATGAACAAATCCTCATCTCGTATCGGATATGCGCGCACCTCTACTACGGACCAGAACCTGGATACCCAGGTTCATGCATTGGAAGCGGCTGGATGTCACTTGATCCGTACGGAACAGAAGAGTGCCGGAACACTCAAAGATCGTGTTGAGTTACAGACAATTCTGGACTTCATTCATTCCGGTGAAACTCTGGTAGTCACGCGCATTGATCGGCTCGCCCGATCTATGCATGACCTGCAGATTATTGCACGGCGATTGCAAGACAAAGGTGCTCATCTTTATGCAACTGAGCAGCCTGTCGATACCTCAACGGCGGCAGGCAAAGCCTTCTTCGATATGCTCGGTGTCTTTGCAGAGTTTGAAACCAGTCTGCGGCGTGAGCGGCAAGCGGAAGGCATTGCGGCGGCGAAGAAAAGAGGTGTTTACAAAGGCCGACCGCCGCAGATCGATAAGACCGAGATTGAAACACGCCTTGCCTCAGGCCAGAGCCCAACAATCATTGCTCGTGAACTTGGTATCTCAAGAGGGACAGTATACAAGGTGAAGAATGGTTAACGATTATATTCAGTGTGTGTTTTCATCATCTCAATCGTAAGAAATAGTCTCCACCAAACTTTTCCTTAACATTTTCATCACTGTCTTCTACAAAGTTGAGTTTGATTGTGTTACGTGCTCCACGCCCTACCTTTTCGAGCTCTAGCAAAATCGCAGTTCGTAATTCTTGAGAGAGATCAGTTTCTTTTGCTAAGAGCAAATCTTTATTGAGCTTATAAAAAACGATCGCAGTAAACTCGTTACTTACTCCCCCCGGAAAAATATGTATTTTGTAGAAAATATTTTGGCTTGAGAATGTTTCATTAATTACCGCTTCAACATGTGAAAGGCCCTTAAATTCCTCTTCCGTTTCTCGATCCGCAGCCTCAAATTCTTTAACTGAAGGTATTCTATTTTTATTGTTGGCTAAGTCCATTGTTTGACTTTCGTCCCATGATACTGGCAAATGAAGCGGCTTGACGTTATGTAGAACGTTACTTGTTATAGAGTGTCTCCTGTTTCCTTCTCCCATTCAGTACGGAAATCCCAAGGCGTGTCTTTCCGAATTAGACGCCAATAAAAATCAGTAACTGCGTTGCGAAATGATGCATGCTGAGCTTCTTGGCTTGGTACTCCACGTTCAATATACAATACCTTCCACACGTCATTTTTTGACTTAAGAAGGCAAAATGCATCATTTAGAGCGTACTCTTCACCTTCATCACCAATGTAGTATTGAGTTTTTGCTACTCCTTTGCGTGTCAAAGAGTAGCGTAGAAGTGAAAGAATTTTGGCTTCATTTCTGGCCATTAGTTTACAATCCCTATGTAACCATCATCAATAAGATCTTGAACTCTAGCCTTCTGTAATTGGAACTGAGTTCCACCCCCAGGTTGTCCAAACCATGGCGCCGCAGGACCTTTTTTCACAGGTATAGGCTTTAAAACTTCATAGACTGTATAAGGCATATTTGCCGAGTTTGGGGGCAATGCTCTTTTTTCAAAAGGAGTCCCAACTGGCGACAGATATCCTCCTGTGGTTTGACCGTACCTATCGATTTTCATTCCTGGCTGCAAGATGACATTTTGCGGTTTGCCTAAGAAACCATCATTGCGAGGCCAATGAATGCTACCGTCTTTATTGATCCACTTAGGTTTCAGACCAAGCGTTCTTGCGGTTGAAATTTGCTCATTATTGAAGCCTTTAGCTTTCCAGACTGAAGTCTGAGCTTGCTGTAGTATTCTTGAAAGCCGTTTGTTTGTGGCTGAAATGACTTTCGAACGAAGTTTTTTTGGTGTTGCTTTTGCAATTAATAAAGCAGCACCAACCGCGATCGTGGTTGCAACCTCTGGAGAAAGAGTGCCCTCCTTAATTGCTTCAATTTGAGGATCAATAAATGCATCAATGGCATTTTCTATTGCTGCTAAATCTTCAGGATTTTCCGCTAGAATGCTCTGAATTTCATTTGCTAAAGGAGCCATTGCTAAGCTGCTAGGAAAGATCCCAAGTACACGAGCGAAGTCTTCAAATTTTTCTGGTTCCGCTACCATACGTTCTTCAAATTGCTGTAGCAGTGAAGCCCCGCTTTCAACTACTCCTTCACGCATATTATCTATAAAATCAGCGCAGAGACTAATTGCTTCAAGCATATATCGCCCACATACACCATCGGCGTATGCTGGGCTGATAAAGAAGTCGAAGATGCTAAAACTTTGCTGGCTTGCACATGCTTTTACTTCTGCAGGAGTTACTTTGCCATCTGCAAGATCCTGAATTATCTCATTCACGGCCTCTTTAACTTCCGGACTAGAACCTGCTTGATCTGTGATCAGTGATGCAAAGGTTTCAACAATCGCAGCACCAACCTCTGATACTGCCTTTACCGCCGTATCTGACACATAGACGCCGACATACTCTTCCACGTCTTTTGTGACTTCCTGCGCGAGGTTGACATCGCGGTTGAGCTCATCGACGCTCTCGGTCTCACCGCTGTCCTCAAGCTCCTGCTGCCTGTCCTCATCGCGGATGATGATCTCACCTTCGCCGACCGTGGCGCGGGTGATCTGGCGCTTGTCGCGGTTGGCGTAACTGCCCTCAAACTGACCGCCGTAGGATGGGTCTGCTTCAGTTTCCTGGCTGTCGGTCTGATCTGAGGTGTTGTCAGGTTGACCATCAGACTGGGTATCCGGCTTCTTGTCTGTATCTTTTGAGCCCGGCACGGCGAAGTTGACGCCAACAGAGCCGCCAATGTTGGACTGCTTGTCGTGGTCATCAATATCGCTGAAGGTGAGTGTGCCGGTGGAAAGGGTTAGGTCATCCGTATCGGACGCAATCAACCCGCCTGTGAGGTCCGTATTGCCAGCCACATCAATCTCAAGGGTTTCCTCCGTGACAATGCCGGTTTGCTCGGTGACCCAGGCCCTGGAGCCTTCGCCTTTGCTGCCGTTGACGCTAAGATTGCCGGAGACATTGCCTGAGAAGATGTCCACCGAGATCCCTCCGGAAGCACCAGCAGAGCTTGATGAGTTGCTGCCGGTATCCTGAATGCTCTCAATGTTCAGATCGCCGCCCACATCCAGATCAGCTGTCCTGGCCGTGACTTGCGCACCTTTGAGCGTGGTATCAGCACCGGATGTCAGGTCCAGATTGCCTGCAACATTCAGTTTGCTGTTGGTTTTATAAGTCTGCTCGCTTTCGTGTTTGCCGTTTTGAATGCTGGCATTGACCCCAGCACTGACAGATATGTCACCTTTCCGGCTGATCCCTGCTGTGACCGAGATACCTGCGGATTTAGATGAGTTCTTGCCGGAACTTGCCATGGTGTTGTCGGCAGCGCCAAGGGTCATCTCGCCGCCCGCATCAAGGGCTGCATCGCCGCCCACATCAATTTGAGCCCCTTCACTGGTGATATCCTCACCCGCGATCAACGTCAGGTCATTGCCAGCGTTGAGTACAGAGACTTTCGCAGCAGAGCTTTCCTCGTGTGATCTGCTCTTTTCACTGGAAACCGTCAGGCTACTGGTGATCCCGGCGACCGTACCGCCATTTTGCGCAATATCGACAAGAGTATTAGCTGCATCAGCTGCTTTCACGGCAGCGGAGACGGCCGTGATCGCCTGATATCCGACATTCCCCTTACCTGCTGTTGCGGCCTTTGGTGTCTCCACCAGTGTCTTCACCGCACCTGAGACATTTTCAAAAACACTGACGCTGAGAGCAACGGTATCAACCCGGTGGCTCTCGGAGTGTTCATAATTGTCATTGACAGCCTCAAGGTTGATGTCACCTTCAGCGGTTACGCTCAGATCATTGTCCGCATTAAGGACCGCAGCGATGGAGTTCACATCCTCACCAGCCTTGATACTGATGTTCTCACCGGAGACAGAGGACACCACGTTGGTGGTTACATCTGTGTTGAACTTGTGCTTTTGTGATTTGTAGCCAACTGTTGCGCTTCCCCCGCCAACTTCAGCAAAGAAGCCATGGCTTTTCTTCAGCACATCTTCCTGGAACGTGTTTTCTGCCGTGTTCAGATTGACGTCTTTGGCTGCTTCCAAAGTGACATCTGCTTCACTGGAAATCGCAGAGGCTGTGATATCAACAGAGCCAGTGTTTGATTTGATGTCCAGATCATCGACAGTCGCGACCACCGTTCCCACCTGTTCGGTGCTGGACGTCTCCCGGCGGCGGGTTTTGCCGGACAGAAAACCCTTATGTTTTGAGTTACTGAAGCTATACGTGCTTTCTTCCAGCGCGGAGATGGTGACATCATCATTAGCCTCTATGGAGGCGGTGCCATCACTGGCAATCAAAGCGCCTTCAAGCGTGATGTCCTTTTCTGACTTCAGCTTCAGATCATCGGCCACTTGAATGGAAGAGGTCACATACCGGGTTTTATCCTCAACACCAACGCGGTGAACACCATTGCCTTTGGTCTCAAAATCAAAGTGAGACCTGGCTTCAACTCCAGTGACTTTGAGATTGCCGCCAGTGCCTATTTCCAATGTCCCACCACTGGACAGATCCCCGCCAGCGATCAGCGTGTCGCCGGTGCTCTTCAGGATCAAAGAGTTTTCCGCCGAGACCGAGCCAATTTCGCGCACAATGGTGCCAACACGGTCCTGACCGTTACCGGTGGTTGTGGTGAGTGTCTCAACAACAATCTCATTGGCGGCCAATTCGACAGTTTCACCGGAGATTGTGCCAGAACTGTTGGTCAGTGTGCCCTGGGCGGCGATCAGGACGTCTTTTTTGCCTGAGATCTTCCCGCGTGTGTTGATGACCTCGCCTGCGCTGAGATTGACGCTGCCAGCAACAATAATCGCCCCATCCGTATTGCGTCGGTTTTTCGCATCCGCCAGGTAAAGGCGGGGAATCAGAACTTCGTGACCTGCAACAACGGTTTTTTCGTACCAGACAATGTCTTGTGTCAACTGTGCAACTTGATCGTCAGACAGGGATACACCATAGGTCAGATCAAGGGTTTCACTTTGCTCAGCCGCATTATGCATGAGCTCGCGAACCTGATCGGCATCAGATCCAACCCCATCGGAAATCCAGCGATCACCAGTTGCAGCAATGACCTGGTCCGTAATCAGACGGGTATCAAAATACGGGTCACCCAATGACTGCCCGTAGTGATCCAGACTTTGAATGCCAAGCTTTTCGGCAAAGTACGGCAGGCCAAAGAAACTGGTCTGATCGACGAACTCAAACCGGGTCTCAATCAGATAGGTTTTGTCATCCTGTGCAGGTGTGAACAGCTGCGGATTGGTGGTCAGGCCAAGCGTGCGCAGAAAGTCCTGGCCAGAGGTCTCTCGCGGATTGAGGGTGGCAGGATCATCCAGATCAAGGTCACCAAATTCAAGGTCATCAATGGAGCCCAGGCCTGGTATCAAAGGTGTAGGAACGCTGATTGTAGAGCCATCAAGGCTGTCGCCTTTGGTAAGATCACTTGCATTTGTCTGCAGGATCTGAGTGTTGTTGGCTAAAGTATAGCTTTCACTATCTCCAGAGGCTTCATCTGCGTCAGCCTCTTCTGCTGTAACCTGCCCACCCGTATTTGGTTCAAGACTATCTTCTTCTGTGAGCCCTTTCGCGCCAAAATCAGTCTCAACTGCAGAAGCATTTTTCAGATCAAGCTCTGAAGAGGCGACGTCATCTGCAGCTGCATTGGTGAGCGTTCCCGACAGGTTTCCGCTCAGTGTACCGCCTGCATGGATAATGCCGGGAGCAGCGGCAACTGTGGAGGTCTCAACTGTTTTTTGATCGGACTTTGGTATTTGTCCTAACCAACCAAATCCTCTGTGCTCCCTCCTGGAGTTATAGCTGAGTTTGACGCCGTATGTTCTGGACGCGGAAACACCTTTGTTGTCCAGACTGTCACCATCGATTGTTAGATCGCCAACGGCACTGATCTGACTGCTTTTGTTAAGGATAGACCCAGCATCAATGACTATATTGCCGAGGCCTGTTGAGATTCTGGCCTGAGCAGTTTTGTAATCTAGCTCTTCTTGCTCAATGTAGACAATCGCCTGGCCGCCACTTGGTACTTTATGTTCCTCATCCGGAGAGAGGACATTCCAGCGCTCCAGATGGCCAGCTGCCGGATCAAATGTCGCCAGGCTAGTTGGCGCATACTCGTTCCACCAGTTGGGATTCCATTCTTCAGGTGTCGCCCCTTTGTCTTCTAGAATTTTTTCAATTTGTACTATGTCTGGAAGAAATATATACCCTGTTGGCCCTTCAGAGCGGTCCCACATGGTACCGTAGCTATACCCTCCGATGTAACCATTATTTACGTAAACATTGTTGTTACGGCTGCCGCCTAAATAACCTGGAGACCTTGGATTAAGCCATTCCGGTGGATAATAGCCTGTCTTGTAATTGTTTGCGTATTCGTATGTTTTGAGTGTTTTTGTGACTTGCGTGAGGTTTTGCAGATCTTCCGTGCGCAGGATGATGTCGCCTTCAAGAGATTCAATTGCGCCACCGTTATGATTGAGAAGCTGCGTGCTGCGCGTACCTGTGCTCTGGCCCTCAAGTGTCAGGTCGCGTTTGGCAAGGATGAGCCCACCATCGTTGTTGAGCGTGTTGCTGTGCACCAGCAGATCCTGCCCACTGACCAAAGCGCCTTCGTTGTGAACACCGTCAGCGGTCAGCGTGAAGATACCAGAACGAGCCTGCCAGACAGCCCCTTCCTTGATGGCCACATCTCCGCTTGTGGTGAATGTAAATCCGGTACCACCAGAGAACAGCCCCTCATTGGCAATGGAGCGGCCAGAGATTGTGAGCTGGCCAAGACTTTCCAATCGTGCTGTAGCAGTATTGGTGAGCGCTGCACCAGCCATATCCAAAAGGCTGACTGTGGTGCTAACAGAAGAGTTAATGCCGCCATTATTGCTTAATGTTTTGGCTTGAAGACTTAATGACCCATTGGAAAGAATGCTTGCGGTCGCTGTGTTGGTGAGGCTATTGCCCGCGGCAAGACCCAGTGCTGTCGCCGCGCTGATTGTCCCCTCGTTAGAGATATTTGCTGCGTTGACATTGAGTGCACCTGCGTGAAGTTCCGCTGTGTTCTCAACACTCAAATCCTGATCAAGAATGAGAATTGCAGCCTGCTCCGAGACAACCCTACCGCCACTGTTTATGGTGAGCCCATCGCTGGTAAGGTTCATATCACCAGCGCTCTCCAAAGATCCAGCAATGCTCAGCGCGTCAGCAGTCACGTTCAGATGACCTTGAGAGATGACCTGACCACCAGTTCCTATCGTAACGGCTCCATCAGCATTCAGATCCATGGCGGCGATACTGGCTAGGGTGCCTGGACCTGAATAATCTTCAATCTGTGCAAAAAGAGAGCTGCCACTATAAAGACTGCCACTGTTGACCAGATCACCTTGGAGGGACAGCTTGAGACCATGTTCACCTGTACGTTCATCTTCGCCAGCTAGATTGGCTTTTATCTGACCAGTGTTGGTCAGACCCCCAGTACGTCCAGTCAGAGTGAGCGTATCATTAGCCTGTACCAGACCAGCGTTTGAAAGTGTATCAGCCTCCAGGTCCAGTGTGCTGAGCGAGGTGAGCTCGCCATTTGCTTCGATAATAAGAGCAGCGCCAGCGCTCAGGTTCATCATATTGCTGGTATTTAGATCACCAGCAATCGTCAGGTCGTTTCCAGCCGAAAGGTTCAGATCTGCGCCTGCATCAAGATCGCTTCCGGTGTGCAGGTTCAGATCACCATCGCGGGCTGTAAGCGTGAGGTCATCCAAGCCGCGAAGCTCTCCACTGATGGCGATGCTGGAGGCACTTATATCAATGCCTTGCTGTGCGCTGGTCTGGGCACTGCTACGCTGGGTGTAGCTCCCTGTCGCATCCACCTCAAGCGCGCCAAGAGAGATTAGCTTTCCCTGATGATCAACTTCGCTGGCAGATTTTACAATCAGGTTCTCTTGCTTCGACTGGATAAGCGCGCCTGATCCAATCATAATATCGCTGCTCAGGCTCTCAAGAGACACAGCCTTTCCGCTGAATGTTCCGTTCACATCAAGAGTAGAGGCCTGCGTTTTCACAAGACCTGCAGCAGAGAGGGTACTACCTGCATACTGGTTGAATGCTCCAGTAACCTTCAGGGACGCATCACCTGTCTGCGTTACCAGGTTCCCGGAAAGGGTCAGACCATTATCACTATCAAGGGTAAGGGACGTTGCGGCCTGTGTAATACCATCGAGCGTAACCAGACCCGCGCTATCAAGATCAACATGGCTTGCAAAACTCACCATCTGGCCTGAGCTGGCTTGTGTCAAAGACCCAAGGGTTGCTTCAACCTTTAGTTCCTCTTGTGATTGAAGTGTGCCAGCATTCTCAACGCTCTGCGCTTTCACCTTCAGATTTGCATCCGAACGGATCAAGGCCGCAGCCTCATTGGTCAGCTTGCCAACAAGGCGCAGATCTGCGCCGCTCTGGCCAAAGATCAAACCAGAGTTTTGCAGATGTGTTCCATCTGTCAGGCCGCGCAGTGTCAGCCTTCCGGTGCTACTGGAAATCCGTCCACTACTGGTAATGGCAGAGGTGCCAGCCCCCAACAATGTAAGATCCAGATTGTTGTTGCTGGCAATCTGGCCTTTGACATCAAGAGCGCCTGCCTTTAGGGAAAGTATGCCCGGTGTCGCAATCGAAGCGGTTGCCTTCTCAAGGCGCACGGTGCCCTGCGCCGTGATAGAAAGTGCACCAGCTCCATAAAGTGTAGCTGTTCGATCCGCAGCATGCGCACCGATGGAAAGATCACCGTCGACAGACAACGTGCCAGCGCCTGAAGCTTGCAAGTAGCTGCCATCTTGCAGCGTCAGGTTCCCCGAACTTGCTAAGGTCAAATCAGAAAGGGAGGCCAGAACACCGGCATTGTCGAGAGAGGTTACAGTTCCGACAAAATCTCCCTCAGACAGGATATGCCCGGTCCTACTAATAGTCAGTGCCCCGGTATCAATGTTCAGATCCTGAGCACTTTCCAACGCACTGGAGACAGTAAGGCTTGCTGCATCCAGATCCATATTACCTTTGGAAAATATCTGTCCACCGGATCCAACAGTCATTGCACCGCTGGCATTCAGATCCATATCTGAGACACTGGTCAAAACACCAGGACCAGAATAACCGGCAAGCTCGGCCCAAACTGAACTGCCACTTGTCAAAGTTCCCGTATTGACCAGATCACCCTGGAGCGAGAGCTTCAGACCATATTCTCCTGAGAGCCCGACCTCTCCATTCAAGTTCGCTTTTATGGTGCCTGAGTGGATCAAGCCGCCTTCTCGGGTGGTAATCGAGATCGCATCATTTGCCTGGATCTCACCAGAAGTGACAAGGCTCGCACCTTCCAACTGCATTGCCTCAATGCTGGACAGACTTGTGTTAGTTGCAATGTTCAGTGTTCGTGCCGCCGTTAAAGACACCTCCTTTGATGCAAACAATTCTGCACCAGTGACCACGTTTAAGTCACCATCGCGCGCTGTGAGCGTAACGCTGTCCAGGCCTGTGACTTCGCCAGCTAACGAAATGTCTGCTGCACTGATATCAAGAGCAGCTTTGGCTTTTGTCTGGGCCAGATCTCCGTGTTGTCTGTAGCTGCCGTCTGCACCTACCGTGAGTTTACCAAAGGAGATCACTTTGCCCTGATGGTCAAAGTTGCCTGCAGACGTGATGGTGAGATCACCTTGTTCAGCCTGAATGGTGCCTGTGTTTCCAAGAAAGATATCGCCAGTTAAGCTCTCAACACTCGTGCTCGCACCGTTTAGTGCGCCATCACTATCAATGCTGCCAGCTTGAACATCCAAAAGGTCAGATGCAGAAATGGCACTTCCATTTGTCAGCGCAAGAGCATCTCTTACCCGGATCGTTGCCGCACCCTTTTTTACAGCAAGGCTACCTGTGACAGTAAGACCGACCTGACCATCCAGATTCAGGCTTGTTGCTGCTTGTGTCACACCTGCCAGCTGAGTGTGACCTGCGCTATCTAAGTCAATAGACCCGGCAAGGCTGACCGTCTGGCCAGAACTGGTTTGTGTAATGCCGCCATTGCTGGCTTCAACCTTCAGCTCATCGTTGGCCTGAAGCGTGCCAGTGTTTTCAATGGTCTGTGCGACAAGGCGTAGAGTCTCGCCCGAACGGATGCGCGCGGTAGAGGTATTGTTGGTGAGCGTACCAGTCAATCTGACATCTATGCCTTGCTGTCCATAAAGCTCTCCGGAGTTGATCAGGTGAGTATCCTGGCTCAAACCTCGAACGGTCAAGGTGTTATTGCTTGCCAGTCTGCTGGTTGCCTCAAGGTTGGAGGTGCCTGCATTGGTCAAGGTCAGGTCCAGCGTGTCTGCGCTGAGGATCTGCCCGGCCACATCAAGGCGTGCTGCATCTATCTCCAGCGACTTAGCACTTGATATACCTGCGCGCTCATCTGTAAGGATCAGTGCGCCGTTTAGTTTAAGATCAAGGGCTTTGCCGCTATAAAGTGTGGTTGTCCGGTGTAAGGCTTTGGCTCCAACACTCAGATCCCCACCAATTGTGAAGGTTCCGCGTCCTGAAGAGCGAACATAGCTGCCATCTTCAAGCCTCACATCCCCATCACTTGTAAGGGAAAGGTTACTCAAAGAAGCAAGCAAGCCTGCATTTTGAACGGAAGACGATGTGCTGATCAGATTGCCCTTAGCAATAACCCGTGCACCACTGGAAATGGTCAGAGCGCCACTTTTAAGGCTCATTGCCCCGGCACTTTCCAGCGCTCCCAAGATGGAAAGCGCTGCTGCTGAAGTCAAGTCCAGAGTGCCTTTAGCAAGCACTGATGCTTGTTCAAGAAGGCGTGCATCCCCAGCCTTAACAGTCAAGTTGCCGTCTGTTTCCAACGCCTTACCAACAACGAGCGTACCTTTTGAATTCAAAGTGACAGTATCTTTTGCAAAAACATCTGCCAACAAAGATATCTGCCCACCAGTAATGCCCAGATCGGATTTGGAAAGAAGCCCTTGTGTCTCCTCACCAAGAACGACTGCATCTGCGGCATTGATCAGGATCGATCCGGCGCTTAGCTTGCTATTTGCTCCTGAGACAGAGTAACTCTTTGCTGTAATAGTAGCTTTGCCTTCGGCACTCACTCTGCCTTGCTGATTGATGGTTTTTGCCTGTAAAGAAGCATTTTTTCCGGCACGAAGAACAGTATTCGCACCCAGCTGTAGGTCTTGCCGGGCTGTGAGTGTGAGTTTACCTCTTGCTTCAAGAGCCTTGCCTTCCCGATCAATCCCAGCTGCAATATCCCGGCCATTTGCCAGGATGTTACGGGCGTTCAGCGTAATATCGCCAGCAGCGGCAACCACGGCTTCTGGAGAAAGAACAAGATCACCTCCAGCTTTAAACTCCAGAGTATCGGCGGCGTAAACAACCGAACTGTTACGCACCTCCACATTCTTCCTGGAAACCACGCGTGTGGGACCAGCACTATTTACGCTTCCCAGCGAAATCTTTCCGGATGCATCAAGTGTAAAGCCACCACTGGCAGCGACAATACTATCAGGAGCGCGTACGCCGACACCGTCCTCAGTTCCAACCAGCGTGATCTTGCCTGCATACATGCCGCCTAGAGCCGAGGAATCGATGCCAAACTTAGGTTTGTCAGAGCCATCATCAGTGCGAGCGGTGATGTTGCCCGTTGCAGGATCATAGGTATTTCGTCCGGCAAACAGGCCCAGATAATCGCCTGCATTGATCTGTCCATTGACCTCAATGCTGCGTGCAACAATATCAAAGTAGTCTGTTTCCTGAGCGCTCAGGCCGTTGGGGCCGATGGTAACAGAGCCTTGATCAACAACAATCTCCTTAAGTCTGCCATCTTCAATATGTGGCACACCGGTTGAGAGCGTTGCTCGCGGGATGTTGATGAATCCGCATCCATTACAGCTCATGCCGTTGGGATTGACGAGGATATAATCTGCTGCCTGACCGTGAACCTCGGTAGGTCCTTGCAACAAAGACCGATTTGAGGAGGTCACCTCGTTTAAGATGAGGGAGGCCGCTCCGTTTTTAAGGTTGGGATTTTGCTCGATGATCCCACCAAGATTTGACGGGCTCATCTGGGTGGAATTATTCAGGATCAGACCGTCTTTGCCCACATTGAAGTCAAGGAACTTGTTGTGTGACAGACCTGAGCTGGTGGGCGTAACGATGTTGACCACTGGCACGCCATTAGGAGCTTCCAAAACACCTGGGGTATTGGAATTTGGATCAGGTGTGAGGCTTTGCGCGTAGGCTGGGATAATGCCTTGAGTAAGAAAGGCTGCACAAAAAAACGAATTCAAAAACTTCTTCATGACAAACCTTAATGATCAAAATTGTGCGCTCAGGCGTAGTTGCGCCCGCACAAAACCGCGCTGCGGAGCAGAAACAAACTCGGGATGATAAAGTGGGCGCTCATAGGCAAGTTGGCCGGATAACAAACCACCTGACAGGCGCAGCCCTAAAACGCTGCCTGCCATTCCCCCACCTTCGTTGGGATCATGTCCATCAAAGGCAATCCGGCCGCCATCAAGACCTGCAAACAACTGTGGCCGGCCAAGCACTTTCTGCAAAACCTGCGGAAAAGAGGCAACATCCGGAGACCATGACATCTCAGTTTGCAGATACCCGCCAATGTCGCCTGACAGGCTGTCATCACGAAACCCGCGTACACTGCCAGGACCTCCAAGCCCAATCCGTTCACTGGCAACCAGAGTATGTGGCGAGGCAGAGGCGAAACCTTTGAATGATAGCCCTATCGGACCATTTTGGGTTTGCCAGCCCTTGCGCCAGGACGCAGATAGCTCCACTTCGGAAAACTGACCTCTTGGAGTCCTCTCACTAAAAATAGTGTCAGCGTGCGCGGCAAACGCATCAATGCCCTGACGCCAGGATAATTTGACGTTTCCTGCCCCTTGAAAGACCTGGCCTGTCCATGCTCCTGATACATCGACAATAGACAGCCGCTTGCTGGAGGCATCAATGTATCTGCCAGTAACGAAGTTGCGGCTTTCTTTCAAAGTGAGACCGGCACTCAAAAGAAACTGATTGGTCTTATCGCGATAGGCAACAAAATCAGCGCCCAAACGTGCTTCCCAGCTGTCTCCGTTATAGCCAAAACTTTGAACTGCAGACGTTACCTCTGATGCATATTGCTGGAAGGAACCGCTCACAGACAGTGTTAGGTAATGCCAGGGAATTGAGGCATATCCGTTGATCGAGCGTGAATAGACATTGCGATCCAGATAATCCAGTGTGGTCTTCGCACTGACTGTCAGGCTCTCATAAAAGCCCAAGGTGTCTTCGAGGGTAACAGACCCAGAGAGTTGATGGCGTCCTGTTGATTTTGAGCCTTCGTTATTGAGCTGAGTAGATATATTGGCTGCGTAGGTGTCTTGAACATCAATATAGACCCGGCTGCTGCCGATCGCGTCCCCTGGCTCAATTCTGATTTTGGCAGTTTTGGAGCCCAGACGGTTGATTTGATCGAGCCCTTGCTCAAAGTCGCGAATATTAAGGATATGTCCCTGTCGATTGCCTGTAATTTGCTGAGGTCTGGAACGTTTAGTATCACCTTCCAAAATGATCACTTCATCAACGTTACCTTCGACAACCAAAACTTCCAGTCGTCCTACAGAAATATCCTGAGGCTTCAAATAAGCCCGCGATGTGACAAACCCTTTTGCAATATAATAGTTTGTGATCTGCCGTAGAACGTTCTGCAAACCAACTGCGCCAAGGCACCTTCCTTCAAAAGAGATAAGTTCGCTTTTGAGTTCTGATACAGGTTCCTTGAGTTCACCAAGCAGCACGATCTCCTGGACATCAAAACAAGCGCTCTCTTGCCCTGATAGCAGTTCTAATTTTTGAGATTTTTGCCGACTGACCTGCTTATGATCACCAAGTATCCGTTCTTGTTCAAGGCGGCGCTGTTCCTGTTCGCGTATGATAATGTTTTCCTGATCCTTCAAAATCTGATCAGGAACTGGCTGTGCCCGGGCAATATTTGAGGCAACACAAAGAGACAGAATAAAGGGTGCAACAAATTTGTGCAGAAAAATCATGAAAACAAACAGACAAATGGCAGCAATGAGAAGCTTAGGACGGATTAGAAAGAGCGTTCAGGCGCGCAAAAGCTGCAGAAAAGCCAGACAGAGACAACTCAATTGAAACTGGTTGTTGAGAAGAGATGGACTTGAGCGTTAATGTCAGGTTCTGACCAGTCTTAAGCTGCTCAGTAAGCGCATCGCTCAGCTCAACTGGAGCAAGACACCCAGCAGGCAGGCACGTTGAAAAGGCAAGCCTCTCAAACGCTGTTTGCTCATCAATCTTTGCATTGATCCCGGCATCAAGTTCCAGACCAAAAGGCAAGATTAATGTTCCTGTCACTGGAGCTCGACCAGCTTGCTTATCAATCACAAACGCTAATACTCGTTGTCCGGATTGTTTGGATGATAATTCCTGCATCATCTGGCAGGTCTGCTTACCTTCAACCGGAACACAGCGTAGCGTCCAGTCCTTGTAAGTTTCCACTTGGGAACTCGGCAGCTCTTGTGCAGATGAAGGTGTTGCTGACATAAGCCCAAATGCCAACAGTGCGGACAGTATCTTATTCATCGAAAATCCATCATCCAAATAATGATTTGCGCACTTACGCGTGCGGAAGATGACCTTCTGATGTGGGAACCGTCAATTAAATAATTAAATGCAAATTTAACTAAATAATCAAAATCAAATCCATTTATTCAAAATTACTTAAATATTCAACACGCCAACTATTACTGGTTATATTTGTTGAACTAAGTGAAAAATAATCACCTACCAGAACTAACCTTTCCTAAATCCTCGAAGGCAAGAATTAACTGGCGAGTCGCCAGCACCAGCATCAATGAAAAGAATAAACATCACGCAGCAACCTGACAAATGTAGATCGTGATCCGGCCCTCACCACCGATAGATGCTCCTCAAAATGGAGCTAGACAAACATCAAGCAATCTAATGTTTATAGTATGTTCTCGGCTTTGGTCAGCATCGGAGCTATGAGTTCATAAGGTCGCAAGCAACACATTCCACTGAGGAAAACCTGCCAATAGCTTGTTCACTAATTGTTCTTCAAGGTGGCCATATATGCAGCTATGTGCCCACTAGGCCTAATAAAACTGCGCGCTTCTTCGGCGTTGACTTGCCTTCCTTCATCAACCTCAATGCGAACAGAAGTGAGTGGTTTGGCGAGTGAAAAATTAGCGTGGCTCATCATTTGGTCAAAACTCATAAATTAAGCAAAATTCAGAATTCAATAAAGCAATATATATGCCACTAAAAAGTGCAGGAAACTGGCGTTCTTAAAGTACTCATTTAGCCCTCGCGGCAGAATTTTCTGCAATTCGTGGGAGGTCGGCACTTCTTTTAGGGACGCCACTATTGGTGTTCATGTGATCGCTTAGAATTGTGCATGGAAATGTGTGTTTCGTACTGTCAGCGATGATATCGACTAGCCGTCAGAGCTAATTAAAAAGAGGCGTTCCTGCTTTGAACTCAAGCACACAGGCTTTTCCAACGCTCTCGCATTATAACGCAGAGTTGAATGACCTAGCGGCACTTACTCGCCTTTGAGTGCATTTTGACACAACCCAGAGGCGTAACAGCTCACATCATGGCGGCATTGCAACTTTAAATTCAGGAGCATTGAAATGCCAGCTATCACAGGTGCCGTGCGGAACGAGACCCTCCCAGTCCAACCACAGGCGGTTCAAAACACTGCCAAGCCTGCTGATCTGCAAGAGACGTATAAGGAACGTCATCTTGGAGATCTTGGTATCAACGTAAAATACAATCCTGCTATTCCGGAGCGGCAAGTGGATTCCAGTCTTGCTGCAGTTTCTGTTCATCGCATGGTGAATGACAAACTCGGAATGACGACAAACGCGCTTCACAACGTCGTGGAGGGTGGCAAAGATGCAGTGCTGTCTGCTAAAGCCCCGTTCCTAACCAGCGCCTCACCAGCTCAGGAAACAGCTGATACACACAAGTCAGTTGCTGCCTCCCCTGCTGATATCGCGAATTTGCCTGATGGGTCATATCTGCAAACGCAGGGCAGATGGCTGGATGCATCAACCGTACAGGTTCCTGCACCCGGAAACGTATTTGGCGCAAGCGGACTGTTTGCCTCCGCTGAGACAAGCCTCGACATTCCTCTTGTGACGCCAATCAGTCCTAACCGGGATGACATAGCGGCGGCCTTCGGGGTCAAAATCTTCGATGAAGGACAGACAGTCCCGCTGAAGTTTGATGGCAATCTGAATGCTGTTGAGTATGAGTTTGGCAAGGCCTACCCCCAGTACCGGCTGGATGTGGCGAATGGTTTCTTTATTGAGACGCACGACTTCCCGCATGTGTTCATGCCAGCTTCTGAACAGAGTGAGATTGTGATCACTGTAGGGACGCAGCTTGAAGAAGATCAGTTTGCTCTCACCAACTTCCTTGTTCCACATGGCAGCGGTATTCTGGTGCCCGGGAACACCATACACGCTGATGCGTTCAGCTCAGGCAGCATCATTGCGTTGTTGACGCACTGCACGGAAGCGGACGTTGTTTTGATGCACCAGCCTGATGACAGCCCATTGCCAATTAAAATCGACACCTCAGAACGGTTGGGACTTGCTGAATGGCATGTCTAGTTTGTTATCAGGACGCTGAAGCCAAGTAATGTTTAGACAAAGAAAAAGGCTCCCGAAATTCGGGAGCCTTTTTTGATATTCTTGTCAGAAATTCTGAGGATCAATTCAGGTTTTCAGAAACCTGTTTGATGCTCTGCTTGAGCACTTTATCCTGAATTTCTTCTTTGGCAGTGCTGGAAGCGACGATGGTTTCAGCTGCCTGAACTGCAACATCTGCAGCACGGGAGCGAACCTGTGCAATCGCATTTGCTTCAGCCTGAGCGATTTTCGCTTCGGCTGCTTTGGTGCGACGTGCAATCATCTCTTCGAGAGCTGCCTTGGCTTCTTCAGCCAGACGATCAGCTTCAACTTTTGCGTCAGCAACGATCTGATCTGCTTCCGCTTCAGCCTCTTTACGCTTGCGCTGGTACTCGGCCATCAGAGCCTGAGCTTCTTCACGCAGCTTACGGGCGCCTTCAAGCTCTTGCTTGATGTTGTCCGCTTGCTGGTCAAGCATTGCACCAACCTTGCCAGGTACTTTCAGGTACCACAGCAGGGCAAAGAAGAGGATGAGACCAACGAGTGCCCAAAGGCTTGCATCGAACATTCTGTCACCCCTTACTTAAGTGCAGCATCAACGGCTTTGGCGACTTCAGCTTTCGCTGGAGCACGGCCACCGATAAGTGCCTTTACAAGCTCGCCTGTTGTCTCGGCGGCGATTTCGCCAACATGAGACAGGCTTTCAGCTGTGATCTTGGAAATGCTCTGTTCAGATTCGGAAAGCTTAGCTGCCAGCTGCTCTTCAGCCGCTGCGCGGGCGCTTTCTGTCTCTGCTTTCACCTTAGAACGTGCATCATGAGCCATGGTAGTGGCTTTTTTGCGCGCTTGGGCTAGAGCACTTTCGTAGGATGCAATGGCTTCATCTGTCTCTTGTTTGAGACGGGATGCTTCTGCCATATCACCTGCGATGCGATCGCGACGATCTTCAAGGATACCGCCGATGCGTGGGAGGACCACTTTCGACATTACCCAGTAGAAAACGCCGAAGGAAAGAACCAACCACAACAGCTGAGACGGGTAAGTCGTGCTGTCGAACGGAGGAAAGCTACCGCCCTCCTCTACAATGCCAACTTCGGCAGTTGTATTCAGGTTGCCTTGAGTATTCGACATCAACTTCTCCGTGAACGCTCTTCGTAACGTTTTATGATTTTAGAGACGGTCCCTACCATGAGGAACCGTCATCATAAAACGCTCTAATCGTTGTCGTCGATTATACTGCGAACAGCAGCAGAAGTGCGACGAGAAGGGAGAAGATGCCGAGAGCTTCGGTCACAGCAAAGCCGAGGATGAGGCGGCCAAACTGTCCATCTGCAGCAGATGGGTTGCGCAGTGCGCCGGCAAGGAAGTTGCCGAAGATGTTACCAAGACCGAGAGCTGCACCACCCATACCAAGGCATGCGATACCGGCACCGATGTATTTTGCTGCTTCTGCTTCCATGACAAGTGCTCCTAAACTAGCAAATTCGTCTATGACTTTGTTTTGGGTTTGAAACCCGGATTCTACACGTTACTTAGTGGCTCGGATGGAGCGCATCTGCAAGATACATGCACGTAAGAACGGTAAAGACGTAGGCCTGAAGGAATGCCACGAGGAACTCAAGAGCCGTGATGGCAACTGTAAGTATCAGAGGCAGGATCGCAGATGCGATGCCAACTGCACCGAAGCCGGTGAGCATGACAACAAAACCTGCGAAAACCTTCAGAGTGATGTGACCAGCAAGCATGTTTGCGAACAAACGAACGGACAGGCTAACTGGACGTGAAAGGAAAGAGATAACTTCAATCGCGGAGACCAGAGGAATAACCCCAGCTGGAACGCCACTTGGGACGAACAGCTTAAGGAAGCCTGCACCGTGCTTGAAGAAACCGTAGATCGTTACAGTGCCAATCACGAGAATTGCGAGTGCAAATGTCACGATGATCTGACTTGTAACGGTGAAGAAGTATGGGAACATCCCGAGCATGTTTGCAACGAATACGAACATGAACAGGGAGAAGACGAGCGGGAAGAACCGCATTCCGTCATTGCCTGCTGATCCTCGCAATGTGGCAGCAACAAACTCGTAGGACATTTCCGCCATGAGTTGAGCGCGGCTTGGGACCAGACCACGTCTGTTGGTAGACAGAACGAGGAACAAGGTCGCTACAGCGACGGTGACAACCATGAACAAGGAAGCGTTGGTAAAGGAGAAATCAACACCGCCAATCTCCACAGGAAAGATCTTGGAGATATGAAACTGGTGGATCGGATCGATCGCGTTGCCTGAATTTCCAGCCACAGGTAGTACCCCTGAAGTGCCAATTTACGAGCGCAAGAGCGCGATGAATTAGTTAGTCCTGCTTCTTGCCGGAATTCATCCGTCTTTCAGGACCGGCGACTTTGCCCGCCTCCCGAAGGACGTTTAATATTCCCGCAACAAAGCCAAGCATAAGGAGAATTATCATCCCCCACGGCTTGGTCCCGATCCAGCTATCCGCCATCCAGCCGAGTGCCCCCCCGACAAAGATAGCGGCAATAAACTCGGAAGACATCTTCCAAGCCTGTGACAAGCCTGACATCGCGCTGGTCTTGTTCGGTTCCTCTTTAGCAGAGGCTTCGTCCAAGCGTGTATCCAACGTTTTGCCGAGCTTTTCTAGCCGCTCAGACAGGTGACGATCAGTTTCTTTCATGTCTTTTTCACTCTGCTTATTCTCATCGGGAGACATGTTCATTCTTCCTAGATACCGGCAGATAGTTCAAAGACATGGATGCCCCTGAAAGTCGGGGGCACCATAATGCTCGTGATCTGCACTGTCAAGGTTAGAGCTACTTAAGCTAAATAACTGATATCTAAAGAGTTTCCAGAGTTTCTAACAGAGAATACGTATAAAGGATACTTTCAAGGCCGTATTGTACCCTATTTTAGGCTGGTTCGGTGAATCGTTCAGCCGTCTCAAGATCTACTGAAACGAGCTGTGAGACCCCTCTTTCAGCCATGGTTACACCAAACAATCTGGACATGCGCGCCATGGTAATCGGGTTGTGCGTGATGACGGTGAAACGCGTTGCCGTGTTCTGCGCCATATCCTCCAGCAAAGCACAATAACGCTCAACATTGGCATCGTCCAACGGAGCGTCAACCTCATCCAGAACACAGATTGGGGCAGGATTTGTAAGGAAAACTGCGAATATGAGCGCCATGGCGGTGAGAGCCTGCTCTCCCCCTGAAAGCAGTGTCATGGTCTGGGGCTTCTTGCCCGGAGGGCGTGCGAAGATCTCCAAACCAGCATCGAGAGGGTCTTCCGCATCCACCAGTTTCAGCTCTGCCGTTCCACCGCCGAACAAGTGTGTGAATAAACGCTTGAAGTGGTCGTTGACCTGATCAAAAGAGCTCAAGAGACGCTCTCGCGCTTCCTTGTTCAGGTTCATGATTCCTGTGCGCAACTTCCTGATGGCCTCAATCAGGTCGTCTCTTTCGGTGATCAGCGTGTCTCGCTGCTCCGTAATTTCCTGCATTTCCTCATCAGCACGCAGGTTTACGCCTCCAAGACGTTCCCGCTCAGCCTTCAAACGATCAAGCTTGCGTTCGGCACCTTCGGCATCCGGCAAAGGTGCATCTTGTGACAGTCCGGCCATCTCATGCAGACGAGAGACATTGACTTCCAGCACCTCATCCACGCGGCGCTCAATTTCCAGGCGGCGCTCTTTGGCTGCTTCAAGGCGCTCTTCGGCACGGACCTTGCGCTCGCGAGCACCAGATAAGCCTTCCATGGCTTCACGGGCCTTCTGGTCGGCGATCAGCTGGCGCTTTTCACCTTCCGCGAGTTTGTCATCAGCTGCCTTGCGTGCACTCTCTGCAGATGTGAGGCCATTCATCAGGTCCTGACGTTTGAGCTCGATCTCCTCCGGGCTCTCCAACAGGATGAGACGCTCTTCTGCGGCATCATCACGACGCTGGCGCAGGACGGAGATTTGCTTGTCTGCGTTTTGCGCGCGCTGAACCCAATTCTGTCTGTCGCGTTCAATGGTTTCAAGGCGCCGCGCACGCAGCTCCCCTTCCCGCTTCAGCGCATCGGTGGCTCCTTTGGCCTCTGCCAGTTTGCTGCGGCAGGTGGAAACATCTTTGGACGCACTTTCCAGCTCAGCTGTTACGCCTGCAATATCCGGTAGTTCTTCCAGAGCGCTCTCGGCTTCTTCGAGCAAAGCCGCAGTCTCTTCATAATCTTCATTTGCGCGGCGGAGCTGTTCTTCAAGCGTTGTTTTACGAACCGACAACTCTGTTAAGGCACGCTCAGCAGTCGCGAGTTCTTCACGCAAGGCGACAATGCGAGATTGCTCCAGACGCAGTTTCTGACGCATATCCTGCTCAGCAACTTCAGCCTGACGCCTGAGCTCGGTTGCCGTCTCCAGCGCTTCTTTCTTTTCTTCCACCAGATCCCTCGTCTGTTCGACAAGGTCTTCCAGTTCCGCCAAGCGGTTTCGTTGTGCAAGGCGTTGTGCAGCTGGTGTTGGTGCGTCTGCTGCGATGATCAAGCCATCCCAGCGCCACAGATCCCCTTGCTTGCTGACCAGTCGCTGGCCAACTTTCAGCTCTTTGCGCAAAGCTGAGCCGTGTTCAGCCTCAATCAGCCCAACCTGAGCGAGACGGCGTGCCAGCTCATTGGGCGCCTGCACATATTCGGAAAGTGGTGTTGCACCTGCTGGAAGGGCAGGATCACTGCCCGCCCCCGCATTCAGGCTCCAACAGACTGGCGCATCTTCTTCCATTGCAGCATCAAGGTCTTCGCCCAAGGCGGCACCCAGCGCTGTTTCCAAACCCGGGTTTACGCTCATGCGGTCTACAGCAGGTGTCCAATCTCCGCTTTGGCCAGCAGAAAGGACGGCCTGCAGTGTCTTGGCTTCTGTCTCATATCTGGAAAGAGCTGAATGTGCTTCATTCAATGGGTTACGGCAGTTGTTTTCTGTTTCGCGTGCCGTAGCCAGAGTTTCTTCCGCTTCAACTGCGGTTTCTTCTGCTTCAGCCAGCTCTTCCAGAGCCATTTCCAGCTCTTCGCGCTTATCGCTTGGGCCACTGGCCGCTTTAATATCTGCCTCAACAGCTTCAAGTTGGCCTTTGAAGCGGTCTGCTTCTTCTTTAAAGCGGGCGCTCTTTTGGCGAATGCCGGAAATCTGATTGTCGAGCTGCGTGTGCTTGGCAAGGAGGCTAGCGTGATCCTGAGTGATCCGCGAGTGCTTCATCTCGCTGGCATCGAGATTATCTTCCGCGATCAACACCAGTTCTTCAGCTTCAGCCGCACGCTCGTCCAAAGTCTCGACAGCTTCGAGGAGTTCTTGTTTTTCCTCTTCCAGCTCTTCCAGATGACTGGTGTTTTCGCTAGCAAGCTGTGCTTCACGCTCGATGTCCTGCTCCATCTGAGCAAGACGCGCCTGAAGGTCCATCAGCTTTTCCCTGATCCGGCGGTCTTCTGACTCAAGATCGTTTTTCGCGATAATCAGATGCTGGAGTGCAGCAGCGGCGCCACCTGCGGCTTCTCTGAGCTTTGGAATTTCATGAGCGGCAAGTGCCTGCTCTTTCGCCGTGGACGCCTGCAAACCCGCGATATCCCGCATTCCGATTTCAGCATCCGCATATTGCTTGCGGGCAACGTCCAGCGCGGATGTTGCTTCCTGCCAGCGCAGATACAGGATCGTCGCTTCGGCCTTGCGAATTTCTGAGGAGAGGTTGCGGTAGCGGGTGGCTTGTCTTGCCTGCCGCTTCAGGCCGTCGAGTTGTCCCTCAATCTGAACGACCACATCTTCCAGACGTTCCAGATTGGTTTCAGCAGCCCGCAGACGGATTTCTGCTTCTTTCCGGCGGCTGTGCAGGCCGGAGATGCCTGCGGCTTCCTCCAGGATCTTTCTACGCGATGTTGGCTTGGACGAAATTAGCTCGCCGATTTGCCCCTGTCGCACCATTGCCGGTGAGCGCGCACCGGTGGAGGCGTCGGCAAACAGCAGCTGTACGTCTCTTGCACGAGCGTCTTTGCCGTTGATCTTATAGACAGAGCCAGCTTCACGCTCGATGCGGCGGGTGACTTCCAGCGTGTCACTGTCGTTATATCCAGTGGGTGCTGTTCGATCTTGGTTGTCGAGAAAGAGCGTCACTTCGGCTGTGTTACGCGCCGGGCGGTTGAGGCTGCCCGAGAAAATTACATCATCCATTCCGGAGGCGCGCATGTTCTTATAGGAGCTCTCTCCCATAACCCAGCGCAGCGCTTCTACAAGATTGGACTTTCCGCAGCCATTGGGCCCGACAACGCCTGTCAGGCCGTCTTCAATGACAAACTCCATAGGCTCAACAAAAGATTTGAACCCAAGGACACGGAGGCGCTGAAACTTCATGGAGCGCCCCCTACTCTTACAACAGGATGTAAGCGATCATACGCGCATAGATCTGCGAGCAGGAGATCCAGCCCTGAGGGCTGCCCGCTTGTCTTACAGATTCTTATCCACGTACTTGCTGAACTCCTCAAGAGAGAGTGCTCCGCTTACTTTTTCACCGTTGATAAAGAAGGTCGGTGTTGAATCTACACCCAGAGTGTCTGAGCCGTAGTCACGAACTTCGGTTACTCCGTCTAGTATTTCCTGATTCGTCAAGCAAGCCTTTACAGCTTCTTCAGTGAAACCGAGCTGCTTGCCCATATTCAACAGGGCGCTGTATGGATCATTGGTGAATGCCCAGCTGCGCTGCTGTTCGAACATCAGAGACATAATGTCGAAGTATTTGTCTTCCGGTGCACAGCGCGCAAGCATAAAGCCAGCTGCGGCGACTGTATCCAGCGGGAATTCACGGAAGATGAAACGCACTTTGCCGGTGTCGATGTATTTCTTCTTCAGCTCTTTATATGTGGTGTTGTGGAAGTTGGCGCAGTGACCACATGTCAAAGAGGCGTATTCAATGACAGTGACGGGAGCGTCTGCCTGGCCGATAACCTTATCACCCAACGGGCCAACCTTATTCAGGTCTGCCTCGGAATAGGTCTGTGCAGAGGCAACAGTTGGCATAGCGGCAAAGGCAAGAGAAGCGGCTGTAAGAGCACTGGTGCGCTCAAGAAACTTACGGCGAGAGAGTGTCACGTTTTTCTATCCCAAGTTAAAATGTGTTGCCCTGTTGGCTGACCCGGCGCGTTTATCGCCATAAAGACAGCCAGCATCTGGTCTGGAGTATAACCACTCCAACCCAAGAGCTATTGATCACAAACTGGTGAACATCCGCAGAATACAGCCATGCCCACAGCTCGCTTTCCAGCAACAATTGGTTTTCAGGAAACTATGGCAAATACTTGTCGGATGCTACCGAATATCCTGAGTAGTCATATTAAATTTTGGTAAGGCAGCTGGATTGACGCATACGTTAGGCGAGAAAACGATTTTTTTCGTTTAAAACAAAGGGGTTCTGCCATTTCGCGGTAAACGGGCAGAGAGCGTTCCAAGATATCCGCCATGATTAAATTTGCACTGCTAATACATACCCACAGAATTTATGCATGGAAAACAACAATAATTTCTCGTGTTGTTTTGTTTTTGCCTCATTAATGAGTTATTAAATATTTATAGAACTCTCTAACAAGATATACGGATACATTATGAAGCGCTTGACTACCTTAATGCTTCTCAGCACACCACTGATTGCCTGCCAAGCCTCTGTATCTGAAGATTTCGTCGAAGCTATACCTACAACTACTCAAGAAACGACGATTGAAACGACTGCTATACCTGCGACATCCAATACAATTTATACAGGCACCGCAGATTTGGGCGCACTTACCTCTACGAATTGGGTCGTCAGCGAGGGCAGCGGAAACAGCTCAGCTCCTTGTCGGGTCCAGTTTAGCAAGACCCCGTCAGGCGCTGCTGTTGTGACACCAGCTGTGACCAGCAGTTTTCCAAACGGACATGCAGCAACAAGCGGCTGCACCAATGAAGAGCTGAGCAGCGTGACGGCGTGGGCGGTGAATGGTGATACCATTGAACTGCGGAATGCGCAGGAAACAACGACAGCCTATCTTTTGATGGAGCGCCCTGACCTTTTGCTGGGATATACCGCAAAGGGGCATGATCTGGTGGTCAGCCAGTAATCACACATTCAGAACTGCAGGTCTTTAAGGATGGATCAGGAGTTGCTTGCAGGTGTGCGGGCAATGAGGTTCTTGCCGAGCTTTTCCAGCGCATTCTTCAACCGTTCATCAGAGACTGAGGCAACCTTCTGCTCGATGCGGCGGTTTTCAATTTCTGACAGCTCACGAAGCGGTTTTGGTGTGATTTTTTTGGTTCTGAGCGCCGGACGCTGCACAACCTTGATGCGGCCAACCGCATTCCAGCCTAAAAAGGCGTTTATCCGATCTCGCAGTTGTGGAGCTTCATGCGTAAAAAACAAAGCAGTGGAGCCATCCGCATGAACAAGAAGTGTTGCAGGTTCTGCAACCGGCTCTCCTTCAGAGCTTTTGGCTCTTGGCCAAACAAGCCTACCGGGCTGTACTTTTCCGTGATACTTCTTGCCGACAAGTTCTGGCCAGGCGGTGAGAAGGTCGGCACTGGCAAATCCGCGCTTGCGCGCGACAGGGTGCATGGTCTTACCAATCAGCTCGTTTAACTGATGGCTTGATCTCCTGGAAACCCGATTTTGCGCAGTTGCTTTCATCGTCTTCATCACGCCATTAGATTAAGGCACATATATGACCATTGCTTTATATTAGTCTTAATTCAGTCCCGTTTTCCGCGGTACCATGAATTACCAAGGGAACCCCAATTATTTAGGGATCAAAACCAAGGTTAACCCACAAAACCATGCAAGATAATCTAGTTGTTCTTTACTGGTATGACAGAAATTCTCGCCAACTGCCATGGCGAACAGCTCCAGCTGATATACTTTCCGGTGTAAAACCAGACCCTTACCATGTCTGGCTCTCAGAAATCATGCTTCAGCAGACTACTGTTGCGGCAGTGAAAAACTACTTCAATCTCTTCATAAAGACATGGCCAACACTTGCTGATATGGCCAATGCGGAGGAAGAAGACATCCTAAAAGCGTGGGCTGGGCTTGGTTATTATTCCCGTGCAAGAAATCTGTATAAGTGTGCAAAATTTGTCCAATTGCATCACAATGGGCGTTTTCCTGAGGAAGAAGAGCGGCTTTTAAAGCTCCCCGGCATCGGTCCTTACACGGCTGCTGCAATCTCCACGATAGCCTTTGGGCGCCATGCAGCTGTGGTTGATGGCAATGTGGAGAGGGTTCTGTCCCGCCGCCACGCATTGCTGACAGAGCTCCCTGCCCTCAAAGCTGAAGTGAAGCCGTTGATGGCTGAAGTGACGCCGCATGACCGACCCGGTGACTTTGCGCAGGCCATCATGGACCTTGGTGCCACGATCTGCACGCCGAAGTCTCCGGCCTGTGGCATCTGCCCGTGGATGGATGTTTGTGAGGGTCGCAGGCAAGGCATTGCGGACACGCTGCCACGCAAAGCCCCCAAGAAGGTGAAACCGACACGACGCGGTATGGCCTTTCTGCTCAGCGATGCACGTGGCCGCATTCTTTTGCGCAAACGCAAAGATAAAGGACTGCTTGCTGGCATGAGTGAGCCCATCACCACGCATTGGGCAGATAATGCAGCGATGGAAGACCTCTCACATGCTCCGATCACTGCGGACTGGGTGCGTACGCCGAAGGATGTGAAGCACACTTTCACGCATTTCCATCTGGAAATGAGCGTCTGGCAGGCACAGGCACCAGCGCATTATGATGAACCTGACGGCTATTGGTGGTCAGCACCAGATGAGCTTGAGGGAGAAGCCCTGCCAACAGTGATGATGAAAGCGCTGAAGGCCGGTGGCGTGATTTAAGTGCGCAGCAAAAAGCCGGGTCTGGAGCCCGGCTTTTCTTGTTTCTACAAATGCTGATCAGTGCTTATTGGAATGCGGTTTCCATGAAGCTGCGGAGTTTGCGAGAGTGGAGCCGTTCCAACGGCATTTCCCTCAGGACCTCCATGGTCTTCACACCAATTTCCAGATGCTGGTTCACTTGCGTCCGGTAGAAGTCTGTCGCCATGCCGGGCAGCTTCAATTCCCCATGCAGCGGCTTGTCTGATACGCAGAGCAAGGTTCCATAAGGAACGCGGAAGCGGAAACCGTTGGCAGCGATGGTTGCAGATTCCATATCCAGCGCGATCGCACGGGACTGGGAGAAACGCTGCACCGGCTCGCGGTGGTCGCGCAGTTCCCAGTTGCGGTTATCGATGGAGGCTACGGTTCCTGTGCGCATCACACGCTTCAGGTCATAGCCGCTGTAACCGGTGGTCTTTTCAACGGCATCTTCCAGCGCGACCTGCACTTCTGCCAGTGGCGGGATTGGAACCCATGTTGGCAGGTCAGCATCCAGCACCTTGTCTTCACGCACATAACCATGAGCCAGTACGTAATCACCGAGCTGCTGGCTGCTTCTGAGCCCAGCGCAGTGGCCGAGCATCAACCAGGCATGTGGGCGAAGCACTGCAATGTGGTCGGTGATGGTTTTTGCATTGGACGGGCCAACACCGATGTTCACCATGGTGATACCGGAGTTATCTTCTCGCAGCAGGTGATAGGCTGGCATTTGTGGCAGGCGCAGCGGGGCCACACCTTCGCGCGGCTCTTTATCACCTGCATAGGTGATGAGATTGCCCGGCTCGACAAAGGCCACATATCCGCTCTCCGGATCATTGATCAGCTCTTTTGCCATCTGCGCAAAGCCATCAATGTAGAACTGATAGTTTGTGAAGAGCACGAAGTTCTGGAAATAGCGCGGCGCGGTTGCGGTGTAGTGCTGTAAGCGATGCAGGGAATAATCCACGCGCGGAGCCGTAAACGGCGCCAGCGGCTCAAAGCCATCTTTTGAACGGTAGGTGCCATTGGAGATGGCATCATCCATGACGGCAAGATCCGGCACATCAAACACATCACGCAGCGGGCGCTCTTCGCTGGATGGCAAAGCGCCTTCCACGTGTGCACCATCATAAAAGGCAAAGTGCAGCGGGATCGGCTGATCACTTTCAGCGATCACCACTTCAAGACCGTGGTTTTTGATCAGGAGATCAATCTGATGTTCCAGGTAGTTCTTAAACAGATCTGGCCGGGTGACTGTGGTCTTATATTTGCCAGGCCTTGCCACAAAGCCATAGGACAGGCGCGTATCAACGCGGATGTGGCTGGATACTTCAAATCGCAGTTCCGGGTAAAATGCTCTGACCCTGGTTTCCGACATGCTGCCCTGTGCAGCCTCTTTAAAATTCTCACGTAGAAAGTCAGTCGCCCGATCAAACAGATAGATCAGGTGCGCAACAGCTTCACTGGCATCTTTAAAGGATTGTGGGGGAATTGTCTCAGGCGTACGGATGGAACGGCTTTCCATCACAACGTCGCTATCGGATATAGTCGACACGTTCAGTTTCTCCTCTTTCGTGTCACTATATATCTGAGGGATGTTTACGACAGGGTCAAGACAAACTGCGGACAAATATGGTTTATTTTTTAGTGAGTGAGGATATTTTCACGCAGCGTCAGATTCAGCTCTGCACACAGAATTGAGATTCATAGCTACATATTTACCCTTATCTCCTTCAGTTTATTCTGTAAAACTATCCCGAAAATTGCATGGGCGAGTTCTAGAGGCACTTTGCGGGACTACGCTTCAGATGATCGGGAGGGATCTTTTTATGCACTTTGTTCGTACTGCTGCGCTTGGTTTGGTGGCTGGCACCTGCCTTACTGTGAGCGCACAAGCTGCCCAGTTGGGGCCGCGGCCTGCTTTTCTCGTTGAGCAGATGCAAGAGAGCCCGTTGAAGGATAAGTTGCGCGCCTGTATCGGCAATCCTGCAAAGGCTTCCAGTTTCACGATCGGGCACCGTGGGGCACCGCTGCAGTTTCCTGAGCATACGTTAGAGTCTTATCAAGCCGCGGCTGTGATGGGTGCGGGGGTGCAGGAATGCGATGTTACCTTCACCAAGGACAAAGAGCTGGTCTGCCGTCATTCTCAAAATGATCTGGCGACAACGACAGATATCCTCGCGACTGATCTGGCCAGCACGTGTGTTGCTCCGTTTACTGCTGCTACCAATGACGAGAAGGCAGCGGCGGAGTGCAGAACCTCTGAGATCACATTGGCGGAGTTCCAAGGTCTCACCGGCAAGATGGACGCCTCTAATCCAGCTGCAACAACGGTTGAGGACTTCCTGAAAGGCACAGCTGACTGGCGCACAGACCTTTATGCGGCAGCTGGTGCTGGTGGCACTTTGATGACCCATGCTCAGTCCATTGAGCTCTTCAAAGAACAGGGCGTTAAGTTTACGCCGGAGTTGAAGCGCCCAAGTGTGAAAATGCCATTTGATGGGTTCACTCAGGAAGATTTCGCTCAGAAGCTGATTGATGAATATAAAGCAGCTGGTGTTCCGGCCTCTGACGTTTATCCTCAGTCCTTCTTTTTGGATGATGTGCTGTACTGGATCAAGAATGAGCCTGAGTTTGGCAAGCAGGCCGTGTTCCTTGATGGACGCTTCCGTATGCAGGGCTTTGACACATCCGATCCAACCAGCTTCAAGCCGTCCATGGCTGAGCTGAAAGAGATGGGCGTGAACTATATCTCCCCGCCTCTTTGGATGCTTGTCACTCTGGATAACGGGAAGATCGTGCCATCTGCTTATGCAAAGGCTGCGAATGAGGCTGGCATCAAGATCTTCACCTGGACGCTGGAGCGCTCCGGCCTGCTCTCTCACAACAAAGGCGGCTGGTATTACCGCAGCATCAATGATGCGATCACCAGCGAAGGCAGCGTTTATGAGCTGCTGGATGTGCTGGCACAGGACGTGAAGGTGAGCGGTGTGTTTTCTGACTGGCCAGCGACCGTCACGTTCTACGCCAATTGCATGGGGATTGAGTAGCTGCAAAAAAGGCGGGTGCAACTATCAAGTTGCGCCCATCTAAGTCAGCAATGGACAGCATTTAGCAATTGGCAGGTTTATGGGCATAAGTGAACAGGTCAAGCTTGGCAGCTTGTGGTTTACCAGCAAGAGTAAAGCAGTAGCCTACATACGTGAAATCAAGGACGATCATTTACCTGGAGACTTCTTGTCTGGGCAAGCTGAAATTGCTGTTCTCGATGCATTGCAACGCCATCCAAGCTGTTCAGAAAAAGTTGGCCTCGGTGTTCGGCGTATCGGATTATACAGTAATGGCTCAACTCGGTCAGGGCATGGATTTGGTGTCGAGCGAGTAGATGGATCCGTCGCACGTTTTAGCTATAAAGTTTGCTTCGAGGCGCAAAGACGTAGCCACCCAGATAGAGTTTCAGAAGCTTTTCGTCAGGCGGTTCGACCATACATTTTAAGATGGCGCGACAATACCTTCAACAAACATGGCGGACAGATAATATGTCCGGTTACACACTCTACCATCAAACAGTTCAAATGCCACGTAGATCACTTATCGCCAACTTTTACCGATCTAGTTGCTGAGTTTCTACACCTCGAGAACGTTGATGCGGACTGCATTTCTGTCGAAATATCGCATGGTGAGCAGGTTGAGGCTGTATTTTCTGACAATGATTTTCGCCAGCGATGGATAGGCTTTCACAACAAAAACGCAAAACTGCGCATCGTATCGATTGAAGGCCATAGGATGCATCATGGACATAACAGCATTAATAAAATTTACGAGACATAAAGCAGCCACCTAAGTTCATACTTTTTCGCTGCCACACTCGTTAACCGATTTGCCCGCTGTCCCCGCAGTGCGTTTACCTTGTTCTTTTTAGCCAGCAAAAAAGCTTGACTCTCAAAAAAATATTTAGGGTCTCTATTTTCGCCATTTTAACTCCTCATAAACCTCTACCCCAAGGGAATCCGCGGTCGAATATTAATGGGAGTTAACTTCGAGACGAATATTCGAATCTGTAAATAAAGCGTTGATTCTAAAAGAATAAAAGATATCCACTATTAACCTCTGGTTTACCATAGTGGGTAACCATAGCACTCATGAATTGCGTGAGGTGTTGCGTCGCAATGAGAGTACAGCGTAAAGAAGGGGTGTCCTTGATGGCACCCCACATTTCCACCAAGCCAGACTGGCTTGATACAATTATTAAGGGCGACTGTGTTGAGGCTTTGAACAAGCTTCCAGACAACAGCGTGGATGTGGTTTTCGCCGATCCCCCTTATAACCTACAGCTGGGCGGAGATCTGCACAGACCTGATCACTCAAAGGTAGATGCCTGCGATGATCACTGGGATCAGTTCTCCAGCTTTAAAGCTTATGATGAGTTCACTCGTGCTTGGCTGCAGGCGGTTCGCCGCGTGTTGAAGCCAAACGGGTCCATCTGGGTTATTGGCTCTTATCACAACATTTTTCGCGTTGGTGCGGTGATGCAGGACCTTGGGTTCTGGATCAACAATGATGTGGTTTGGCTGAAAACAAACCCGATGCCGAACTTCCGTGGCAAACGTTTTACTAATGCTCATGAGACGCTCATCTGGGCCTGCCCTTCACAAGAGAGCAAGCCGACCTTTAACTACGATGCGATGAAGACGTTTAACGACGATCTTCAGATGCGGTCTGACTGGGTGCTGCCTATCTGCACTGGTCACGAACGCCTGAAGGACGACAACGGCGACAAAGTGCATCCAACTCAGAAGCCGGAGAGCCTGCTTTACCGCGTGCTGCTCTCCACTTCAAACCAGGGCGATGTGATCCTTGATCCATTCTTTGGCACAGGCACCACTGGTGCTGTTGCCAAGAAGCTTGGCCGCCACTTTGTGGGATGTGAGCGTGAAGACTCTTACATTAAAGCAGCTTCCGAACGGATTGATCGGGTTACACCTGCCAACGATGATTTTCTGGCGATGACACAAGGCAAACGCTCCCTTCCACGGGTTCCGTTTGGCAATTTGTTGGAGACAGGATTATTGACACCGGGCGCGGAACTGACCGATGCCCGTGGACGCTTCAAGGCTACGGTTCGCGCCGATGGTTCTTTGATCTGCGGCGAGCATTCAGGATCCATCCATAAGGTGGGTGCGCTCGTTCAAGGTCAGCAAGCCTGCAATGGCTGGACCTTCTGGCACATTAAACGTGGCAAGGCTCTTGAGCCGGTTGACGCCCTTCGGGAAGTCGTCCGCTCGCAAATGCCTAAGTAGCGTCTTACACAGTTCGTGTGGCGACCTCGCCCCACGGTTTACAGGGTTTGTCCCTGCTTCATATCCATATGACTTGGCCCCTGCCCTAACCGGCGGGGGCTTTTTTTACTGAAAACATAAACTTGCTTAGCTGTGGTGCCCGCAGATCTGTTTTCACAATCACATCTATGATCCGTCTCGTTATCTGTAGCCTGAACGCATCTTTGCGCTGGCCAATTAAGAATAACAAGAATGGAGAAGCAAATGAGTAAGGAAATTGAAACACCAATACCAGAGATAGACCAAAATAAACTTCTGTTCGGGACAATCAGGTTCAACGAAGGCACATTTGCGCTCGTAGACGGGCAAATGCCAAGTCTATACTTTGCAGGTAAACATAAATCAATTACACGCCTTAGACCGTTACATAAAAGCGGACTTGGAATATTTCGCAACGAAAAGCCCAAATTACTACTTTTCGTGGGCAATCCAGACACAGCCCTATCTCCGCAGGACAATATGGATCAGAATAATATCGCTGCTTTCCTCCCCCTTGGTGAAAAGCAAACGATTGCTGCTGATCTAAGTAATCTTATAGAAAAATCTATAAGGATAGACACAGCAGATATCGTTAAAAATACTGTCTATCCTGGAAAGAAAGGTATTTTTTTCGTTGATGAAGGTGATCTCTCCGGGACTTTCTTTTACCTGCATAACTCAGAGAACGGCGAGGCAGTTTACATGCCTGTCAAGTTATCTGAAGAGTTTATGGGTGAGAGAAAATTCCATTATGGCCACACCCTTATTCTGCCAGACTTAGTGGTTCACCATTATAATACCTATTTGAAGGGGTACTTAAAGCAGCTGCTTAAGATCGGCCAAGCTAAACAATTTTTTCCTATACCAAGCTCAAAACATCAAAAAGTTAAGGCACGAATAGTCTGGTCAGAGCGAGAATACTATCCCTACAGCATGGTGGGGAGTGAACAAGGCACCGTACTAAAGAATTGGATCAAGTCTTTCGTCACCGAGCCTCCATCCGATAAGCCTAAAAAGCTATGAAAGCTGAATAAATAATCTTAGAGCAAACCTCAGTTGTCGGCAGGGCTGAGGATGGTTTAAGTGCATGTTGCAGTCGCATCACTACCCCGTGGTGGTCTGCGATATTTTATCAGCGAGCATGCAGTCAGAACATTTCTAACTGCATGCTGTTTTCCCGGTTACACAAACTCCACCAGTGCCTTACGGCGTTTACCCACTGCAAGTGTCAGGCGCTCACCCGGCTTCAGATCGCCCTCCGAAATCATCCGGGTTTCTTCCAGAACGATGGATGTATTCAGGCGGACGGCGCCTCCGCGGATGAGGCGGCGGGCTTCGTTGTTGGTGGTGGCGAAGCCGGTTTTAACCAGCAGGTCCAGCAGGCCAAGTGGTTTGGCGAGGAGGGATAGAGGTAGCTCGTGGGTTGGCTGAGAGAGGTCTTCCTGACCGCTGAACAGGGCTTCTCCCTGCTGAAGGGCTGCTTCTGCTGCGGCCAGACCGTGGACGATGCCGGTGACTTGTGTTGCCAGGATTTTCTTGGCCTCATTCAGCTCCTGCCCTTGTAAGGAAGACAGGCGATCAATTTCGCCCAGTGGCAAGTCGGTGAAGAGTTTCAGCAGACGCGGCACATCCGCATCATCTGCATTGCGCCAGAATTGCCAGAAGCCGAAACTGGATAGGCGGGATGGGTTGAGCCAGACCGCACCCTCTGCGGTTTTGCCCATTTTGCTGCCGGAGGCTGTTGTCAGCAGTGGCAGGGTGAAACCAAAGAGCTGGCTGCCGGAGCGACGACCGAGGTCCACACCATTGACGATGTTGCCCCATTGATCAGAACCGCCAATCTGCAATGTGCAGTCGAAGCGCTGGTTGAGCTCAACGAAGTCAACGGCTTGGAGCATCATGTAGCAGAACTCGAGCACGGAGAGTGGTTGTTGTGCCTCAAGGCGGGAGCGGACGCTGTCGAAGGTCATCATGCGGTTGACGGTGAAGTGCGTGCCGAAGTCCCGCAGGAACTCGAGGAAGCGGAATTCATCCAACCATTCAGCGTTGTTGACGATTTGGCCCTGCCCTTCAGACAAGTCGAAGAGGCGTTCTACGGTTGCGCGGATACCTGCGAGATTGTGTTCTATCTGGGTATCATCCAGCAGCGGACGACTTTCAGTGCGGAAGCTTGGGTCGCCTACGCGCGTGGTACCGCCGCCCACCAACAGGATTGGTTTGTGTCCGGTTTTCTGCAACCAACGCATGGCCATTAATGGCAGCAGGTGGCCGACATGCAAGCTGTCGGCGGTTGCATCAAACCCAGCGTATGCTGTGATGGGGCCAGCTTGGAGCTTTTCGTCCAGCGCTTCCAGATCCGTGCATTGATGCAGGAAACCGCGATCGATCAGCAGTTGAAGGGCTTCAGATTTGGGACGGAAGCAGCGCGTTGTATCTACCATTGCATGTTTCATAATGCTCCCCTTCGCCGCGCAGGAGAGCTAAAACACGAAAGCCGCCTACGCGGCGGCTTTTGGTTCTGACCTCAATTTTACATGAGTTTATAGGAACGCGGCCGCCGATATGTCGGGCGCATAATAATAAACCGCAGAAATGATGGTCAGGCTCTTGTTCATGCCCAAGTGTATGACCGCAACGGCCCTGCCCTGTCAAGAAAGTTTTGGCAGTTTGTGCTGCTCGGCGATCCTCAAGCCGTACTTTTGAGCATATTAAGCTTTTTGATGAGACCGGCTAACTCTTTCATATCATTAAAGATTGCCATTGGGTTTTGCTGTTCAAGGCGGCTGTGTAAATCTGCGTTGCCGTGGGAGGCTCCGGTGAAGCCGAGGGCGGTCATGCCTGCTGCCCGGGCAGCTTGCAAGCCGAGGTGACTGTCTTCAACAACCACGCATTTTTCGGGAGCGACGCCCATCTCGCTTGCTGCTTTCAGGAACACATCTGGCGCTGGCTTGCCCTTTTCAACCAGATCAGCCGAGAAATATTTATTCTCAAACCGATCATATAGATTTGTGAGCTTGAGGGTATGTTCCAGGCGGTCCATGGAACTGCCAGAGGCGATGCACATTTGCAAATTCGGGAATGAGTTGTCCAACTCATGCAAGGCTTCATGGATGCCAGCGATTGGCTTGAGATGCTGCTCAAAGGCTGCCTTGAGCGCCTCATCCTGATTTACGATCGCCTCGTGGTGGCGGATGTTGACGCCAATTTCCGCTTCAACCTGGCCAAATACTTCTGCAGATGACACACCGCAGAAGCGGGCGATCATTTCTTCCGTGCTGATGGGGTATCCAGCTTTGGTGAAGCCTTCGGCCTCTACCTGACAGCCAATCCACTCGCTATCAATCAAACAGCCGTCGCAATCCCAAATAAGTAATTCGTAGTTCATAAGCAAATCCAATTGGTTATATCGAGTGCAGTGTTGTCAGCAAGAATGGCATTTTCATGATACCGCGGGGGTTCATTACAACTTATCCTCGCAGACCTAGCACGGTTTCAGCTCGACCTAGGAGATTTACTCCCAAAAACCTAGTAGTGAGCCTTTGCCAAAGCTCCGGTAGGCTGAGGGGTAAACACGCTGATTTGTGTACGGGGGACGTATGTCAGTTGCTTCTCAGGTGCGAAAGTCTGGTGCTGCGCGACGGCGCAAGCTCAAACCAACATTGATTGTCCGTATCCGTGGCGGCATTGGCAATCAGCTTTTTCAGTATGCTTTCGGGCGAAAAATCGCGCTTGAAACGGGGATGAAACTTCGTTTCGACCACAGTGAGTACGCGCAGTACTTCAACCGCTCCTATTGCCTCAACCTTTTCAAAACGCAGGGTTTATCTGCCACTGAATCTGAAATGTCTGCAGTGCTTTGGCCAGCACAGGGGTTTGGGCAAACCGTCAAGATATGCCGCAAGTTCTATCCCTTCTATCAGCGCCGCTACATCCGCGAGGACGAGTTGCTGCGAGATGGAGATACGCCCGTCTTCAAGCAAAGCGCTTATCTGGACGGATACTGGCAGAAGTGGGAGATGCCATTCTCCATCATGGAGCAGTTGCGAGAAGAGATCACGCTCAAGAAACCAATGGTGCTTGAGCGGCTGAAACTGCTGCAACGGATCAACTCCGGGCCATCCGTTGCCTTGCATGTGCGCTATGGCGATTATAGTCAGGCGCACAATCTACAGAATTTTGGGTTGTGCTCTGCTGGCTATTACAAGGGCGCGATGGATTTCCTCTCAGAGCGCATTCCCGGCCTGACCTTCTATGTCTTCTCCGACAGCCCTGAACGAGCGCGTGAGGTGGTTCCGCAGCAAGCCAATGTGTTTTTTGCGGATCCGATGCAGGATGGAAAAGACTATGAAGATCTGATGGTTATGTCATCTTGCGATCACATCGTCACCGCCAACAGCACCTTCAGCTGGTGGGCTGCTTTTTTGAACGGGGATGAAGAGAAACACGTGATAGCGCCGCTTAAGTGGTTCAAGAACCCCAATCTGGATGACAGTTTGATTGTTCCGCCGCACTGGCAGCGATTATAGTGCCTGCAATGCCGAAGTCGATTTAAGCGAGTTCCAAAGCATCAACTTCGTGCAGGATCTGTCCAATTGCATTTTGAGACAGAGAGAAGTGTTGGTGCGCCCCGCTCTTTTCTCCAATAACCGGCGCGTATCTTAGTCCCCGTACATGTGCGAGCCATGCATAAGCGCTCTGGACGTAATCTGCGGGGAAGATCTCAATCAGCTTGCCGCCTGCTTGTGTGAACAGCAGGTTTGTCAGGCCTGCGCCGTGGGTTCCAACGATGATCCTGGCGTTGTTGAAGAGTTCTACCTGCTCTTTGTGGCTTAGTTTGCCGGGAATGACGCTTTGAAAACCCCGTGCCTCCAACTGCTCTTTGAGTGACTTCTCGTTCACTATTCGGCGTGTTTTTGCATCATCCCGCGCGATATAGAGCCTTGTGGCTGGCGTCTTGTGCATATCAAGTTGGTATGCTGCCAGATAATGCGTTGCAACCATAGATGCTGCCTGCTCGCTGGCTGGGACTCTGTATTCGCAGTTCATTGCTGGCGTGCAGTGAAACAGCGTCTTGCAATGGATGCGTTCGTTCGCTTTGCACTCTTCCAGACTGAGAAGAGGCGTCTCTTGAGCCAGATGCTCGTAAAACTCTTTCTGAAACTCTGGGAGATTTTCCCGAAGCAGTATTTTCAGCGGGAATGTCAGCGGCCCCAGTTGCTCTAGCAGAAACAGAAGCGGGAACGCCACATCACACAGGAAGTGGTAGTAGTGGCGATGACCAGCTGCCATGCCCAGCATGTTGATAGCCGCAGTCTGGATCGTTCTGTCCTTTAACCGCGCAAACCGCATGGTGTTGGGAGCAGCTGCTTCTATCTGGCGATGCTGTGCCTTCAGGACAGTCGCTCCGGTGCTGCCGAGGACCAGTGCATCAACGAGCTTATACATCCTGAGCTGCGTGTGACCGGCAGGTGTGATTGGCAACGGGTAGCGTCTTTGCTCCAATGCGCCATATTCTTCAAAAAACGCCTGCACCCCTTGCGGCAGCGCACGAGAGCTGCGCTCATCAACGGTTAACAGGTGCTCATTTGGCGCGAGCCTTGGGTTTGCATTGTCTGGAAAGAAGTTGTTCTTGTCCCCAATGGACGGGAAGGTTCTGGCAAGGGTTGATTGCACCCGGAACCGAAATTGCCGACTTGTTGGCAGCCAACTGCGCCATTTAGGTGCCTTACGCATCCCCACCTCACCCGCATTACCAGAAAACACGAATGACCGTATACCGGGCAGGACACTGCCAGTATCCGCATATTCTGATCAATCAATAATCAGGGGAATGGATTGGGGAGGCATAGAAAAAAGCCCGGCGTCTTTTGCAAGAGCCGGGCTGTAAGTTTTTCCAAAAAACGCGTTGTTACGCGAGTTCTGGTTCCACCTTGGTTGGTTCTGGAGCCACCCATTTTAGGATTGGTTTACGCGCAGCCGCTGTTTCATCCAGACGACGGCGCGGAGCCAGGAACGGAGCACCTTCGAAGCGATCTTTTTCGCCTGCTTTTGCACTCATCACCAGATCGCGCATGGTTGCGACGAACAGGTCCAGAGAAGCGCGGCTTTCGCTTTCGGTTGGTTCAATCAACATTGCACCACTTACGACCAGTGGGAAGTACATGGTCATTGGGTGGTAGCCTTCGTCGATCATCGCTTTTGCGAAGTCGAGCGTGGAGACGCCAGTGTCATTTAAGAAGCTGTCATCAAACAGAACTTCGTGCATGCATGGCTTCACGCCGAATGGCAGGGTCATCAGGTCCTGCAGGCCAACGCGGACGTAGTTGGCGTTCAGCACAGCATCTTCAGATGCCTGCTTCAGGCCATCAGAGCCGTGAGACTGCATGTAAGACAGTGCGCGTACATACATACCCATCTGACCGAAGAATGCGGTCATACGGCCAAATGGCTGTTCGCCGTCCTTCAGCTGATCGGTTGTCTCAACAATTTCCAGCTCATCTCCGTTTTTGCGGATGAATGGAAGCGGTGCATATGGTGCCAGACGATCAGACAGAACAACCGGACCAGAACCCGGGCCACCTCCGCCGTGCGGCGTGGAGAAGGTTTTGTGCAGGTTGATGTGCATGGCGTCAATGCCAAGATCACCCGGTTTTGCCTTGCCAACAATCGCGTTGAAGTTTGCGCCATCGCAGTAGAAGTAGCCACCAGCTTCATGGATTGCGTTTGCAATCTCAATCACTTCTGGCTCAAACAGCCCACAGGTGTTTGGGTTGGTGAGCATAAGCGCTGCCACCTGACCTGCGTGGGCTTCGATCTTTTCGATCACAGCTTCCACGGCCACTGTGCCGTCTTCACGAGCTGGAATGGAGACAACTTTGTAGCCAACCAGAGCAGCGGTTGCCGGGTTGGTGCCGTGCGCACTTTCCGGAACCAGAACGATGGAACGTTCTTCGCCTTTGGCTGCAATTGCGTGCTTGATAGACATCATGCCGCACTGCTCACCGTGAGCACCAGCTTTCGGGCTCATGGCCACAGCGTTGGTGCCGGTGAGTTCCATCAGCCAGTCAGCCAGTTCAGAGATCAGCTCGAAAGCGCCCGGAACTGTAGAGATTGGCTGCAGCGGGTGAATGTCAGCAAAGCCCGGCAGACGCGCCACCTTTTCGTTGAGGCGCGGGTTATGCTTCATGGTGCAGGAACCCAGTGGGTACAGGCCTGAATCAATTGCATAGTTGTTGCGGGACATGCGGACGTAGTGGCGCATGGTTTCCGGTTCGGACAGAGCTGGAAGCTCTACTGGCTCATTACGCATGTGGTTGCCGAGACGTGGAACGAAGTCCATTGGCTCGTCAAGGTCCACACCGCAGTTGTCCATGTGGCCGATCTCAAAGATGAGCGGCTCTTCCATGTCCAATGCTTTGTTGCCCGTAAAGGTCTGGTGCGGCATTGGGGGGCCAGCTTCACCAGCGCGTGTTGGACGTCCTTTATGGCTCATAGTCATGCCAGCACCTCCTTCAGAGCCTGCGCGTAGGCTGCACGGTCCTCATCGGTGTTCACTTCTGTGCTTGCAACAACGATCAGGTTGTCGATATCACCACCGGATTTGTCCAGACGGCAAACAGGAACACCGCCCAGAACGCCCTTTGCAGCAAGAGCTTCAATCACGTCATGTGCATTCTTTGGCGTGCGAATTGTGAACTCGTTGAAGTACGCGGAGTTCAGCACTTCAACACCCTCAACCGCAGAAAGAGCATCTGCCAGTGCAACTGCGCTCATGTGGTTGATGCGAGCAAGGCGTGCAAGGCCTTTGCCGCCCAACAAGGTCATGTGGATGGTGAACGCCAAGGAACACAGACCGGAGTTGGTGCAGATGTTGGAAGTCGCTTTGTCACGACGGATGTGCTGCTCACGGGTGGAGAGGGTTAACACGAAACCGCGCTTGCCTTCTGCATCCGTTGTTTCACCACAAACACGACCCGGCATGTTGCGGATGTACTTCTGGCGGGTTGCAAACAGACCAACGTAAGGGCCACCGAAGGTGAGCGGGTTACCGATGGACTGGCCTTCGCCAACCACGATGTCCGCGCCCTGAGCACCTGGGCTTTCCAGAAGGCCGAGGGAAACAACTTCAGTGAACACTGCGATCAACAGAGCTTTGTGCTTGTGCGCTTTTTCTGCAATCGGCTTCAGATCGATCAGCTGACCGTAGAAGGACGGAGACTGAACCACCACACAGGAGGTTTCGTCGTCGATCTGTGCCAGAATATCTTCTGTACCAGTTGGGTCTGCCGGCAGGGCCGCAACAGATGCACCAGGCAGTTTTGCAGAAACACCTTCAACCACTTCACGGTACTGCGGATGCAAGCCACCGGAAAGAATCGCTTTTTTCTTGCGGGTTACACGGTGCGCCATCAACACAGCTTCAGCTGTGCCGGTAGATCCATCGTACATGGACGCGTTGGCGACTTCCATTCCAGTCAGGTTTGCCACCTGTGTCTGGAATTCGAAGAGTGCCTGAAGCGTGCCCTGTGTGATTTCTGGCTGATACGGGGTGTAGCTTGTCAGAAATTCAGAACGCTGGATCAGATGATCAACCGTTGCTGGCACGTGGTGTTTGTACGCCCCTGCCCCAACGAAGAACGGTAGAGATCCGGCACTGACATTCTTGTTCGCCATTGCACTGAGCTGGCGCTCAACTTGCATTTCGGTCTTGCGACGCGGCAAGGTTGTCAGTTCTTCAAGGCGAACGGCCTCTGGGATATCGGCAAACAGCTCATCGATTGAGTCTACGCCGATACGCGCCAGCATGTCGGCGCGGTCGTTGTCTGAAAGCGGAAGATACCGCATGTTCTCTCTCCATCAGATTGTCTGATGCACATTGCAGCAAAAGCGAACAGGGCTTCTGCCATTTCCTGCCATGCGGCTGTCGTGCATGGCAGGTGATGAACGGCTTCTGGCTTATTGCGTATTCTTATTCCGAAAACCGGTCGGGCTTTTCGGGAGTACGCTTTGCCTTAAAGCGTTTCTACAAATGCTTTGTAGTCAGCTTCGCTCATCAGGGCTTCTAGCTGTGCAGCATTCCCGAGCTTCATTTTGAAGAACCATGCAGCGCCTTCTGGGTCTTCATTCACTTTTGCAGGCTCATCAACGAGCAGTTCGTTGCCTTCAACGATCTCACCATCGAGCGGCGCATATACTTCAGATGCAGCTTTCACGGATTCCACAACAGCAACTTCATCGTCCTGATCGACGGTTTTGCCGTTTTCTGGCAGTTCGACGAACACAACATCGCCCAGCTGGCTCTGTGCGAACTCAGTGATACCGACGGTTACTACGTCTCCCTCAACCTTCAGCCACTCGTGGTCTTTTGTGAAATATGTGCTCATTTAAGCGTTCCCTACACTGTCGTTTGTCGATTGAAATGTGATTGGGGCAGCCCGCTGCCCTCACCGGAATTATTTTGGTTTGCGGTAGTAGCGCTGCGCTACAAACGGCATCTCAGCAACCTTAGCAGGAAGCGCGCGGCCACGGACCACAAGCTCTAATTCTGTGCCAATTTCTGCCAGATTGGACGGGACATAGCCCATCGCAACTGGTGCGCCGAGAGTTGGCCCATAACCGCCAGATGTGACGCGGCCAATAATTTCTTCTGTACCCGGGACGCGGATTTCTGCGCCTTCACGTGCTGGTGCACGGCCTTCAAGCAGCAAGCCTACACGGAGATTTTCGGTGCCTTCAGCCAGCTGTTTCAGCACACGTTCACCACCTGGGAAATCACCTGCTTCTTTACGGCGCTTCTGCATGCAGAAGGTGATATTGCCTTCAACAGGTGTGGTGTTTTCGTCGATGTCGTGACCATAAAGGCAAAGACCTGCTTCAAGACGCAGGCTGTCACGAGCGCCAAGCCCGATGGATTCAACGCGCTCATCTGCGAGCAGCGCTTTTGCAACTGCTTCAGCAGCGCCAGCAGGAATGGAAATCTCATAGCCGTCTTCGCCAGTGTAACCAGAGCGGGAGGCGATAACGGAGATGCCGTCAAATTCCAGAGGACGCGCTTCCATGAAGCCCATTTCTGCAGCTTCTGGTGCGTGCAGCGCCATCACTTCAGCAGCTTTTGGACCTTGGATTGCGATCAATGCGCGATCTTCAACGATCTCAAGCTTTACGTTTTCTGGAAGGGCTGCTGCGATGATTTTATAGTCGTTGTCTTTACATGCAGCATTTACGACGAGCATGAGGCGACCATCATCTTCGCTCGCCAGAGGGCGAGAGACCATGAGGTCATCAATGATGCAGCCGTTGTCGTTGAGCAGAACGGTGTAACGCTGTTTGCCCGGCTTCAGTTCCTTCATGTTGGAAGGAACAAGTGTTTCCAGAGCAGCAGCAGTGGTTGCGTGGTCTGGGCCTACGAGCCAAGCCTGCCCCATGTGAGACACATCAAAGAGGCCTGCGCTTTCACGTGTGAAGAGGTGTTCTTTCATCACGCCAAGCGGGAACTGCACTGGCATATCATAACCAGCGAACGGCACCATTTTAGCGCCAAGCTCTACATGAAGATCGAAAAGCGGTGTTTTTAGCAGGTCTGCAGCTTCAGCCATATGGTCCCCTCAGACAGTGGCGTACACATCAACGACCATTCCAAAGTCGCGGAATGATCGAGTACGCCCCCTCTGTCTCGAGAACCTGAGAGATTTCCCACGCTGGCAGCTACAAAAACCAGAATGGTTACTCCTTCGGTGAGAGCCTTAACATGCGATCCAGCAGGATTGCGTGCTCGGCACTGCTTTCCAGAGTGTTGCTTACTGTGCGGTCCTTTTGCCTGAGAGTTTCCGGGGCGGTTGCTCCTTCGGCGATAACCCAATGGGTGGCTTATTCTCTCCCGCACAGCTCTATCACGCGCCAGCCCTCCTCAGACCGGCGAATGTATTCCCCCTGAACGACTGCAACGTGTCATTCAAGAAGGCTGGCGCGACACTATGACGCCAAGCTGTAATCACTTACTAACCTATTTTTTACTTTTCGTCGAATCCAAAGACAACATTTTGTCCCGGTTCATTCGGAAGGATAATATTTTCTTCCACAAATGCCCATGTCGCAGACGGCGATCCGGCCCCTAAAGTGACAGGAACGCTGAAGAGTTTGGAGTAGATTGTTTTTTCTCCGCCATCCACACCTTGTGTGACTGCTACACGCACAGGAAGCAAAATTTCGCCGCCTTTCCAGGTTGGACCGGGTGTAATGTTGCCAGCGATGCCTAATTTCATCGCGGAATTCTGACCGGACTTTTTACAAGTACGCGCCCAATCCCTGATGATGGCCTGATAGCTCAGATTCTCAGGCGTCTTTTCTTTTCCGCGCGGGTACACCGTCAGGATGGTTGTTCCTGAAAGCTCCTGCAAAGCGGGGCATAAGGCTGGCGCCTGAAGAACGGACAGATCAAAGGTCTTCTCAGTTGCAGGCGGGTTTGTAGAGGAAGCTTCCAGCTCGTTGTCCGATGACATAAAGCTGCCGCAACCTGCCAGTGAAGCACCAAGTGCTGCCAGAAGAATTGCCCGGCCTGTGTTTTTGAGCAGTGATTTTGCCAATAAATTGCCCACCATACGAATCCCAAATTTACCTGCAGTTTTTGTTTCTATATCAGCCACAAACGCAAATGGCGAGATACATCAGGCACCTGAAACACAGTAGAGGAAGCTGACAGGCTGAATATTGGAGAAAATCAGCCCTTGATGCCCGATTAAAAACTCTTTTTCTTGACAGAGGCAGTCAACATCCTTCAATTGCTCAAAGTCAAAACTCAGGAATACATCATGCAGGTTACGCCGACCACAAAGGCACCGATCAAAATTCTTCTTTGCGCTCCACGTGGCTTTTGTGCCGGTGTTGATCGCGCGATCCAGATCGTCGACCTCGCTCTCGAGAAATACGGTGCTCCTGTTTATGTGCGCCACGAGATCGTTCACAATAAGTATGTGGTTGAATCTCTGCGCAACAAAGGTGCTGTTTTTGTTGAGGAATTAGATGAGATACCGGTAGACGACCGTCCCGTTATTTTTTCTGCACACGGTGTACCGAAATCTGTACCAGAGGCTGCGCGACTGCGTAATCTGTTCTTCCTTGATGCCACCTGTCCGCTGGTTTCCAAGGTGCACAAAGAAGCTATTTTGCATGACAGGCGTGAGCGCGAAATTCTGCTAATCGGTCATAAAGGCCATCCAGAAGTTGTTGGCACCATGGGTCAGCTGCCGCGTGGACGTGTTTCTCTTATTGAGACAGCAGAGGATGCTCGCCAGTTTAAACCGAAGACCGACCGGCAATTGGCATGGATTTCTCAAACGACTCTTTCTGTTGATGACACAGAAGAGATTGTCAAAATTCTTGAAGAACGCTTCCCAACCATTGCGAAGCCGCACAAGGATGACATCTGCTACGCAACAACCAATCGCCAGCATGCTGTGAAGGAAATTGCACCAAAGTGCGATGCCATGATTGTTGTTGGTGCACCAAACTCCTCCAACTCCAAGCGCTTGCGCGAAGTTGGTGAGAGAGCAGGTTGTGACAAGGCTTTCCTCATTCAGCGAGCCTCCGAGATCTTCTGGGATGATTTTGAAGGTGCAAAAACAATCGGCATCACCGCCGGTGCGTCTGCCCCTGAAATCCTTGTTGAAGAAATTGTTGAATCCTTCCGTGAGCATTATGATGTGACACTGGAAACCGTTACAACTGCTGAAGAAGACATTTCATTCAATTTACCGAAAGAGTTACGGACCGCTGCCGCGCCTAGCGGAACAAGTCCGGCTGAATAGTTATGGCTGTATATACCGATGTTTCCGATGAAGAGCTGGGCGCTTTCATCGACCGTTTCAACATTGGCAATTTGCTCTCTTACAAGGGCATTGCTGAAGGTGTCGAGAACTCCAACTATCTGGTTCATACGGAGACGGGTTATTACATCCTGACGCTCTACGAAAAACGCGTTAATCCTGATGATTTGCCGTTTTTTCTGGGACTGATGCAGCATCTTGCCAGTAATGGCCTGAACTGCCCTACTCCGCTTATTGACCGTGATGATCAGATGCTTGGCGAGCTTGCGGGACGTCCTGCGGCCATGGTTACCTTCCTTGATGGTATGTGGGTTCGTAAGCCTCAACTGGTGCATTGCGCAGAGCTGGGTAAAGGCATGGCGCGGATGCATCTGGCAGGCGCTGACTTTGAGATCAAGCGACCAAACTCTCTGAGTGTTGATGGTTGGGCTCCTTTACTAGATGCCAGCCGTGAGCGCGCGCATGAAGTGAAGGTTGGCCTTGCAGAAGAGCTGACTGCGGAACTGGATGAGCTACAGGCACTGTGGCCGAAAGAACTGCCAAACGGTGTTATTCATGCTGACCTATTCCCGGACAATGTGTTTTATCTGGGCAAAGAACTTTCCGGTCTGATCGACTTCTACTTTGCTTGTAATGATGCCTTTGCCTATGACGTGGCAATCTGCATCAACGCCTGGTGCTTTGAACCGGATGGCATGTTCAACGTCACGAAAGCACGGGCATTGCTGGAAGGTTATCGCAGTGTGCGCCCGTTCAGCGAGCTTGAATTCGACAACCTGCCTTTGCTGTGTCGTGGTGCAGCGCTGCGCTTCCTGCTGACCCGTCTTTACGACTGGCTGTCGGTGCCGGAAGGTGCGCTTGTTGTTCCGAAAGATCCACTTGAATACCTGCATAAACTCAGGTTCCATCGTGGCGTATCCAATGCGAGTGCATACGGGCTGGATAAATGACCGATACCAAACGTGTTGAGACATGGACTGATGGAGCTTGCTCCGGCAACCCGGGACCTGGCGGCTGGGGCGTGCTGCTGCGCTTTGGCGAGCATGAGAAAGAATTGTGCGGCGGCGAGCCTGATACGACCAACAACCGCATGGAGTTGATGGCAGCCATTCAGGCTCTTGATTCCCTGAAGCGCTCTTGTGCCGTCGATCTTTATACCGACAGTTCCTATGTGAAAAACGGCATTACGCAGTGGATGCATAACTGGAAGCGCAAGGGCTGGCGGACTGCTTCCAACTCACCCGTTAAAAACGCTGATTTATGGCAACTGCTGGATACGGCAGCACAACGGCATGATGTTGCATGGCACTGGATCAAAGGTCATGCCGGGCACGAAGAAAACGAACGTGCTGATGAGCTTGCCCGCAAGGGTATGAAACCCTTTCAGAAATCCAAGTAAGTCGGGAAGGCAAGGTCAGGTTTATGGAAAACCAGCTTCCCCACTCTCGGCCGGAAGAGGCGAAAAAGAAATCACGCAAAGCCAAGCGTGTGCTTATTCTTGCCAATCCGACTGCGACATCTTTCCGTTTTCAAAACATCACAGAGATTGTGCAGTGCCTTGAAGACGCCGGGATGAAGGTGGAGCTGAAACTCACCAGCCGTGCAAGCGAGATTGCTGAGACTTGCACGGACCCTGACCTAAGCACGGATATTCTGGCTGTTGCTGGTGGGGATGCCTCTGTGAGTGAGGCTGCTTCTGCTTTGTTGGGGCGCGGAATGAAACCGCATCTGGCGATTATTCCGTTGGGCACCGCAAATGTGCTTGCTCATGAGCTGGGTGTGCCGAGTACGCCGCAAGAGATTGCCAAGACCATCATCGCAGGCAAGACGAAGAAACTGCACAATGGTTTTGCCAATGGACGCCCGTTCTTCCTTTCCACATCAACCGGCTTTGATGCAGAAGTGGTGCATGTTGTACCACTACGTCTGAAGCGACGTTACGGTCGGTTTGCTTATCTCTTCATTGCGGCTCAGCTTGCATTTTCGCGCCGCAAAGGCAGCTTTAAAGTGCGGGCAGACGATGAAGAGCTGCAGTGCGCGATGGCCTTGATCACCAATGGCCGCTACTACGCTGGTAAACACCTCGTGGTGCCTGATGCGTCCATTCTGGAGAAGAAACTGCATCTACTGGTCTTCAAAGAGGACGGGGTGTGGGCGCTCTTCAAATACGCATGCCGCTTACTTACTGGCAGCGTCGCAAAATCCCGTAATGTTGAGTGCAAGGCAATCAGAACTGCCCGCATAGATGCCTATCGCGCAGCGGCAGTTCAAATCGACGGAGAGCCATTTGGCGGCACACCGCTTGAGGTTTCTGTTGGCGACTGTGAATTGACGATTATTTCTGGAAAATAGAACAGCTCTTCCCTTTGATAATCCACTTGATGATTACAGCCTCAAATTTACGTAGTGCTTCCCGCAGGTTACAGTCAACCTGTACGCTCAACATATTTAGAGCCGAATTTTCTCATTTTCCTTCATGATATGAATAGCTTAGGCTGAGACGATAGGCCGCTCGCACGTTAACATCTGCGCAATATATAATTGATAATGCGTACATCAGTTTTCCAAACTAATGATTCTAGTTATCGTATATTGATGTAAGGGCCGGCGGTCTCATGATACCTCGTCCGAAACTTTTAGAAATAGAAAACCGGGACTATAAACGGCATGCCTGTCATTGGCCCGCTGTTCTGCTTACGGATAATTTCAACCGATCCTGCGTGATTGAGGACATCAGCAACGGTGGTTGTCGGCTGCTGATCAATACCGGAAAGCTCGTGTCCGGTGACATGGTGAAAATTCAGGTGCCAGCCCGTAAACTTTCCTTCAGCGGCAAGGTCGTCTGGCTGCATTGCGAAGAAGCCGGTATCAAGTTCACTTCCAAGCCTGCCAAACTCTGACATGTGGCAGGCATTGCAACAAGTTACTTTGGCTTTGGATAGGGTAGCGGGCCGCTAAAACCCACAGCAGCCTTCCAAGTGCGGATGCTATGGCTTTTGTGCTTCACCGCCGCCTTCAGGTAACTCTTGTTTCTGCCGATCCCCATCGGATAGCGCTTGTTTTGCTGCGCCTCGTAGGCTGCACTTTGGCTGCTACACACCCGTTTACGCATATTTTCGGGCTGACGTTGGAGGTCGTTTGCAATTTCATTCAGCTGCAGACCATTGGGGGTCAGTTCACCAGTCATTGCCTCAGTCAGGAGTTTAGCTGCTCTTTCGCTGCGCTCCCGCCCCGTCGTTGCACCAAGAACAACAGCCATAAAGCGCTGCCCGCCATGATCTGTAAGTGCAACGATATTGCGGCCAGATGAACAGACAAAACCAGTCTTCATGCCGACTGTGCCCGGCAATCTTGTCAGCAACTCATTGTAAGATTTGATTTCGGCACCATCAATGAGCACTTTTGATGTGGCGAACACATCCCGGTATTGAGGGAAGCGCAGATAAACTTCGCTCGCCAAAATGGCCAGATCACGTGCGGATGTTTGCTGAGCGGGTTCGAACAAGCCGTTGGCATTAACAAAGTGGCTT
>NZ_LMCJ01000057.1:100143-115616 GCF_001623085.1 Pseudovibrio sp. W74
GGTGGCATTCATGCGTTGCGCGAATGCATCTTCACTCCCTGCAACACTTTCAGCCAGTGCCACTGCGACATCATTGGCTGATCCAACGAGCACTGCATATAGCGCATCCTGCAGTGTCATAACGCTTCCAACCTTCAGGCCGGACTTCAATGAGTCTTGCCTCATCGCCCAAGGGGACATCACCACTGACGTTTCAAGGTCGACCTCTCTGTTGGCAAGAGCCTCAAAGGTTACGAGTGCGGTCATCAACTTGGTTGTTGAAGCGGGATACCATGGATCGCCTGCATCTTCAGCGTACAGGACTTTTTGAGTGTCGAGGTTCAACACCAGCGATGGCGTGGCGCTTGCCGGTGTTAGGGTACTGGATGTAACCAGAAACAAGCCCAAAGCGACGTGTAATTTTCGACACGCATTACCAAAACAAAACATGCAGCTAATAATCTCAGATAGGGAAAAGAGAGCTCAAATAGATGCACTTAGAAAATTGCCTCGAGTATGTCATCGCCAGAGTTATTCAGTGGAAACTTGGCGGAGAAAGATCAATTTTTCTCCAGCTCCGCTGCAAAGGCCACATGGTTACAATTTTCCATTGCAACCATGCAGAGCCTTTCTAACTTACCTGCTCGTATCAGCTTTGGTTGTTGCGGCCCTGCTGGGCGAACTGCTCTTTGAGCATGCGGCCTGCTTCAGCAGCACGCATTGGCTGGCCGAAGTGGAAGCCCTGCACGTATTCGCAACCAAGCTGGAACAGCTCCAGTGCATCTGACTCAGTCTCAGCGCCTTCCGCAACCACTTCCATACCAAGGTCATGCCCCAGCGCTACGATGGTACGCAGGATGACCGGACGAGCGCTTTGGCCGTTAGGACGGACGAAGGACTGATCGATCTTGATGGTGTCGAACTGGAAGCGCTGGAGGTAGCTCAGGGATGAGTAGCCTGTACCGAAATCATCCAGAGACAGACCAGCGCCCAGACCTTTCAGACGTTCAAGAACCTGCACGGAGAATTCCGGATTCTGCATGACCAGAGATTCAGTCAGCTCCAGTTTCAAAGAGCCCGGTGTCAACGCTGTGCGTGCCAGAACTGCTTTCACATCGTTAATGAGGTCCGGCTTCAACAGCTGGCGAGAAGAGATGTTGACGGAGACAAACAGCGGTAGTGCGTGTTTGAACTCGCGCTGCCACTGCGCCAATTGACGAGCCCCCTTCTCCATCACACGCAGTCCAAGCTCGTTGATCAGGCCGCTTTGTTCAGCAACCGGAATGAACTCGGATGGTGGGATCAGGCCGCGGCTTGGATGTTCCCAGCGCGCCAATGCTTCGAAGCCCGCTGTCGTCTTGTCAGACAGACGTACGATTGGCTGGAAGAAAACCTTGATCTCGTCTTTTTCAAGAGCGGAGCGCAGGTCGTTGTCCAGCGCGAGAGTGTTGCTTGCCACTGGCTTCAACGTTGGGCGGAAGATCTCGATGCGGTCACCGCCGAGGCGCTTGGCGTGGTTGAGTGCGATCTCCGCGTCGCGCATCAGGTCGGTTGCCTTTTCAGGACCACCATCAAAGATGGAAGCGCCGATGGATGCTGTCAGAAACACTTCCTGATCACCGAAGGTGACTGGTGTGCGCAGAGATTTGCGGAGCTCATCCGCAAAGGATGCGATGCGTGTTGCGTCCTGCTCGGAGATCATCAGCACTGCGAAGGTATCTGCTGAAATGCGAGACAGAGAGTCCTGCGGTTTGATCAGACGAGAGAGGCGGCGTGCAGCGGTGAGCAGCATGGAATCGCCAGCTGTCTGACCGATGCTGTCGTTGACCTGCTTAAAGCGGTCGAGATCGATCAGGATGACAGTCGGGTTGCCATTGCCTTCTGCTCTGGAACGAGCGAGCGCAGCAACAAGGCGGTCCATAAACAGTTCGCGGTTTGGCAGGCCGGTCAGGTTGTCGTGCACGGCATCATGCATCAGGCGCTCTTCAGCGGTTTTCTGAGAGGTGATGTCGAGCAGCGTACCAACGCAGCGGATCACTTCACCATCAGAGCCGAGCACTGGACGGGCGCGCATTTTGAACCAGCGGTAATGACCATCTTCACCACGGAGGCGGAACGCCTGATTAACGCGGCCACGGCGGTGGTCAATCACAGCGTCCAATGTGCCACGGAACAGGTCACGATCTTGCGGGTGCAGAATTTCGAGCCAGAGGCGGGCTGGCCCATCCAGAAGACCTGGCTTGATGCCCAGAGCTTCTTCCAGTCCACCGCTGGTGTGGATCTTGTCGCGGTCGACGTCCCAGTCCCAGATGATGTCGCCGGAGCCTGTCAGAGCCAGCGCTCGGCGTTCGACATCGCTCATCACACTGTGGGAGAGACCAGACCCAGCAAAGGCGTGCTGCATGACGGTAAAACCAAGCAGCAGAACGAAGAGAACAAGACCACCTGCCAGCGCTGGCTGCACCAGATCACTTTGCAACATGCCTGTGGTTGCCATCCACGCGGCAAACAGCCATGCGAGGAACAGGAACCATGTCGGCAGCAGCATAATCGCGCGCTCGAACCCACGAACGGTGAGCATCAGGATGACACCGAAGCCAGCGATTGCCACACCACCCATCAGAATACGGGAGATACCGGCAGCAATGGTTGGATCCCAAAGCGCCAAGCCAAACAGGCTGAGCACAGTGATGAACAAGCCGATTGCGAGGTGCGTATAATGGATGTGCCAGCGGCTGAGGCCGAGATAGGCGTAAAGGAAGACCACAAGCGCGGCTGTGAGACTGATTTCCGCCACCGCTCGATAGAGCTGATCATCCCCCAGCGTTCGCCCGAAGACGAGATTCCAAAAGCCGAAGTCGATACATAAATAAACAAGAACAGCCCACGCCAGAGCCGCAGTTGCCGGGAAGAGAACCGTTCCCTTCACCACAAACAAGATAGTGAGGAACAGCGCCAAGAGGCCCGCAATGCCAAGCACGATGCCGCGGTAAAGCGTGTAAGCGTTGATGTTGTCTTTGTAAGCTTCTGGCTTCCAGAGGCGGAGTTCCGGTAGGCTTGGGGTGTTGACCTCCGCGATGAAGGTCACATTCGCACCCGGATCCAGCGTGATGCGGTAAATATCCGCTTCTGTGCTGCGCTCGCGAATTGGTGGGATGCCCTGACTAGGTGTCAATGACACGATGCGGCGCTGACCAAGGTCCGGCACCAATACACCGCCGCCAGTCATCTTGTAGTAAGGTGCAACAAGCAGGCGGTCGATCTGTTCCTCCCCCGGATTGGAGAGCGCGAACACGGCCCAAGAGCTGGCAGTATCGTCAATGGAACGCACTTCGATGCGTCTGACGATGCCATCCGAGTCTGGAGCGGTGGAAACCTGAATGCTTTTGCTGGTGTTGGGATAGATATCGACAGAGCTGGTCAGATCGAGTGCATCAACATCCTTGGGGACGACAATCGCCTCCAAAGCCAAGGCTTGTGACGCAACCACAATGAGCAGGAGAGCGCTTAACAGAACAGCCTGAATAACGTTCTGCATGCGCTGACAATAAGTCCCTGACACCGGCTTCTCCACGATAACGAAAAATTAACTGAATTCCTTGCCAAGATCATTACATCGTCAAGGCGCCAGTTTCATGGTTCAAGCATGTGTTACAGGCAATTTATCCCCATCTGCCTCTGATTGTGGCAGGACTTTGGCTGGTATAGGCGCAGAATCCCGGATTTTGCCAAACAAAATATGGTCTTGCCACATTCCGTTTATGAATAAATACGAGGGTGCAAAGCCCAGTTCAGAGAATCCAACCTTCATTAAGAGCGCTCTGGAGACCTCATTTGAAGGCAGACAGGCTGCTTCGATGCGGTGCAAGTGTAAATCATTGAAGCAGAAACAACAGACGCGCTGAACGGCCTCTTTCATAAAGCCATTGCCGGCAAAGGAAGCTCCCATCCAGTACCCAAGCGAGGTTGCCTGTGCGACACCACGACGGACGTTGGAAAGGTTCAAACCACCTATCAACTCGTCGGTATCCCGGTTGAACAGAAAAAAGGGGTAGTGAGAGCCTTCACGGATGTTGCGATTGTAACGCCGGATGCGTTTTCGGAAGGCAGCTTTTGTCAGATCATCTGCCGGCCACGTGGGTTCCCACGGCTGCAGGAAAGCTCTGCTTTGAGCTCGCAGATCGGACCACTGCGCAAAGTCCGCCATGGATGGCGCACGTAAATACAGTCGGCCTGTGGTCAATGTCGCAAGAGATTGGGGAGATGTGCTTGTTTTGAAAAATGACACAGCTTCTCTCCCCTCTTAACCAGAGCTCCATTATGCAAAAAGCATTACCTGAATTGCAATAGGCTTATGCTTTGATCCCTGCCAAACGCTCTTTTAGCTCAGCATAATTTAGCATAGGTGCCTTTGGTCCAACCTTCACATATGTAGGGTTGTCAGAGGCAAACAGCCTTTCTGCCAAGATCTGCACACGGTCAGCCGACACAACATTGAGGCGGCGTTCCAGTTCTTCCAGCGCGACGGGATGACCGTAGATCATCACCTGACGGGCGATCTGACCTGCACGAGCTGCCGGGCTTTCCAATGCCATCAGCAATCCGGATCGCAGCTGCGCTTTGGCGCGGGACACTTCCTTTTCGGTCACACCCTTGGCAATTTCTTTCAGCTGTTCCACAAGCACTTCGGTGAGTTCTGCGGCATCTTCTGGTCCAGTTGCGGCATGAACACCAAAGAAACCAGTATCCGCGAACGCCCAATGGAACGCGTAGACAGAATAGCATAGACCGCGCTTTTCGCGTACTTCCTGGAAGAGCCGCGATGACATGCCGCCGCCGAGGATGGAGGCAAGCACCTGCACAGCATAGTAGTCTTCATGCTCGTATGGCAGGCCTTCAAAACCGAGGATGACCTGCAATTCCTGCAGTTCACGCTCAATGGAGCCTTCACCGCCGACATACTGCGCTACATAGTCTTCATCCGGTGCAGCATTCGACAGTTTTGAGAAGCTGGCTTCAGCCAGTTCTACGAGCGCTTCATGATCGACAGCACCAGCTGCAGCAAGCACCATATCGGATGCAGTGTACTTGCGCGCGACGTACTGACGGATGGCATCCGCAGAAAAGCTAGTGACGGTTTCAGGCGTACCAAGAATTGGACGGCCGAGTGGCTGGTCCGGCCATGCGGTTTCCAGAAGCACATCAAATACCTGATCATCAGGCATGTCTTGCGCGGCGCCAATTTCTTGAAGGATTACGTGTTTTTCGCGAGTAAGCTCTTCAGGGTCGATGATGGAATCCTGAAGGATGTCGGAGAGAATATCCAATCCCAAAGGCGCATCATCTGCCAAGGTGCGCACATAGTAATTTGTATGCTCAACACTTGTGGAGGCATTCATCTCACCGCCAACGGCTTCGATTTCCTCTGCAATTTCACGGGCATTGCGCTTGCTGGTGCCCTTGAATGCCATGTGCTCCAGAAGGTGGGTGATGCCGTTTTCATGCTCGCCTTCAGAGCGAGAGCCAGCTTTCACCCATACCCCAAGAGCTGTTGTCTTGAGGTATTCCATTTGATCAGTAACTACAGTCAGGCCATTTTCTAATTTTGTTAGTTTGACCGCCATTAAACGCCTGCTTTCACGGCACGTGCATTGCCTTCAACGAATTTTGCAATTTCCCGCGCATCTGCTGGAAGGACGGAAAACTTCTCTTCACGTTCCATCAGGTCAGCAAGATGAGCTGGCAGGTCAGGATGAATACCTGATGCACTTTCCACTGCCGCTGGGAATTTTGCCGGGTGTGCTGTCGACAGCACGATCATCGGGGTAACACCATCATTGTGCTCTTTGGAGACATGGATCGCGACCGCAGTATGCGGGTCAAGCAGATAACCACTTTCCTTGAGAGTATCAGTGATGGTCTTAGCTGTTTCTTCTTCGCTTGCGCGACCTGCTGAGAACTTCTCTTTGATAAAACCTAGGGCTTTTTCTGAGAGAGTGAAGCCACCGGACTGCTTGAGACTGTCCATCTGAGCTTTAACAGTTGCACTGTCTTCGCTATTTGCAGCAAACAGCAGACGCTCGAAGTTGGACGACACCTGAATGTCCATGGACGGTGCAGTGGTCGCCACAACACCGCGCATTTCATAGCGGCCTGTGTCCAGAGTACGGGCCAGAATATCGTTGGTGTTGGTCGCGATCACCAGCTTCTCAATTGGCAGCCCCATCTGAGCTGCCACATAGCCAGCAAACACGTCACCAAAGTTGCCAGTCGGTACTGTGAAGGACACTTTGCGATGTGGAGCACCCAGAGACACTGCGGACGTGAAGTAATACACCACCTGAGCCACAATGCGTGCCCAGTTGATGGAGTTTACACCAGACAAGCCCACGCGCTCTCGGAAAGAAAAGTCGTTGAAGAGATCTTTCAGGATGCCCTGACAATCATCAAAGTTGCCTTTGACTGCGAGAGCATGAATGTTGTCTTCCTTGGAGGTGGTCATCTGGCGCTGTTGAACAGGAGAGACACGCCCCTCAGGGAATAGAATAAAGACGTCTGTGCGCTCACGACCACGGAATGCTTCAATTGCAGCACCGCCCGTGTCGCCTGAAGTGGCGCCAACGATGGTTGCACGCGCACCTTTTTGAGTGAGCACATAATCCATCAAGCGGCCGAGCAGCTGCATTGCAACATCTTTGAATGCAAGGGTCGGGCCGTGGAAGAGTTCCAGTACGTAGGTGTTGGGAGCAGTTTGGATGAGCGGCGTGACAGCCTTATGCGAGAAGCTGGCATAGGCTTCGTCGATCATTTTTTTTAGGTCGTCATGCGGAATGGAGTCGCCAACGAATGGGGCGATGACCTTGAGAGCGACTTCGCTGTAAGGCTTTCCAGCAAATCCTGAAATTTCCTCAGTAGATAATTGCGGGAACTCTTTTGGTAGATACAAACCGCCGTCGCGTGCCAACCCCGTGAGCAGCACCTCAGAAAAGTTGAGTTCTGGTGCATCGCCGCGCGTACTTACATATCTCACCGTTACATCCCTTCTCGCTCAACCTGAATCAGGGCATTTTAGTGCCATACCCCATTGGTATCTATCAGGTTTTTAGCTGGAATCTGAAATTAGATTCCCAAAACTGTCGCATTTGCGTTTCAAGTGCGCACAGGGAAATAGCAGAAATTGTAGGAAGTTGCACGGCGAAATCTCGTTTAGGCACGTAAGATCATGCGTGGCCAATGTCGCTGGACAACATCCCGGGATCAATACCAAGAATATCAAGCGCGTTGTGCCACTTCTGATCGCCCTCTCCTTCAAAGATCAATGAGGGATCTGTTTGACACGTCAGCCAACCATTTGCCTGTAATTCCGTTTCAAGCTGACCGGGTGCCCAGCCAGCATAACCCAATGCCAACAAAGACTTCTTAGGGCCTTTGCCTGCTGCGATGGCGCGCAAAACTTCGACCGTTGCGGTTAGGACAACGCCGTCTTCAATCTTGAGGCTCGTCTCCTCCAGAAAATAGTCGTCTGAATGGAGGACAAAACCGCGACCGGCATCAACTGGCCCACCGCGATAGACTTTGCGTTCAGAAATATCGATTGCCAGCGGATCTTCATTTTCGTCTTCGACGATATTCAGTTGACCCAAAAGTTGCCCAAATGTGATGTTAGGGGCCGGCTGATTGAGCACAATCCCCATCGCTCCCTCTTCGGAGTGAGCACACACGTAGATGACGGAATGGGCAAAACGGCCATCCTCCATAGTGGGCATGGCAATGAGATATTGTCCGTCAATGTAACCCGGTTTTTCACCAGACATGTTGGGGGCGCTCTCCTCATGCTTCAAACGGATTGCCTCAGTTCAGTGTAGAGGCAATTATATTATAGGTACTCACGGATTTTTCCGGTGATCAATGATCAGTGGAAAAAAGGTGAGATTGTTCACGGATCATTGATTGTCTGAGAGGCAATCTTAATGGGAATTTGAAAAGGGACCGTTTAAATAGACTCTATGATTTCTAGATTCTTCAAATCGACCCTCATCGCTGCTGCGGTGCTCTCCGCCTCTGTTTCAAGCGCCTTGTCATCAAGTGTGTCTGAATGGGTTATTGTTCAAGGCGGTGCAGTTCGCCTTTTACGTGCGAGCGAGCCTAACACCGATGGCCTCTATCGCGGCGGGATTGAATTTCGCCTTGAAGAAGGCTGGCACACATACTGGAGATATCCAGGTGAAGCCGGTATTCCGACAGAAGCCAGCTTTGTTAATTCAGTCAATATAGCTAGCGCGGAGCTGATGTTCCCTGCGCCAAAGGCTTACTCTGACGGATTTTCCACATCTCTGATCTATTCAGACAAGGTGGTGCTGCCTTTGCTGATTAAGCGCATGGACGACGGACGCCCGGCCATTTTGAATGCAAATCTGACCTTTGGCATCTGCAAAGACATTTGTATCCCTGGACAGGCCGAGGTCTCTCTCGTCTTTCCTGCGGCCACGATGAAAGATGATGTTGCCGACAAACTGGTCAATGATGCCTTTGCGCAGGTTCCAATTACGCAAGGCGACATGCCGAGCTTGTTTCCAGAGATAAAAATCACCGGAGAAGGCAAGGACCGCACTGTAAACATCAGCGCGAAAGTCTCCTCCAAGGACAAATCGCCGGAGCTCTTCATTGAAGGCCCTGCAGGTTCTTATCATGGAGTGCCCAAGCTGGCCTCTGTGAAAAAAGGTAGAGCACACTGGACTATGTCCTATATTGGACTGCCAGAAGATGTGAGCGACATTGAACTCCGCCTTACACTGGTGACCAAGGATGGCGCTTTTGAGGAAACGAAAAGTGTTTCAGTTCCTCAGGCCAGCGCTTCGAAATAAGCTTGTTTACGGGCTTTAGTTGTATTTGCGAAATAGAGAGCTCGCAGCTACAACTGAAGCCCGTTTCTTTTTAGATGCAGACCTCTGATTGAGATGTCTGTTATGTTGTGATCAGCAAAAGCAAATTGGGGGAACTTTCCATGGTCATTCAAGTCGGCGAAAAACTGCCAAGCGTTACATTCAAAACCATGAGTGCAGACGGGCCAGTGGATACGACCAGTGAAGAGCTGTTTGCCGGCAAAACCGTAGTTCTGTTCGCAGTTCCTGGCGCTTTCACGCCAACCTGCCACCTGAACCACCTGCCGGGTTTCATCGACAATGCAGAAGCCATCAAGGCAAAAGGCGTTGAAACAATTGCTGTTGTTTCGGTGAACGACGCGTTTGTTATGGGTGCCTGGGCGCGCGACACGCGCGCTGATGACAAGATCCTCTTTCTTGCTGATGGCAGCGCTGATTTTACTAAGGCAGTTGGCCTTGAGCTTGACGCAAGCGCCTTTGGAATGGGCATCCGCTCCAAGCGCTATTCCATGATCGTGAAAGATGGTGTGCTGGCTTCTCTGAATATTGAAGAAGCTCCGGGAGAAGCAACGATCTCCTCTGCTGAGAACATTCTTTCTCAGCTATAAGGCAAGTTGCCCAAGAACGTTTAAGGGGAGCCATGCTCCCCTTTTTTGTAGTCTATCGCTGAAATTTATTTCGCTTGCGCCGTGCCGCGTCAGATATCATGCGGAAGCGATCAGCCTTCCGTTTTTCCTCTTCCGCATCAAAATCATCGTCGTCTTCATCATCATCATCTTCATTCTCAGAAGAGACCTTGCCCCGATCCAGCCATGCTTTGATCAGGAAGGCAAAGTAGACGCCGACCAGAGTGAGTGCGAGACCTGCCCATGTGAAGGCATACTGCAGGTGATTGTTGGAGAACGTCATACGAGTCTCACCCGCCTGCGGCAGATCACCAGCAACGCTCACTGTCTCCTGAAGGTCAATCGTGTAGGGCGCGGTCTGGTCCGGCAGCAATCCCATAGCTTCAGCCATAGCCTTTGGTTCGCGCACATACCACACATTGGTCTTCTGGTTTGGTTCTGCGGAGAACATGCTCGCCACCTCGGCTCTGCGAGCAAGGCCGGTGATGGTTATTTGCCCACGCGGTGGAGCGGAGCCCAAACGTGTGCTGAACTCTTTGCGATCAATTGGAACAAAGCCGCGGTTGACCAAAACGTTCCAACCGTCATTCGTGATGAAGGGTGCGTAGACAAAATACCCTTGCCCGCCCAGTGGGCCTTTCGGCTTGGTCAGGGTATCAAAGTAGTACAGCTCGCCGATAATAAACTGGCCGGACAGCTCAACAGGCATATAGTCAATTTCATCACTCGACATATCCTCCCAGGTTGCCGGGCCGGGCGCAGCAACAGCAGGTTCAGTCGCCCGCACTTCAGCGCGCGCAATCAACGCCACCTTTTCGTCCAGACGATTGAACTGCCACAAACTCAGATTGGCAAGAATAGCTAGCCCAACTGCAGCACACAGGTGCAATATCCAGTAGCGCTTGAGAAATGCAACTAACCCAGGCTTTGCTACTGCATCCTCAGCATCAGTGTCGTCATGTTCCATTTGATCATCTGTCACGGTGTTATCTTTGTTTTTTCTCGTGTTGCGATGAGTGTGTTCAGGAACCGGTTCAGGTTCCTCATGCCAGGCGACATCGTTTTTTCGCGCAGGCTTTGAATCAGATGAAGCATCGCCAATCTCCCTTTCAGCGATCATCAAGCTTTCCTTCCGCTGCATCGTTCTTGTACTGCAATGCAATCAACAGGCCTTTGAGTATGCGCAGAAGCGTCACACTCAACACCACAGTCACGGGTGCCCAGATAATCAAATGCAGCCAGAGAGGAGGTTCGTACGCAAACTCAACGAACAAAACACCACCAACAAGAATAAACCCCAGAATGAGAATGACAAAGACTGCAGGTCCGTCTCCAGAATCTGCAAAGTCATAGGAAAGACCGCATCTGGAACAGGACACACGCAGGTTTAGCAGGCCCTGAAACAATGGCCCTTCCCCGCACCGTGGACATTTTCCGCGAAGACCAGCTGAAAATGGATTGGCAGGAAGGCCAAGATAAGCCTTTGTCTTCTTCCTCTCACTCATGTGAAGCCTCGGATACACAGGTGACTTTGAACGCTCGTAAGGCACCTAGGTCATATACATATAGAAAAGGCGGCTTGCGCCGCCCTTATCTTTTTTCGTTTTTCGTCTGAATTCCAGACCCACTCTTGGCTAATGCCGCAAGCTTAGCCGCCCCAGATGTAAACGGATGCAAACAGGAACAGCCAAACCACATCCACAAAGTGCCAGTACCAGGCTGCTGCCTCGAAGCCGAAGTGCTTGGTGGTGGAGAAGTGTCCAGCCAATGCACGGAACAAACACACAGCGAGGAAGATGGTGCCCACGATCACGTGGAAGCCATGGAACCCTGTCGCCATGAAGAAGGTTGCGCCATAGATGTTCTCGGAGAAGCCGAAGGCTGCATGAGAGTATTCGTAGGCCTGACAGATGGTGAAGATCACACCCAGAACGACAGTCGCGATCAGACCCCATTTCAGGCCATCACGGTCTCCATGAACCAGTGCGTGGTGCGCCCAGGTTACGGTTGTACCAGACAGAAGCAGGATCAATGTGTTCAACAGTGGCAGGTGCCACGGATCGAAGGTTTCGATACCTTGTGGAGGCCAAACACCGCCAGTGTGCTCAACACGGCCAAACTGCGCAGCTTCACCTGCGAACAGGGATGCATCAAAGAATGCCCAGAACCATGCTACGAAGAACATAACTTCGGACAGGATGAACAGCAGCATGCCGTAGCGCAGGTGCAAGGATACAACGCGTGTATGGTGCCCTTCGCGAGATTCCTTAACCGTGTCACGCCACCACATAAACATGGTGTAAAGAACGATAGTAAGACCAATTGCAAACAGGCCCCAACCGTTCAGCGTAAACCCAACGGTTGTTTCGCCATCAGCGTTGCTCAGAAATGAGAAGCTTACGCCGCCCTCACTCATGCGCATGAATACAATCGCGCCGATTGCCATAACCAGCGCCCCGACTGACCCAACAAATGGCCATGGGCTTGGCTCGATAATGTGATAATCGTGGTTTTTAACACCAGCCATATCTTTCTCCCCATTTCAAAAAAGGTCGCTTCTGCAAAAGGCAGATCCGTCTCGCAACCTAAAGCTTGTCAGTGGCCGCGTCGCTTGGAGAAGCCACTGCAGCTGTTTCTTCCTCGCCGTCTTTCGGCAATTCAAAGAATGTGTAGGACAAGGTGATTTCCTTGATATTCTTCAGGCTCTCGTCCTTGTCCAGTTCCGGATCGATGAAAAACACGACCGGCATATCGATCGATTCTCCTGCTTCAAGCGGTTGCTCGGTAAAGCAGAAGCAATCAATTTTGTTGAAGTAGCCCCCGACTTCGAAAGGCGCCACGTTAAACGTGGAAGTTCCGGTAGAAACCTGCTGCGCGAGGCTTTGGGCCTCGTACATAATCTCGGTCATTTGACCCAGTTTCACGCGGACTTTCTTTTGTTTTGGTTTGAAATCCCAATCCAGACCCGGAGCGACATTGGCGTCAAAGCTCACGATGATCTCACGATCAAGGATCGTATCGGATGCCTCTTCTGCTCGCTGCGTGGTGCCGCCATAGCCCGTCACCTGACAGAAGAGCTGATAAAGCGGGACAGCTGCAAAGGACAAACCAACCATTCCAAAGAACACGCCCCCGCAAATCACAGCGACGGTAGCGTTACTGCGGTTTACTTTGGCCTGTTCTGCTGTTTTTGGTTTTTGATCAGTCATTTGCGTCTCTTACAGTGGACGATCCATGATGCCCGGACCGAGCTTCACGATGGTGATCACATAAAACATAGCAACAAGAACGCCGAGTGTGACTGCAAGAGCCACTGAACGTCCGCGGCGGGTCTTGACTTGCTCTTCAGAAAGAACTGCTTTTTGCTTGCTCATTTTCTTCTCTTTCCAGTTATGCGTTAGACCAGACCAATCATGTTCTCAGCGAGCAACCCAGCAAAAATCAGCATGAGATAGAACAAAGAGAACTTGAAGAGAGACATTGCTGTTTTCTTGGCTGCATCACCCTCGCGCACTCTCCAGACACGGATTGCATAACCGAGGAACACCAAGCCAAGGATGGCAGAACCAACACCATAAAACACCGAGGCAAAGCCTAGGAAGTACGGTGCCATGCCAACTGGTAGCAACAGCAAAGAATACAAAACGATTTGGTGACGGGTCGCGGTTTCGCCTGCGACGACCGGCAACATTGGGACGCCAGCAGCCTGATAGTCGCCGTTTTTAACCAGCGCCAAGGCCCAGAAGTGTGGAGGTGTCCAGGTGAAGGTGATCATGAACAGTGCGATGCTGACCAGCGTTACGTCACCTGTAACAGCTGCCCAGCCGACCATTGGCGGAAGCGCGCCAGCTGCACCACCGATAACGATGTTTTGCGGCGTGCTGCGCTTGAGCCACATTGTGTAGATGACCACGTAAAAGAAGATCGTGAACGCCAGCAGACCAGCGGCCATCCAGTTTGCCACCAGACCGAGGGTCAGGACAGAACCGAAAGACAGAACCATGCCAAAAGCAAAGGCTTCCTGACGGGTGATTTTACCTGCCGGGATCGGGCGCTTTTTAGTGCGGGACATGACAGCATCAATGTCTGCATCCCACCACATGTTCAGCGCACCCGATGCACCACCACCAATGGCGATGCAAAGAATAGAAATGAAGCTGAGGACCGGGTGTTGATTGCCCGGAGCCATGACCAGACCAACAGCTGCTGTGAACACAACAAGAGACATTACCCGCGGCTTGAGCAGCGCGATGTAATCAGAAACGCTTCCACGACCACCAAGATCGGTTGCGTCCTCGTGAAGTCCTTGTGTCTGTTCCAGCATTGTCATGCCTGTACCTCTGTCGCGATATTGAAACCTGTGCCGTTTTTCAGCGTTCTAGACTTCATCCCCGGAACATTGGAGCACTTCCGGGCTTGTGCTTTAGCTAGAACCGAGGGCGCTGACACGCCCCCGGCAATTTCGGTGCAGTTACTTGATCTTTGGAAGGATCTCGAACTGGTGGAATGGAGGAGGTGAAGACAGGGTCCATTCCAGAGTAGTTGCGCCTTTGCCCCATGGGTTATCGCCAGCCACACGCTTCTTGATGAATGCGTCAAGGACACACCACAAGAAGATGAGCACTGCAAAACCGGTGAGGTAAGAACCGTAGGAGGAAACCATGTTCCAGCCAGCGTATGCGTCCGGGTAGTCGGCATAACGGCGTGGCATACCAGCAAGACCAAGGAAGTGCTGCGGGAAGAACACGAGGTTCACACCGATGAACATGAGTGTGAAGTGCAGGTTTCCGAGGAACTCGGAGTACATGTAACCGGAAATCTTAGGGAACCAGTAGTACCAGGCTGCAAAGATCGCGAACACAGCCCCCAGAGACAGAACGTAGTGGAAGTGAGCCACAACGTAGTAAGTGTCATGCAGTGCGCGGTCGAGACCTGCGTTTGCCAGCTGAACGCCGGTTACACCGCCAACGGTGAACAGGAACACAAAGCCGATCGCCCAGATCATTGGCGTGCGGAATTCGATGGAACCGCCCCACATGGTCGCAATCCATGAGAAGATCTTAATGCCTGTTGGCACTGCAATCACCATGGTGGCGAACAGGAAGTACGCCTGCGTATCTGCGGACAGACCAACGGTGAACATGTGGTGCGCCCAAACGACAAACCCAACAACACCAATCGCAACCATCGCGTAGGCCATGCCGATATAACCGAACACAGGCTTGTGCGAGAATGTGGAGATGATGTGGGAGATGATGCCGAATGCAGGCAGGATCAGAATGTATACTTCAGGGTGACCGAAGAACCAGAACAGGTGCTGGAACAGGATTGGGTCACCGCCACCAGCAGCTTCAAAGAAGGTGGTGCCGAAGTTACGGTCTGTCAGCAACATGGTGATCGCGCCAGCCAAAACAGGCAGAGAGATCAACAGCAGGAAGACTGTTACCAGCACGGACCAAACGAACAGCGGCATCTTGTGCATGGTCATGCCAGGCGCGCGCATGTTGAAGATGGTGGTGATGAAGTTGATGGCACCCAGAATGGAAGATGCACCAGCAACGTGCAGTGCCAGAATTGCAAAGTCCATTGCAGGACCAGGCTGACCGGAGGTGGACAGCGGAGGATAGATCGTCCAGCCACCGCCAACACCGTTTGCACCTGGTGGGCCTGGCACAAAGAGTGACAGGAGCAGCAGGATAAATGCTGGTGGCAGAAGCCAGAAGGAGATGTTGTTCATGCGTGGGAACGCCATATCAGGCGCACCAATCATGATCGGAACGAAATAGTTCGCAAAGCCACCGATAAGCGCTGGCATAACCATGAAGAAGATCATGATCAGCGCGTGCGCTGTGGTGAACACGTTGAACAGGTGTGGATCGGAGAAGTACTGCATCCCCGGCTCCTGAAGTTCCATACGCATTGCGATGGACAGAAGACCGCCGATGATACCAGCCATGATCGCGAAGATCAGGTAAAGGATACCGAT
>NZ_LMCJ01000057.1:115646-158535 GCF_001623085.1 Pseudovibrio sp. W74
ATCCTTGTGGTTGGTGGAGTAGACCCACCGCACCCATCCAGTTGGATGGTCATGTGCATGCGTTTCAGACGCAGACATAGTTGTGCTCCCTCGTAAAGTTCTTGCTCGTATGCGCAGCAGCCCTTGACGCGCGCATACTCGGCTCAATCAGTGGTCCCGATTAACGGGACGCAACCTTCACGTCGGTGGCTGCGGTGGCAGCAACCTTCTTCTCATCAGCAATCAGTTTTGCGAGAAGTGTGTTTGCTTCGTCGACGTCGGACTTCGCAGCTTCGGCCCAGGCCTGATACTGCTCTTTGGTCACGACTTGCACGGCGATTGGCATAAACGCGTGGTCTTTACCGCAAAGCTCTGAACACTGGCCGTAGAACATGCCGGTGTTATCAGCACGGAACCAGGTTTCGTTGAGGCGGTATGGAACAGCGTCAATCTTGATGCCGAATGCAGGAACAGCAAATGAGTGGATCACGTCTGCTGCGGTTACCTGAACACGCACTGTGGTGTCGACTGGAACAACAATGTTGTAGTCCGTCGCAAGAAGGCGAGGAAGCTCAGCGTTTGTCAGGCCTTTTTCAGCCATGATGTCTGCACGCTCATCATCCTGAATCATCAAGGCGTCGAATGAGACATCTTCCATGCCTTCATCCGCGTACTCATAACCCCAATACCACTGGTAGCCAGTTGCCTTGATGGTCATTTCGTATTCAGGGATATCAAGCTGTTTGAAGAGCAAACGGAAAGACGGAACTGAGATCATCACCAGAATGAGGATTGGGACAACCGTCCAAACAACCTCGATCATAGTGTTGTGTGAAGTGCGAGATGGCGTTGGGTTCGCCTTCTTGCGGAACCTGATGATCACAACAAGCAGCAGGAGTGCTACGAAAACCGTCACGCCGGCCATAATGATCAGGGTAAAATCGTTAAACCAGCGAATGTCTTCCATCACTGTCGTCGCCGCAGGCTGCATGCCCATCTGCCACGGCGTTGGCTGTGCTGCATTGGCTGCACCTGCCATAAAACCCGTCAATCCGATTGCCATAGTTGCGGCAATGGTCGCCAGGTGATGCTTCAAGAGCTTCATCACGTCTTGCGCTCCCTGTCCCTCTTAAATGCCGCCGAAACGGCAATCCTCTTCTTGTCCACACATGTGGGGTGCCCACTTTGGCCCGTCCGACCAGTCCTCACACCTGCGTGAATACCTGCGACATAATAACCCAATAAGGGTTTCTACGCGATTCCCCTAACGTTATAGCGACTATAAGTCGCAGTATCATTTGACTTGAATCAATGAGTTGGACAAAAAACATAAGAAATCCGCAGATGCAATTGGATTTTGAACGATCTCCGCTGTTTTCACCTAGTTACTTTTCCCTATATCGAAAATCGATCTTTTCTATCCATGCGTCCAATTTCACTCACTAAATCGTCACTTTATCGGCAAAAAGGAACGTTACCTCGGCGTGAACAATGTGAGTCGGATCCCTCCTTCCTCGTCAGTTAAGTGGACAGCCAAGAATGCCAGTTTGCGCTTTGACGTCAGGAGCGGTATTCCAATATTTTAGGGAAACACCCCACGCTGGCTGGCTGGGGAGACAGACACTGCACAGCCGGTGAACTGGAGGAAGGTTTTTTGAAGCAGTTTTTACGCACGCTGACTCTAACAGTTGCGATGACAGTGGCGGGTGCCGCCGGATTTTCCGGAGCTGGTCATGCTCAACAAGCGCTTGGCGAACTCAAAGGCGAGTTTGGTGATTGGCAGCAGCGTTGCGCCAAATCCCCAGGTTCTAACGTCGAGCAGTGTGCTCTTATTCAAAGTGTGACAGATTCTGCACGTGATACTGTAGGCCTGACAGCGATTATTCTTAAGACGGCTGACCAGCAAGCGACCGTTTTGCGCATTCTCGCTCCACTTGGCGTTTTGCTACCGATGCAACTTGGTCTGAATGTAGATGGTAAAGATGTTGGCCGGATGCCATTCATCCGCTGTCTGCCTGCCCCAAGCGGTTGCGTTTCTGAAGCGATGCTGGAAAAGGATCTGATCGACAAGCTCACAACAGGTCAGACTGCAACTTTCATCATCTTTGAGACACCAGAAGAAGGTATCGGTATTCCGATCTCACTGGTTGGTCTGAAAGAAGCAATCGCGGCTCTGCCTTAAGTGTAAGTGCTTGCCCTCGAATGTAATCTGAAAGCCGAGATGATGAAAATCGCCTCGGCTTTTGTCTTTTCAGGCGCGAGGAAAGACCCTGCCTAACTATCTGATCACCCACGATCTGGCCAGATGTCTGTCTCACAGAACCCGAGTGCGGCGAAGTCATCCTTACGGGCCTGCTGCTCCATCTCGTTGCTAAGAAAGAATTCATCGAGCTGAGGTGGTGCAACTGAAGTTCCGCTCAACATGGCGTGCACTTGCCCGCGATGGTGCATCTGATGTTGAAAGAGATGCAAAAGAAGCCTGTCTGCTCGTTCACTCAGAGGCTTGTCGACTCTCAGCACATGTATTTTGGAGAGGTCAGCGAGATCCATTGAGCCTATGTGTGCAATTAATTTCTGATCTGAGTTTCTTTGAGCCTCGAAAAGAAGTGATAGGTGCTCAAAAGGGTACTCAGGATCAAATGCATTAATCCCGAGCGGCGCTCCTTCCAGAGCGCTGATATAGAACCAATCCACTGTGAGGATGTGATTCAGTGTCATCAGGATTGAAGGGAAAAAACTTGTCCGTTTTGCAGCTAGCTCGTCTTCAGAGAGCTTCTTGCAACTGGAAAGTAGCCGATAATTCGCCCAAGTGTTGTTTTTGGCCTGCGCTTGAAAATATTGAAGCACTGTCATTTCCGTCACTTAAAAATTTGAGATCAGTCTTTGCAGTTTTCAAAGAGACCTCTTAGTTTTCCTAAAATGAGGCACGCAAAGCAAAGGGTTTTTGCACCTTAATTCCGGTGTGCTGTTTTCTATGGGAGCACATTCTGTTTGATTGCGGCAGCGTCAGCCTCCTGATGCAAACAGACCGGACCTTTGCAGGTGATCCGTGCCCATAGCAATGCATGTCTATATTGCGTTTGTTGTCACGACATTGATTATCATGTCGGTGCCTGACGCCAGTAAAATGTTGATCCTTTCCAGATCCGCATCCGGAGGAACTTTTGCTGGTCTCTTTACACTCATTGGCGTTAAAGCAGCAGAAGCTATTCAGGTGGTGCTGGTTTCCTTTGGGCTTTCCTGGCTCATTGTCAGTTATCCCTATGTCTTTGAGACTGTGACCGTTTTGGGGGCGGCTTATCTGATTTATCTCGGCCTTCGAAGATGGAGAGCTGCTAGCCGTAGGATTGCTGAACCCACCAGCCAGGGCTCTGACTTTCTGACAGGTTTCATGATTAGCATTGCCAATCCCAAAACTCTCATTTTTCTCGCAGCTCTTTTCCCTCATTTTCTCAATCACGCTCATCCGGTAGATGCCCAGTTTGTTGTTCTGGGTACAACTTTTCTTCTGATTGCGACCTGCCTGGATCTACCGCTTGTGGTGGGTGGCGGACTGGTTGAGCGGTTGTTTCGATCTCCACGTGTTGAAGGTGTGCTGAAGCGGTTCAACAGTGGCGTTTTGCTCACTGCCGGAGTTTTCCTTATGGGACTATTGGTTTTCAGATGATGAATATCAGCCTTTACCTCGGATTTATTGTAGCGACATTCATCTTACTGGCTATCCCCGGGCCTAACGTGATGATGATACTGGCTAAATCCACTCGCGAAGGCACTTCAGCGGGCCTGATTGTTATGGCCGGCATGACGATCGCACAAGCTGTCCAGATCATTGCTGTCGTGCTTGGCCTTTCCTGGGTGGTGCACACCTACCCTGATGCCTTTGAGGTTATTCAGCTTGGAGGAGCGGCCTATTTAATCTACCTGGGCATCTCTAGCTGGTTGCGTGCGGGGCGGCATGACAGGGCAGTGAGCGGAAGCCATAAGCATTTGAAAGTTGGCTTCTTTGTTGGCCTTTCAAACCCAAAATCACTGCTGTTCATGGCGGCATTTTTCCCGCAGTTTATTGACAAGGCTTATCCAGCGGATCCGCAGCTGACGGTGATGGGTGTGACTTATCTTGTGATGGCGATTTTAATTGACGGACTGATCGCCGTTCTTGGCGGGTATTCCCGCAACTGGCTGTCTGCTCCTTCCGCAAGATTCAGGCTTGATAGAGTTTCTGGCGCCGTTCTGGTGTGTGCCGGATTGGTGCTCGCTTTCCTGCATTGACCCTCAAATACTTGGGAGCGATGGCCTTCCCGCCTCCTTTATTGAATAGTAAGCCTTGAAAGTGCACGGATTGTTCGCCACAACAGAGCAAATCCTTTATTTCGGAGTTTTACCCATGAGCGATAAACCTATTGATCTTCTCCAGACCTCAGGACTGGACGAGGAGACAGCGCGCCAGATTACTGCGGCAGCGCTGAAAGGCGCTGATGATGGGGAACTTTATCTGGAATACAGCCAGAACGAAGGGCTTGTGTTCGACAATGGACGCCTGAAATCCTCCACGTTCAGCACAGGCCAGGGATTTGGCCTGCGCGCTGTTGTGGGTGAAGCGTCTGGTTATGCCCATTCCGACGATATTTCTGAGGCTGCATTGAAACGCGCTGCTGATGCGGTTGCTTCAGTCCAGAGCGGTCATTCCGGTACCTATGCAGCTCCGCCAGCTCGTACCAATCAGAAGCTCTACACGGATGAAAATCCGATTGGCAGCCCAAGTTTTGCTGAAAAAGTACAGCTGCTGCAGGAAATTGACGCGTATGCCCGTGCGAAAGACCCGCGCGTACAGCAGGTAACTGTTTCGCTGGCAGGCAGCTGGAAGACAGTGGACATCCTGCGAGCTGATGGTCACCGTATTCGTGATGTACGCCCGCTTGTGCGCCTCAACGTTTCGATTGTGGCTGGTGACGGCGACAAGCAGGAGACTGGCTCTTTTGGCTCTGGTGGCCGCGAAGGGTTTGGTGAGTTTGTTGCTGAGACAAGCTGGCAACATGCTGTTGAAGAAGCTCTGCGTCAGGCTCTGGTCAATCTGGAGGCAATCCCAGCTCCTGCTGGTACGTTTGACGTGGTGCTTGGCAACGGCTGGCCGGGCATTTTGCTGCACGAAGCAGTTGGGCATGGCCTTGAAGGTGACTTCAACCGCAAGAAAACATCGGCGTTTGCAGGCTTGATGGGACAGGAGGTTGCCGCAAAAGGTGTGACCATTGTTGATGACGGCACCATCTCCAAACGTCGCGGCTCTCTTTCCGTTGATGATGAGGGCACGCCGACTGGCCGAACCACGCTTATCGAAGATGGTGTCCTTGTTGGGTACATGCAGGATCGTCAGAACGCACGCCTGATGGGTGTTGAACCAACTGGTAATGGTCGCCGTGAATCCTTCTCACACCAGCCTCTGCCACGCATGACCAACACCATCATGGAGAATGGTGATCAGGATCCAAAAGAGATCATCGAAAGCCTGGAAGACGGCATTTATGCTGTTTCCTTTGGTGGTGGTCAGGTTGATATCACCTCTGGCAAGTTTGTGTTCTCCTGTACTGAAGCCTACCGTGTCCAGAACGGAAAGATTGGTGCTCCAGTGAAAGGCGCGATGTTGATCGGAAACGGTCCAGATGCGCTCAAACGGGTGTCCATGATTGGCAACGACATGAAGCTGGATCCAGGTATCGGAACTTGCGGCAAAGCCGGACAAGGCGTGCCAGTGGGTGTTGGACAGCCAACTATGCGCATCAACGAGATGACGATTGGTGGCACTGCGACCTGATTGGTTCAAACAGGTTCTATGAGTTTGGAAGGGGCAGAGATGCCCCTTTTTCTTTGTGGTGACGCTTCTAATCCCGCAAAGGAATTGCAGGTACTTTCCCCGCACGGATGCGGTTGGTTCTCCAGTTCATCACGTGACGGATCCCGTTCTCATATAGCACCTTCATCATTGGCGAGAACGCCTGCATGTGTTCAGTGTAGAAATCATCCGGGCTATTATAGATTCCAAAGTCATTGTTAATGCCGGTTTTCTGGATGTAAGTGTCCTGCCCCTGCCAATTGACCTGAGGCGCGCTGAGGCAGTTGGTGCCAACGCCGTAGCCACAAAGGGATTGTCTGCTTGGGGCAAACTTCTGCTGAAGAGCAGAGAGAAACGCATCGTCCAGAATAAAGCCCTCCAGATTAATCCAGCGGTCCTCAAGATTGATCTCCACCCAGGAATGCAAAATGTTGTCTGCGGCGATCTGGTAGACCAGTTCGGGCACTACTCCGCGCTGAAGTTCTTTATGGATTGTGAAGCCGTGCAGACGACAGGGAATCCCAACGGCTCTCATCAATGCCATGAGAAATGTGCCTTTGGTATTGCATTGACCTATACCATCAGCCAGCACCTGACTTGCCGGAATATTGTCTGCTTTATTGTAACCAAACAGGATTTCATTGCGGACGAAATCGTAGACTGCTCCAGCACGATCAAAGGAAGATAGATCCTTCCATTTCCTTTGATCAACGAGCTGCCGGATTGTTGGCGCACTAAAGTTGAGTAGTGGGGTTTCCTTGAGCAGGATGTTTAAGTGAGTGTTTGGTTTGTCTAGCATTTTGCGCCTCCAATCGAGAATGAGTCGACTGTAAAGGCTCTAGTCACTGTAGGTTCAAGGTCTAAATTGCATCTATTTACGCTACAACCTGAGAGCTCAAACTGGCACTTCGTTAAGGGTGCTGAAGATTTACCTCAGCTTGTCTGTATTGCATTCAAACCGAATTTACGCTGGGTCTGTAGCTTCTTTCAAAAATAATAATGAGCCGCACCCTTTCATGATCACACTCCACCAACTGGATTTTGTGACAGACATCATGCTGTTTCTAAGCATGGCGATTCTGGTGGTGCCGTTTGCCAAGTTGATCCGGGTTGGAACCATCGTCGGCTATTTGATAGCGGGCGTTATTTTAGGGCCGTGGGGGATTGGGCAGTATCTTGGCAGTCCCTTTAGCGCTCCTGATGAGCTGCGGCCCATTGGTGAGCTTGGCGTGGTCATGCTGCTGTTTCTGATCGGGCTTGAGCTGAATCCTGGCCGTCTTTGGTCTTTGCGTAAGGAGATTTTTGGCTCAGGGTCAGCTCAAGTAGGGTTTTCCGCGCTTCTTATTGGGCTTGCTATCTATTTTGCGGGACTGACCTGGCAAAAATCTCTCATTATTGGCCTTTCGCTCGCGCTTTCATCAACGGCCCTTTCCTTGCGTATTTTGCAAGACCGCGGTGATCGCACGACGCCGATGGGGCAAACATCTATCGCAATCTTGCTGTTTCAGGACATGATGATTGTTCCCATTCTCGCGCTGATGGCGATTGTGGCACCTGTTCCTATCGATACGGGCCAACGGCCAGGTTGGGAGACGGCGCTGATTATGGCTTCGACCGTGCTTCTGTTGGTTGCTGTTGGCCGCTACCTGCTCACCCCATTGTTTCGGCTGTTTGCCCGTATTGGTGCTCGCGAGATGATGACAGCCTCTGCATTGCTCACAGTGCTTGGCGCAGCAACGCTGATGAAAGCGGTGGGTCTTTCGAGTGCATTGGGCGCGTTTATTGCGGGTGTGATGCTGGCAGAAAGTTCTTTCCGGCATGAACTTGAGGCTGATCTGGAGCCTTTTCGCGGCTTGTTGCTCGGGTTCTTCTTCATCACGGTCGGCATGTCCATCGACCTGAACTTTGTCTATCAGAACTGGGTGGTGGTGCTTGCCTGCAGTTTTGGTTTGATGGTCGTGAAGTGTCTGAGCATTTTTTCTGTCACCCGCCTGTCTGGCCACACACCAGAAAACAGTTTGCAGATTGGTGGTTTGCTGGCTCAGGCTGGAGAGTTTGGCTTTGTCATCTTCTCAGCATCTGTCGCCGTTGATTTGCTGAACCCGCATCAGAGCAGCCTGCTCTCCGCAATCATCTCTTTCACCATGGCGTTTACTCTGCTGAGCGTTTGGCTCTCGCAATGGTTTGGCGTGAAGCTGAGGCCTGAGCCCGTGAAACCGGATATACCCAATACAGAGGGAGGCCGCACCAATGTGCTAGTGATAGGATTTGGGCGTTTTGGGCAGCTTGCCTCTCAGATGCTGATTGCGCAGGGATCAACTGTGACGGTTCTGGATACAGACGCACAGCATATCCGGGAGGCCTCTCGGTTTGGTTACCGGATTTACTACGGAGATGGGCGACGACTGAATGTTTTGCGGGCAGCAGGGGCGGAAAATGCCAGTGTGATTGCGGTTTGTACCGAACGGGCCGAAACGACGAGCCAGATTGTGCGCATGACGAAAACACAGTTCCCACTCGCCAAAATCTTCGCCCGCGCCCACGATCGTCGTCACGCTATTCAACTTGTGACAGCGGGCGCTGACTATCAGCTGCGTGAGACCCTGGAGTCTGCTTTACAGTTCGGGCGAGAAATACTGGAGGAGTTGGGCGAGGATGAAGACCGCACCTATGAAATTCTTGCAGATGTGCGGCGTAGAGATGCTGAACTTTTGGCGTTGCAGCAGGTGGGTGGGCTGTATGCGGGTTACAAGCAATTCAAACTGCCCGATGTGCCAGTGAAACCTTTGATCAAACCGAAATCAGAATCAACTGCCCTGAACGAACCAGCACGCCGCCTTGCGGAGGCTGAAAAGAAGGCAGAGAAGGAACAATCAGAGAATTCTGAAAAAACATCACCACACAAGCCATCTTCAGACTAGCTTTATACGGAAAACTACATTTTCTCTTAGATAGAATTAAGGTATTCCCCTCAAAATCGACTGAAATCAGAAATGTCTGTTTTAATAGTTTGAATTCCGCTTTTTAGGATGCCAATGGCAGAAGCTCACGTCCCCCCGTTCTTTATCGAAACCATTGTGGTTCTTTCCGCTGCAGTTATCGCTGTGCCAATCACCAAACGACTTGGCCTTGGTGCTGTGGTCGGCTTCCTCGCAGCTGGGATGGCAATTGGCCCATATGGAATCGGCTTTTTCAATGAACCTGAGCGCATACTGGGCTTCGCTGAGCTTGGGGTCGTTCTGCTGTTGTTTGTGATCGGGCTGGAATTGGAGCCTGCCCGATTATGGACCATGCGGCGAGACATATTCGGGCTTGGGACAGCACAAGTTGTTATCTCGGGTTTGATACTGACCTTGGGTGCTATGGTGTTTGGCCTGTCCTGGCAGGTTGCCTTGATCGCCGGGCTTGGTCTTGCTTTGTCATCCACGGCCTTCGCTTTGCAAATGCTGCAGGAGCGCGGACACCTGAGCACCAAGTATGGCCAACGGGCCTTCGGCATCTTGCTGCTGCAGGACATGGCAATCGTGCCTCTGCTTGCCATGGTCAGCATTCTAGCCCCTGCTGAAGCGGATGTGGAAGAAGCTTCCATTGCTATGCAGGTGATCACAGTTGTCGCTGCTGTTGGCTTTGTGATCTTTGCGGGCCGCTTCCTGCTTTCTCCCCTTTTCAAGCTTTTGACGGCCTCAGGCGCTCGTGAGTTGATGATTGCTGCAGCACTGCTGGTTGCTCTGGGCAGTGCAGGTTTGATGAGCCTTGTTGGCCTCTCCATGGCATTGGGGGCTTTCCTCTCTGGCGTGATGCTGGCGGAATCCAGCTACCGACATACGCTGGAAGCGGATATTGAGCCTTTCCGTACCATGCTCATGGGTCTGTTCTTCATGACTGTGGGGATGGCGCTCGAACTTGATCTGATCGTCGCAAACTGGCAGCGTGTCGTTTCTGCGGTCGTGTTACTGATGCTCACCAAGGGTGTTCTGCTCTGGGGCCTGTCGCGTTTGTTTGGCTCTTCCAACTCTGATGCTCTGCGCGTGGCAGTTACTCTGCCACAAGGCGGGGAGTTTGCCTTTGTGCTGTTTTCAACGGCAACTGCTGCGGCAATCTTGCCAGAGGAATCTGCGAATATCCTCAGCGCTATTGTTATTTTGACGATGCTGCTCACTCCGCTTGGTGCGGTAGGTCTGGATTTTGTTGCGGAGCGGATGAAGAAACATGGCGATACGACCAATAAAATCGAGACCTTTGAGGATGCATGTCCGAGCGTATTGATCGTCGGATTTGGGCGTTTTGGTATGATGGTTGCGCAGATGCTGACTTCTGAAGGAATTTCCGTCACAGCTCTCGACAACAAGCCGGACCGGATCAACTATGCTCGCCAATATGGCTACAGGGTTTATTACGGGGATGCGACGCGGCCCGACGTGCTCAAGGCAGCTGGTGGTGAGAATGCAACCTTGATTGCTCTTTGCATTGAAGATGACCGCGTCATGAAGCAGGCAATTTTGCAGATCAGATCCGCGTTCCCCAATGCAGCCCTTTATTGCCGTGCCACGGACCGGGCTCATGCACTTGATCTCACCCGTCTTGGCGTTGACTATCAGATCCGCGAGACTTTTGAGTCCAGCCTGACCTTTGGTCGGAAAGCGCTTGAGTTTCTTGGTTTGCCGTCAGACCGTATTGACGAAGTCGAAGATGATGTTCGCAAACGAGACGATGAACGCCTGACAATGCAGCTTGCCGGTGGTGATCTTGCTGGCTCTGACAAGTTACACCAGCGCACGCCACGCGATGAAAGCAAATCAGAAAAACCTGACTGATTAAATCAAGTTATCAGAGCACTGCTCTTGACGCTGGTTGACTTGAAGCACATTTATTGCGTGGGCGTGGTGCGCTCTCATTTCAACATTTCGTGATCTGCGGCACTGCTTTCTCGCAGAGACCACATTAATCCCTATGGTTCGATATGGCTGGTGAGTACTCAATCGGTGATCTTGCGAAGAAGGCTGGCGTTAAAGTCCAGACCATTCGTTTTTATGAGCAAAAAAAACTGCTTCCGGAACCTCCGCGCACTGAGGGCGGTCAGCGTCGTTATGGCGAAGACCACCTGAACCGACTTTCTTTCATCCGTCATGGCCGTGATCTCGGTTTCTCTTTGGAAATGATCGAGAGCCTTATGCTGCTTAAGGAACATCCGGAGGATGACTGCGAGGGCGCGGACGAGATTGCACGGGCTCACCTGACTGAGGTGGAAGACAAGATTATTCGTCTCCAAAGTCTACAAACCGAGCTGAAGAAGATGCTGAAACACTGTTCCAGCGGAAAGATACACGATTGCAGGGTCATTGAGGCCCTCTCCTGCGATTGCTATCAGCATCGCCAAAAGTGAGTTTTTATGTCCAGACCAACTTCATCCGGCACACGGGATGCAAAATTCACCTATGGCTCGACTATGCGCCATGTGCTGGTGATGACATCCACCGGCTCAGTCGGATTGATTGCTATTTTTCTCGTTGATTTTGCAAACCTTTTTTACATCGCACAGTTGGGTATTGAAGAACTTGCGGCGGCAATTGGCTATGCCGGAACCATCATGTTTTTCAACTCTGCAATTGGCATTGGACTTTCCATTGCCGCCAGTGCTTCCGTTGCCCGGCGTATCGGGCAAGGTGATGTGAAAGGCGCACACCGCCTTGTGAGCATGTCGCTTATAATATCAACATTGATATCACTCGCTGTCGTGGCTGGTAGTCTGGCGTTTCTGGATGATCTGGCGATGTTGCTCGGGGCGTCTGGGCGTACGCTCGATTTTACGTTGCTCTTCCTTTACATCGTCGTGCCTTCCATGCCGTTCCTCGTTGGTGCGATGGTACTTTCTGCACTGTTGAGATCCGTGGGCGATGCACGTGGTGCGATGTTTGTGACCTTATCCAGCGGCTTTGTGACAGCCATTTTAGATCCGATCCTCATTTTCGGGTTTGATATGGGCATCACTGGTGCTGCAATCGCTTCTGTTGTTTCTCGTCTGGTGATGGTTGGTGTTGGCCTTTATATCCTGATCATCAAGCACAACATGCTCGGCAAGCCTGAGATCTCGAAGACTGTCAGCGATACGGTCGATCTGTTCAAGGTGGCGACACCAGCCATGTTGACCAACATTGCAACACCAGCAGGCAATGCCTGGATTATTGCGGAAATGGCTCAGTTTGGCGATGGAGCAGTTGCAGGCTTTGCGATTGTTGGCCGGATTATTCCTGTTGCTTTCGGTGCTCTGTTCGCTCTTTCCGGTGCAGTTGGTCCTATTATTGGCCAGAATTTTGGAGCCCTGGAGTTCGACCGGCTTAGCAAGGTTGTGAAGGATTCTCTTTTGCTGATCGTGGTTTATACGCTGTCAGCCTGGGGTTTGCTGTTTGTGTTGCAGGGGCCATTGGTGCAGTTCTTCAATGCTGAGGGTGACAGCGCTTCACTGGTCTTCTTCTTCTGCACATTTGCGGCAGCTGGTTTCCTGTTCAATGCTGCTTTGTTTGTCACCAATGCTGTGTTCAACAATCTGGGCTTCCCAATCTACTCCATGCTGTTTAACTGGGGCAGAGCAACTCTTGGGACTATCCCGTTCACCATTGCCGGTGCGTACTTCTATCAAGCAAACGGTGTTCTGGCAGGACAAGCCATCGGCGGTGTTGTTTTCGCCTTTCTGGCCCAATATGTTTGCTGGCGCACGATTGAGAAAATCCGCAAGGAAAAACTGGCAGCGGCATAAATGCTGCCAGATTTATTTGCATAAGATGCATGTTCTTACCGCTGGCCTTTTTAAGGTTTGAGCGGTAAGAAAGGAAAAACGCAACAACTCTGGATGCTGAAATAATGAACCGTTTTGAACAGCCACGCGTTCCAACAGAAGCACGTATCCAATATCTGGATGGTGATTATCAGGTGAAAGCACCCGGTAACTTTGTGAAGTGTGCGATCACTGGCAAAACGATCATGCTTGAAGAACTCAAGTACTGGAGTGTATCTCGCCAGGAAGCGTACATTGATGCAGATGCTGCCCTTAAAGCCTATGAAAGCAACGGCCTACAAGCCTAAGGCTTTCCGCAGCCCAACACAGGTTTCAGGCGCTCAATGAGGGCGTCTGGATCAGCGATTTTCATCTCCACTTCCAGCACACTTGCCACGCTTGCAAGCCGCGCAATAGATTGCTCTTCGCGGCCATCCAAACGCACGTAATCTTTTGTGGTCGTGATTGGTAGCAAGTCCTGCGTTTCAGCTTCACGCAGTATCAGGCGCGCGTCGTCTTTCGTGAAGTAATGATGATCCGGGAAGGACATGGTCTCAACGACATCAGCTCCGGCCTCCCTCAAGCTGGCATATAGCTTTTCAGGACGACCAATTCCCGCGAATGCAAGCACGCGCTCCCCGTCTAAGGCATCTGCGGACACAGGACGGATTGCAGCGTGCATCAAATCGATCCCAGCCTGGCGTGCCACCTGTTGCTGAGCGATACTCGCATCGCCCTCACCCACAACCATCAGCAGGCCAACCCGCTGCAGCTGTTTCCTGAACGGCATTCTCAATGGACCAGCCGGAATACATCTGGCATTGCCAATACCGGTCTTCGCATCCAGAAGAACGATGGAGAAGTCCTTATGCAAAGACGGGTTCTGGAATCCATCATCCATAATGATGACAGAAATATCCTGTTCTTCCAGAAGCTTGGCACCGGCCGTGCGATCAGCAGAGATCACTGTTGGGCCACGGCGTGCCAATAACATCGCTTCATCGCCAACTTCTGCGGCGGCATATTTTGACGGCTCTACGAGCAGCGGTCCTTTAATCGAACCTCCGTAGCCACGCAGAAGAAAACCGGGTTTGTGGCCAGCCTCTTTCAACAGAGTATTCAACGCCAGCGCGAATGGTGTTTTACCGGTTCCGCCTGCTGTAAAGTTGCCAATGCAAATGACAGGTTGACGGGCTTTGTATCTGGGATTGTACCTGAAACGACGTGTCGCCATGTAGCCGTAGAGCGCGCCCAAAGGGCTCAAGAGTTTGGCTTGCCAGGTTCCGTTTTTCGTCCACCAAAAGTCAGGAGCGTTCATCGTCTACTCCTTCCCTGCTGCTGGCTGCTTTACAGGCAAATACTGCTGCAGCTCAAGCTGGGTCGCTGCCAGAGCGCCCCGTCCAGATTCGACCAGCGCTTTTGCTGTGTCAGCACGCTTTTGAACATCCGCAGGGTTGTGAAGCAGGTTTTCGATCTGATCGGCCAACTCACTGGTGTTGTGTACCAGAAGAACGCCTTCTTCCTTTGAGAAGTGGCGATAGATCCATGCGAAATTCTGGGTGTGCACACCAGATAGGATTGCGCAGCCTACTTGAGCCGGTTCAAGCAGGTTGTGCCCACCGATTGGCCTCAGGGAACCGCCCATAAACACGATTGGCGCAACACGGTAGAACAAGCCAAGCTCGCCGAGCGTGTCAGCAATATAAATATCGGTCGCATTAGTAATGGCTTCGCCCCGAGAGCGCTGAGTGCACACAAGGCCCATCTGCTCCAGCTCTTCGCGGATTTCCTGTGCCCGGACCGGATGCCTTGGAACGATAATCGTCAGCAAGCGATCAAACTTGTGCTTGAGCTCTTGATGAGCCTTGGCAACTTCAACTTCTTCTTCTGGGTGCGTGCTGGCTGCAAGCCATCGTGGGCGACCTTCGAGCTGATCTTTGAAGTCAGCGAGTTCTACCGGATCACACTCAGGAATATTGCCATCAAACTTGATATTGCCCGTAGGTCTGACGCGGATTGCTCCCAGTTGCTTGAACCGGGCCGCATCATCATCTGACTGAGCGAGCACGCAATCGACAGTTCCAAAGACTGAATGGGCAAAGGAGGGAACACGGTTCCAATTTGAAAAGGAGCCTTCTGACATGCGTCCATTGACGATGATCAGTGGGATTTGCCGCTTTTCCAACTCATGGAATGTTGCCGGCCAGATTTCTGATTCAACTGTGATTGCCAGACAAGGTGACCAGTGGTTCAGAAATCTCTTGATGTTGCCGCGCGTATCGTAAGGAACAAACTGATGGATCACGCCCTCTGGCGCAGAGGCTTCAACCACCTGTGCAGATGTCAGTGTCGCTGTTGTGAGCAGTACTTTGGAACCACCGTCGACGACTTGCTTTGCAAGTGGCAGGACGGCGTTGGCCTCCCCTACACTTGCTGCGTGGATCCAGATCAGGTTTCCAGATGGGCGCTCTTTCGAGGCGACACCAAACCGTTCCCCTTTGCGGTTCTGATCTTCTTTGCCCTGGCGGGCGCGCAATTTATACAAGCCAACAAGAAGCGGCGCGGCCAGACGGCCAAGACCTTGATAGACTCTGAAGATCACTGAACTCATGGGACCCAGTTCTGCCAGTGTTTATTATTTGCCTGATTTGGCGATTGCATAAGCTTTGTCAGTTATTTCGTTCATGCTGTTTTCCAGACGCTGACGAATTTCCTCGACCTGTTCATCGCTTGCATCAGCCGGCACCGGAATAGGTTTACCAAAGCATAACCCAATATGGCTGAACGGCAAATTGATGGATGCCTTATCCCAAGTATCAAGGTCATAATGGCGGCTTGTTGCCATTGCTACGGGCAGGATTGGCCGACCGGAGTGCTTGGCCAGCTGTACGATGCCTTTGCCTGCCTTACGCGCAGGACCTTTGGGCACGTCTGCCGTCATGGAGACTGTGGCGCCTGCTTTGAGTACGCGCACAGCTTCAATAAAACCGCGCATGCCTCCACGTTTCTTGATTTGGTTGGAGCGCTGCGCACCAGCGGCCCGGATCGTACCGAGCCCCAGTTTTGATGCGCAAACCGCTTGCATCTCGCCGTCAGCACTGCGAGAAATCATAACCCTGATGTCCCAGTGCTTTGGACATGCAAAGGGCAACATGAAATGCTGACCGTGCCACATGGACGCGATGAATGGTGCACCCTCCTCATGTTCCTCATAGACCTCTGGAGGATCAATGGTGAGTTTACTGCTCTTGTAGACAAAGAGCAGATAATACGCCATGGCAGTGCCCGCTAGCTTCATGACAAGCGGGTGTTTGCCTAGTTTTTTCAACATTTCACAAGCCCATTTGAGTTCGGGCAGAATTCCCGGGAGGCGCAGTACTTACTTGGTTTCTGCGCCCGGATCAAGCAGACGGTGCATGTGTACAATAAAGTAACGCATCAATGCGTTATCAACGGTACCTTGCGCCTTTGCTTTCCACGCGACGTGTGCCTCAGCGTAGTTCGGGTAGATGCCTACAATGTCCAGATCCTTAAGATCCTTAAAGCGAACATTGCTGATATCTTCTAATTCACCACCAAACACGAGGTGAAGTAGCTGTTGGTTTTCTTCTTGAGCACTCATAGTGTTCGCTCACCTTCTTCACAGAGAGTCCGACCGGAAACCGATAAGGATTAATCCTCTACGGATATTCCCTGAAGCCTTTTAAACAATTTGGCAGAAGATGCCACTAGTCCGGGGTGATTTGTTCTAGTTTTATTGTAGTAGAGGGTCGATCCAGACAAGTCTACTAACTGGCCGCCAGCCTCACTGATGATTAAATCCGCTGCGGCAAGGTCCCAATCGCGGGCTCTTGCACGCGCCAGACCTGCATCCAATTTCCCACAGGCAACCAGTGCAAAACGGTAGGCAAGTGAGCCCAGATAAGGACTGAACCGAATCTGCTCACTCTTTACGCCTTCTTTTTCAAGGAAGCTGACGGGGCCTGCGATGTAGGCGCCGGTGACGGACGGGCGATCTGAAACCGCAATCTTTTCCTGATTGAGATAGCTGCCTCCTCCCTCTACGGAGGTGTAGAGCTCATCACGCACCGGGCAAAAAATTACACCAGCTGTGGGGCGACCATTTTTGACCACTGCCAGCGACAGGCACCACTCATCACGTCCATTCAAAAACGCACGAGTTCCATCAATCGGGTCGATGATAAACACTGTCTCATAATCTTTACGGACCAGATCGTCTTCGGTTTCTTCCGAGAGCCAGCCATAGTCGGGGCGTGCTTCGTGCAATTTAGATGCCAGAAACTGATCAACTTCGATGTCAGCGACAGATACAGGCGAGTCGCCTTCTTTGGTCCAGCTTTTTGGTGAATTCCCAAAATAAGAGAGGGCGATCTTGCCGCCCTCCAGAGCTGCTGAAACCAGCAGCTCTAAATCTTCCTGCACGCTATATTTGTTAGCTTCCGGCAATCGTCAGTCCTTCGATAACCACTGTTGGCGTGGCCACTGCATATCGTTCGTCCAGATCAGATGCCGGTGTCAGGTTCAGGAACATGTCCTTGAGGTTGCCTGCGATGGTGATTTCGCTCACTGGATAGGCGATTTCGCCATTTTCGACCCAGTAGCCTGAGGCTCCTCGGGAGTAGTCACCTGTTACACCGTTTGCACCGTGACCAATCAAATCCGTTACCAGCAAACCTTCGCCGATATCTCTTAAGATTTCTTCCGGTGTTTTCTCACCCGCCTGAAGCGTCAGATTGGTTGCGCTTGGAGAGGTGGAGGACCCGGAACGGCGTGCACGGCCATTTGAGGTCAGGCCAAGCTCACGCGCTGCATATCCGTCAAGGAACCAATGGCCCAGAATACCATCTTCAATCATGTTGAGGTATTCAGCACCGGTGCCTTCCGCATCAAACGGAGCTGTGCCACCGCCGCGCGCCTTAAACGGGTCATCGGAGATGGTAATGCCTTTCCCGAAGACCTGCTGGCCCATTTTATCTTTCAGGAAGCTGGTTCCACGGGCGATTGAGGCTCCGTTGATCGCGCCTGCAAAGTGACCAAGCAGGGAGCGCGCTGTGCGTGGTTCATAAACCACTGGCGCCTTGCGGGTTTCCAGCTGGCGTGGATTGAGGCGGCGCACGGTGCGCTCTGCTGCAATCCGGCCAACTTCTTCCGCAGACATCAGATCATCCCAATAGGTGCGGGAATCGAATTCGTAATCACGCTCCATGCCAGTGCCTTCACCAGCAATAGCTGTCATGGAGAAGCCAGAACGAGAACGCTGATAAGCACCAACAAATCCGTGGCTTGTGGCAAGTACGATGCCAGAGAGCCCCCAGCTTGCGCCAGCACCGCCTGATTTGGAAACGCCCTCAACTGCGAGAGCCGCAGCTTCTGCTTCGAGCGCGGTTCTGGTCAGTTCCTCGGCATTCACCTCACGTGGATCTATCAGGTCCAGTTGCGGGATGTCTTTCAGGAGACGCTCAGGTTCAGCAAGCCCAGCGTATGGATCTTCCGGCGTGACTTTCGCCATTTCAACGGCACGAGCTGCAAGCTCAGCGGGGTCGTCACTGGCATTGGAAGAAATGCTGGCAACCTGCTTGCCCACAAATACGCGGAGTGTCACGTCGTTACCTTCTGCGCGGTCGGTGTTTTCAACCTTGCCTTCGCGCACGGATACAGACAATGACATGCCCGTAACTGCGATTGCGTCTGCTGCATCGGCGCCGGCTGCTTTTGCAGCTTCCACCAAGCTCACTGCCTGCTCTTCAAGCTTTGAATTGGCAATTGCGTCAGACATTCGCATGGACCTCCTGTTTTCTTGCTCTTCGTGTTTAGGGCGTGCCTGTCTTAAGAGCAAGCACACCTGCCAATAATCGCGGGGCTGTACGCAGAAATTGCAGCGGCGTGCCGCGCATGACTTTGCGCATAAATGAGCCCACTTAAAGATAGTTAGAATTTTAGCAAGTTCGGAAGAGGTTCGCTAAGCCTCTTTAAAATCAGAGATTTTTAACCATTCGAATTAAGAACTTACGCAGATTCTACCCTGTAATTTTCCTCTAGTTTGAAAAGAAGATGAATTGAAACCTCCACACCTGTGGAGGGAGGGGCAGTTCCGTGATCAACTACAAATCGCAGTTTTTGGGCCTTGCGAGCAACGACAACCACATTAATCGTGTGAGTGTATCGCTGCCATTTCGCATGCAGGCGGACCTTCCTGATGATCTTCTTGAAACACCGGGTGTTAACAGATCCGATATTCGCATTGATCCGGACAAGGTGCTTATTCGCCGTGAGATGGGTGGGCTTCCGCTTACTTTAACCGTTCCGCTTGGGTCTTACTCTGGTGTTGGGGCGAGAGCGACAGTCAGCGAGATCAGCGATGAGCTGGAGTATCAGGTCATTTTGCTGCATCGCGATCATGCTTTAAGCATTCCGCTTTATACCAGCACAGATATGGAGCTGACAGCGGATTATTGGGAAGCCTGGTCAGATGTTTTGGCACTGCCGCTTCTCATGATCGACAGCGATGGCACCTCCAAACTGGCACGTCTTGGGCTTAACACATGCTCCAAAGGTGAGGCACTGCCACGCAGAAAGCTTCGAGCGTTGACTGGACGACGTCCGCGTTTTCTTGTTGGCCGCGAAACAGGCAAGCCAACACGGCTGCAGAAGATATTTGCCAGCTCCCGCCGTTTCACATCTTTGCGGCGCTGAAATTCTTAAAGGTAATAGGCTGCAAGGCCGTCCAGCACCAATCCGATAAACAAGATCAAGCCGAAGGTTGAGTTGGACTTAAAGAGCTGAAGGCACTGGTCGCCATCATCTATGTCCAACACGCGGATCTGGTTCAGCAAATGGAATGTACCAAGCGCCAATCCGGCAAATGCAAGCGGGCCACTGCCTGCTGCGATGAAGGCTCCTGCAAACAGAACAACTGTTGCACCATAAAGAATGACCAGAGCCTGACGGGTTTTTTCGCCAAACAATCGCGCTGTTGAGCGCACGCCGACCAAAGCGTCGTCCTCTTTATCCTGATGGGCGTAGATGGTGTCGTAGCCGATTGTCCAGAGGATACCCCCGCAATACAGCAGCACCGGTGCCAGTGACAGACTGCCAAAGACAGCGGCCCACCCCATCAATGCGCCCCAGGAGAACGCCAGACCAAGCACAAACTGTGGCCAGTCGGTGATGCGTTTCATGAATGGATAGGCAGCAACAATTGCCAGAGAGGATATCCCCAGGACGATGGTGAAGGTGTTGAACTGCAGCAGTACGACCAAACCGGCGAGCGCTTGCAGTGCCATAAAGATTTTGGCTTGTTTGCTGGAGACCTGACCTGAGGGGATTGGACGCGAACGTGTGCGCTCAACCTTATCGTCAATATCCTTATCGACGATGTCGTTGTAGGTGCAACCTGCACCGCGCATTGCCACTGCGCCGATAAACATCAGCACGGCGTACCAGATGTTTGGGATGGCAGATCCTGCTGCATTCGATGCAAGGGCCAGAGACCACAAACACGGCCACATAAGCAGATACCAGCCGATTGGCCGTTCCCACCTGGCAAGGCGAGCAAAGGGGCGAAGGCCTGGCGGCAAGCGCGTATCAACCCAATGACGCTTTACTGCATCTGCAACTGGACCAGTGTCTTTGGTATTGAACATTGCCACCTCACCGTCATGTCTGGAGCTTATCTGCGCTTGTTTCCCTTCACGCAGCAAGTTCCAAGTTCGCTTTAAAAGCTGAGAGGAAATTCCTCTTCGTAGTGAATTGTCTTTTCCAACAGATCAACACTTTGCGTCAAGAAGCCAAATTCCTCGAAGAACTGTTTTCTGGTCTTTCGCTCCGGTCTCTTCAGCGAAACTTCCATCTTAACGACCGACTTTTGTGCCAGATCATCCTCCAGTGCCTGCAGTACAGGCGGTAACAGCCGCTCAATCCCTTCCATTGGAGCGAGTGCCACCTGCTCTATGAACCCGACTTTGCCACCGGCCCGGACACTGTACCGGTAACTTACAAGCACAAACCCAAGGCTTTTTCCCGAGCTTCTGATCAACCATGCCTGCCCTGCACTTGGGTCTACCAGCAACCTGCGGGCAGTTTCTTCCAGCGAACGAACCGGCTCTGAAAGGGTGTCTTGCTCTCCCCATTTTGCCAGCAGCCCGAAGAATTCATTCATAAACAGTGGTGTAACCAGCAACAGTTCGACTGATGGACGGGGCATTTTGGTCTCTCCAGAGCTGTTGTTCGTTTACTGTGAGCCATACTCATGCTACAGGCTGCATCACATCCTAGACGCACAACTGGGGAACCTGTTCCCTTCTTATTTTCAGGGTCTACTTCAATGAATATTCTGCTGATCGGTTCTGGCGGGCGTGAACATGCGCTGGCATGGTCTCTGGCGAAATCTCCGGTGTTAAACGAACTGTTTGTTGCCCCGGGCAATGCAGGCATCGAACAATTTGCCAAGTGTATTGCACTGGACCCGACTGATCATCGCAGTGTTATCGAGTTCTGCCGCCTCCACGACATCAATTTTGTTGTAATTGGCCCGGAAGCTCCACTGGTTGATGGCCTGTCTGACAGCCTTACCCATGCTGGCCTTCGTGTATTTGGTCCATCTTCTGCTGCTGCGCAGCTGGAAGGGTCCAAAGGCTTCACCAAGGACATGTGCTCCCGCGCAAGTGTACCAACCGCTGCGTATGGCCGGTTTGACAATGCCGAGGCTGCCAAGTCCTACATTCGTGAGCAAGGCGCTCCGATCGTGGTGAAGGCAGATGGCCTTGCTGCAGGTAAGGGCGTCATCATGGCCATGAACGAGCAGGAAGCACTCGATGCAGTCGACAGCTGCTTTGACGGTGCCTTCGGAGCTGCTGGCGCAGAAGTGGTTGTTGAAGAATTTCTTGAAGGCGAAGAAGCCAGCTTCTTTGTTCTTTCAGACGGTAAGAATGCTCTCCCGCTGGCGACAGCACAGGATCACAAACGGGCGTTCGATGGTGATGAAGGCCCGAACACCGGTGGCATGGGTGCTTACTCCCCTGCTCCTGTGATGACCGAGGAGATGATGGACCGGGTGATGAGAGAGATCATCCACCCAACCATTGCGGACATGAAAGCGCAGGGTTGCCCGTTCAAAGGCGTGCTTTATGCGGGTCTGATGATCACCAAGGACGGCCCGAAGCTGATTGAGTATAACGTGCGCTTTGGCGATCCGGAATGTCAGGTTCTGATGATGCGCCTGAAGACTGATCTGCTGCCGATTCTACTTGGCTGCGCTGAAGGGACATTGGATCTGGTGGATGCGGAATGGCATACAGATCCAGCGATCACTGTTGTGATGGCGACCAATGGCTATCCGGGTTCCTATGAGAAGTTGAGCGAGATTAAAGGCCTGACTGAGGCTGCTGCTGACCCGGATGTGGAGATTTTCCATGCCGGCACTGTTTCTACTGATGACAAACTGCTGTCCAATGGCGGGCGGGTTCTGAACATCACAGCGCGTGCGGCGACTGTGTCTCAAGCGCGTGAAAAAGCATATGCGGCTGTAGAGAAGATCGACTGGCCGGGCGGGTTCTACCGCAAAGATATTGGCTGGCGTGCTGTTGAGCGTGAACAGCAGGACTGATCCGCTCTTTTGCAGGACTAGACATATTTACAAAGGGCGGCTTTTCGAGCTGCTCTTTTTTTGTGCCGAATGAATTTAATTGCCAAAAAAAATCCTCCGAAGCGAACTTCGGAGGAGTTATATTTATCTACACTTTCAGTCGGACAACGACAGCCTGTGCCCAACCAACAGATCAAATTGATAAACTACCACAAACAACTGCACGAGGCGAAAAGTTGCCATGCAGGAGCTAAAGTGCAACCTCTAGCAATTTTGATTATGCATAAATGCACAACTCATAACAATGGGGGATTTTCCCTGATGCCTTAAAGTTGCAAAGGCCTAGGGCGAAAGCAACTGAAAGGTCATAGCACGAGCAACGGCATGCGTCCGGTTCGTTACTCGCAGCTTTTTGCAGGCCCGTTTGATGTGATGTTCTACGGTTTTCTCTGAGAGATTCAGGATGTGGGCGATCTCTTTATTTGCCCTCCCCGCCGTCAACCACAGCAGACATTCATGTTCTCTCGGCGTGAACCCGAAGAACTCACTCAGGGTTTCAGGTTCTTGCGCGTAGGTATGGAAAAGTTGCACCGCACCTTTCAGGATCGGATACTTTGCCGTCATCTGTGCATCAAAGCCGAGCTGTGTCCGTTCACAGGAGGCAAAGCTGGCACCACCGACCAAATGCTTGTTGGAGCAATCCACCGGGATGGTCACGCCGAACTTCAGACCTGCTGAGCGGACATCATGGAAGAAGCCTTCATCAATCTTTCCGGTTGGTCTGACGGTATAATCGGTCCAAAGCTGATCGGCTTTCTTACCGCTGAGCAGATGATCCATACCAGGGTCTTTGAAGTAGTAATGATGGCTGTTGTAATGATCGACCCAGTCATCTGCGTGATTGGACAGACAAATCGGTTGCCGGTCTTCTACACGGCCTTCGATTTTGGGCACGATGATGTAGGCGCCTTTTTCAAAGCCCAGTCTTTCAGCAAAACTGGTAAGCTCTTCCCAGCGGCTTTGCAGGGACGAACAGTTCCATAGATCTTGAGAAAACTGCAGTAGATTTCGATCAAAGCCTGCCGGATAACCCATGGAATAGTTCATCATTTACACCGCAAGATTGGAGCCTTGCTTCATATCAACCAGCCAAGTTGTGCGCTTAACTGCCACCAAATCAATTGATATGTTTGCCCCAGTGCCCATCTATTGTTTATCTATGTTCGTCATTCATGATTATCACGTTATTTCTCTCGGTTTTCAATTGGAAAGCAAGCGAGAGCACCTATATTTTTAATGAGAGTTATTAAAGGATCAGGCTTTCAATGAGCACTCCCAAGATTGGCCTTGCCCTTGGTGGCGGAGGCGCCCGTGGTCTCTCCCATATCCCGGTTTTGCAAGCTCTTGATGACATGGGCATCACACCTCATGCCATTACTGGTACCTCCATCGGCGCTTTGATTGGTGCAGGATATGCAGGTGGCGTGAGTGGAGACGCACTTGAGGCATATACTCTAGAAACACTTGGCGAGTGGAAGAAGGTGCTCAGCAAGCTGGTTGAAGTGAGCATGCCAAAACGCTTTGCAGACCTGCTTGGTGGTAAGTCCAGCATTGGCCAGTTTGATTCCAAACGTGTGCTGGAAGTCTTTGTTGGAGAAGTATTGAAGAACGACTTCTCTGAGCTTTCCATCCCGTTTCAAGCTATTGCTGCGGATTACTATAAGGCAGAGGAAGTGCGTTTTTCAGAAGGTAGTCTGGTGGATGCTGTCTCAGCCAGTATCGCCATTCCGTTTGTCTTCCGGCCTGTGCACCTAAACGACACGGTGCTCATTGATGGCGGCGTTGTTAACCCGCTGCCTTTTGATGTGCTGCCCAGCGATTGTGACATCGTGATTGCAGTGGATGTTGTAGGCACACCCAAACGAGATGAAAAACGCGGGTTTCCCAGTGCAACGGAAAGCGTGTTTGGTGCGACCCAGATCCTCATGCGGACCATTTCTCAGGAAAAATTGAAAATACGAGCACCTGATCTTTCGATCTTCCCAAACATTAAGCAATATCAAGTGCTTGATTTTTTAAAGGCGCGAGAAATATTGGAGGATAGCGCCGGGCTTCGTGATGAGGTAAAGGTTGAGCTTGACCAAAAGATCGAGAACTACCTAATCTCTTGATAAGAAGAATAGAAAGAAGTGGAGTCTGGGTTGTCTATTCTGGACCCTGAGTGGCAAACACCGATTGCTGAAAGCAGAAAACTTCCTCCAGAAGTCCCCATTGCGGTGACGTTGAATGGAGAAGGCTTTGCTGTGTTTATGGCCACGCCCAGAGACCTTGAAGACTTTGCCGTTGGCTTTGCTATCAGCGAGTCGATCGTCTCCTCCATCAATGATGTGCACTCGATCAACCTCAATGAGCATGGCGAGGAAGGCATCATCGTCAATCTGGATATTGACGATGAGCTGTTCTTCACCGCTTTGAAGCGCAAACGCCTGCTGACAGGAACGTCTGGCTGTGGCCTGTGCGGGCTTGATAGCATTCGTGCCGCCTTACGCGCCCTCACCCCGCTTGCCCAGCAGCCTGCTCCCAAAACCGAGAGCATTGGGGCCATGTTTGAAGCGATGCAATCCAAGCAAACGCTCAATGGCATTTATGGCGGTGGTTTGCATGCAGCTGCGGTGTGTTGTGGTGATAAGATACTAGCTGTGCGCGAAGATATTGGCCGGCACAACGCCATGGACAAAGCTCTTGGGGCTGGCGTGCGCAGCGGCGAACCCGTTGATCTGGTCATCACAACGAGCCGGTGCAGCTCTGATCTGGTGCAAAAAGCAGTCAGCGCCCGCGTTGGAACACTTGCAGTCATGGCAACGCCCAGCGATCTGGCTGTCAAGTTAGCACAAGAGAATTGTTTAAATCTATTTAGTTGCAACCGTGGATACAGCTTCACACGCTACAGCTAGCGACTCATCAAGTTCGTGGGCGTTCTAAGAGCCTGAGGAGTCCGGCGTGTCCGACACTATTATTGCAAAGAAATCAACAGCTCCCGCTGGTGGCTGGGGTGCCGTGTGGAGCTGTGGTCAGGCTCTGTTGCAAAACACGTCGCTTACTTCAGGAATCCAGACAGTTTTGAGAACCAACCAGCCTGACGGTTTTATTGGCCCCGGCTGTGCATGGGTTGACCCTGAAAAAACCTCGTCCATCGAATTTTGTGAAAACGGCGTTAAAGCTGTTGCTGCCGAGATGACGGATAAGAGGATCACAGACTCCTTTTTTCAGGAATACACGGTTTCTGAATTGCAGACCTTCTCCGACATTGACCTTGAGGACCAAGGCCGTCTGACAGCTCCGCTGCGCTACAACAGAATAACGGATCGCTATAACGAAATCAGTTGGGCTGAGGCCTTCAAGGAAATTGGTGCAGAATTGCGGGGCATAAAAGACCCCAAAGAGGTCGTTTTTTATACCTCTGGACATGCAAGTAACGAAGCTGCCTTTCTCTATCAGCTGTTCGGGCGTGTTTATGGCTCCACAAACTTCCCGTCCAGCTCCAATATGTGCCATGAAGCAAGTGGTATTGCGCTTGAAGAAGCAATCGGCAGCGGACTGGCTACGGTTCGTCTGGAAGACTTCTCCAAAGCTGATGCCATCTTCGTTTTTGGCCACAATCCGGGCTCGACTGACCCGCGGATGTTGCCGGTGCTACGCGCAGCCACGCAACGCGGCGCACATGTGGTGTCCTTTAACCCGCTTAAAGAGCGCGGACTGGAACGCTACGCGGACCCCAAGAACCAACTAGAGATGATGCGGTTTGGTTCTGCACCTGTTGCGAGCCATTTCTTCACCCCGAAGCTGGGTGGTGACATGGCGGCGGTGCGCGGCATGGTGAAGACCATCCTGGCATGGGACTATGAGCGGATACTCACCCATAGCCATGTTGACCGGGTGTTTATTGAAGAGAACTGCAACGGGTTTGAGAGCTATGAAAAAGCGCTTGAACTGACGCCTTGGAAAGAGATTGAAGACCAGTCCGGCCTCTCCCGCGACGAGATTGAAAGAGCAGCTGCGATTTATGTGCAGGCAGATCGCCCGATCATTACGTGGGGTACAGGGATCAGCCAGCACAAACACTCTGTTGCAACAATCCGCGAGATCATGAACCTATTGTTCACTCGCGGAAACGTTGGCAAGCCGGGGGCTGGTGCTTGCCCGATGCCGGGCCATGCGAACACGCAGGGTATTCGCCGTATGGGCATTACCTCTGACCCTTCAGAGGAGTTTCTGACTTCTTTGCAGCAGGCCTTTGAGTTTGACCCGCCGATGGATGCCGGTGTTGATGCTGTTGAGTCCATCAAGATGATGGATGAGGGCAAGCTGCGGGTCTTCATGAGCCTTGGAGGCAACTTTACCCGCTCTGCGCCGGACACAAATCTGACAGAGGAAGCCATACGCAAATGTCGCCTGACGGTGAGCATTGCAACCAAGCTGAACCGAAGTCATCTGATGACAGGCGCCCTCTCATACATTCTGCCTAGTCTGGGCCGTACTGAGTATGATGACCAGCGTTCTGGTGAGCAGATGGTCACCGTGGAGGATTCACTCTCCAGAATCCACGGATCTGCTGGTGTAAACCCGCCAGCTTCTGATCTTTTGATGTCAGAACCTGCGATTATTGCCGGATTGGCCAGAGCGACCCTTGGCAACAAGGTGGTCAACTGGACGCATTACATCGAGAACTATGATCGCATTCGGGAAAAGATTGAGGAAGTGCTGCCTGAGTTTGCCGGGTTTAACGGCCAGGTGCGAACGCCGGGCGGATTTTATCTGAGTAATCCGATTGCCGACCGAAGATGGGCAACAAAGTCCGGCAAAGCTGAGTTTTCCGGCTACTCGCTTCCGCTTGCGACATCGGCACAGCAAACCTCCAGAGCGCCCAAGCTTACGTTCACCTTGCAGAGCCTTCGATCCAACGATCAGTTCAACACCACCGTTTACACACTCAACGACCGTTACCGAGGTATCTCTGGCGGGCGCAAAGTGGTGTTCATGAACCCAATCGACATGCGACGGGCGGGTGTTTCCAAGGGCGAAAAGGTTGATATCGGAACGGTGAGCGAAGATGGACGCAATCGGCGTGCCCTCGATTTTCAGGTGGTGCCCTACGACATGCCACAGGGCTGCATTGCCTCTTACTTCCCGGAGGTGAATGTCCTTATACCCGTTTACTCCGTAGGCGACCAGTCCGGCACCCCAACGAGCAAGGCTATTCCCGTGTCACTGTCGAAATCTCGTCGTCGGGGGTGATTTTTCTGTTTTGACTGTCAGAGTTTGTTGAACTGCCTATCGTAAGCATGGCTTTGACAATCTGCCCATGCGTCTTTGTCATGGCGTTTCGTAGGAGGAATGAGCGTATGTGCTCTTCACACCATTCCCCCTACAAGCTTGCAATTGCTTGAATAATTTAGGCAGTCGCAAGTTGTGAGGTGGAGATGCAATCTCCAAACTACTCAGTTCGGTTCCATTTTTGGCCTGCGCAAATGAACATCACGCAGCCCGACACTTTTAGCTGGCTGCCAAGCATGTCCATTTTCCCGTTATAGGTCTTGCCATCAAAAACACGCCAGAATTTTCCATCACGATATTTACCGCCCGGCTTAGGGGTCATATCCCAAAGAATTGTCTTGCCGATATTGCCGTCATTTACCGGTGTCCCATCTTCTTCGAAAAGCCGCAAAAGCGTTCCACACATCTTGTCGCCACATTGCTCGATTTTGACATGACTGTATCGGCCTTCATCCAGCCCAGTTTCCCAAACGCCAATTGCCGGATCTGCCGCTAAAGCTATGCTTGACGACATGGTGAGCGCTATCACACTAGAGAGCATGAGAGTTTTCATGTGTGTATTCCCTTTCAAATTTTAGGTTTTTAAAGTGTTGCTGATCGCAAACTAGTGCTTAGGCCAGGGACAGCCCGAGTGGCCTGCCCAATCTCCGAGGTAACTATTCTTGGCTTGAAAATTTAAGCTTTGAGAGCTTCAAGAAGTCTCAGTCAGGCCAACTCTGGAGAGCAGCATTTTTCGGGCTCGGCTCCCTGAGAGGGGCGGCAAGAAGTTGGTCGAGAACCGTCTGACTAACCCTTGCTCGAGCACGCTTTTGGGATTGGAGAAAGCCTTGAAACCAACCTTCCCTCCCTTGTAACGGCCCATGCCACTGTTCCCGACGCCGCCAAAGCCCATGGTGTGCGAACCGGCATGGATGAGGAAATCATTGACCGTCACGCCGCCAGCGCTTGTTTCAGATAAGATCCGATCAATGCTCGTACGGTCATTGCCATGAATGTAGAGGGCCAGAGGTTTCTCTTTGCTATTGATAATCGCAAGGGCATCCCCCAGTGTCCTGTAGCTAAGAACTGGCAAGATAGGGCCGAAGATCTCTTCCTTTGATAGCATCAGGTCAGGCTTGGGGTTGGCCACAAGCGTAAGAGGAAATTTTCGACTCTCGAGATCAGGCAGAGCTTCTCCTTCAGGGATAATCTCACGAATACGAGCGCCGCTTTCCCGCGCCTCTTCAATGTAAGAGTTCAACCGCTTAAAAGATGCCTCTCCAACGACAGCGGTATACTGCGGATTTTTCAGTACTGTCGGATAGATAGAGTGGGCCTCTTCTTCCAACAAGTTCAGAAATGTTTCGAACTGGGCTTCTGGCACCAGTGCATAGTCTCCAGCTATGCAAACTTGCCCACCATTCATGAGGCGCGTTTTTACTGTTTTGCGCGCGACAGAACGCAAATCAGCATCTTCCATAACCAGCACTGGAGACTTGCCACCAAGTTCCAGAAGGACTGGTGTCAGGTTCTTGGCTGCCGCTGCCATGATGTGACGAGCTGTTGTTGCCCCGCCGGTGAAGACCAGCTTATCCCACGGCAATGAAGAGAGGAACTTTGCCACGTCAACATCACCGGTAACGACAGCAATTTCAGATGGATCAAAGTATTTTGCCACGAGCCTCGTCATCAAAGCTCCGGTTTCAGGCATGATTTCCGGGAAACGCATCATGACCGTGTTGCCAGCAGCAATGGCGTCGATAGCCGGGTCAAAGGCCAGTGTAATTGGTGCATTGAAGGGAGATATGACCCCAACCACGCCCAAAGGCTCATGGAGGATGTAGGAGCGTTGACCCAAGAGGCGCATGAACCCGTCTGATTGGCGTTCCGGTTTCATCCAGGCTTTCAAGTTTTTGCGAACGATTTTGACATTTTCAAGCGGTGAATAGACGTCCCCCATGAACGCCACATCAGGATCACGAGTACCGAAATCGGCCTGCAACGCCTGCACCATTGCCGGATAATTTTCGCGGAACAGAGACTCGATACGCCCCAACCGGTCCATTCGCGTTTCAAATGAAACTGACTTCGATGAGGCATAGTTTCTTTTTTGCAAGTCAAAGACCTGCTGAACCTGCTCAATTTTATTCATCGGTTGCACCTGACCCTCTTTAATTTCGCCGGAAGTCGTTCTTTATTGACTAGTAAAGACTGATAGCCCCTTATATAAAAGACCATCGGTTCTTTTCAAGTCAATTATTTTCTCCTGAAATGCCTAGATTGAGGAATGAAGGTATGTCTCAAACATTCAAACAGAAGTCTGATTGTGTGTTGTTTTCGGAAAACTGGTTGGAAGCTCCCCTGCGCACAGGAGCGGTATTGCCAAGCTCTTCGGAGTTAGCCAGAGCTATGGTCTTTGCCTCTGCCATCAAACCTGGCGCCCGGGTACTTGAAATTGGTCCCGGCACAGGCTGCGTCACGCGTGCGCTGTTGAATGCAGGTGTTGAAGAAAAAGATTTAACGCTGATTGAGTTGTCGAAATCATTTACTGAAGGGTTATCCAGGGACTTCCCAGCAGCTATTTTGTTGCAACAGGATGCTTACCAGACACTCAAAAATCTTTCTCATGGGAAGACGCAATTTGACGCCGTTGTTTCAAGCCTGCCTCAATTTGTTTACCCGAAAGAAAAACGCGAACAGTTTCGTGATCATTGCCTTGAAGTTCTCAAGCCAGGTGGACGATTAGTGCAGTTTACCTATTCAACAATCTCACCTATTCCAAAGCGAAAAGGTGTTCAGGCCATCAGGTCACGACGTGTCTGGAAAAATATCCCTCCTGCAGTCGTATGGGCCTATCAACCCACTTATGCTGCACCCTAAGCTACTTTTTTGAATGATTGATGGGGTAAGAGCTACATCCCATCAAGGCTTGGGTTAGATTTGGCGATAAAGGCGAGCTATTCGGAGAAACCATGGACTTCAAGCGCGCACGCAAGGATGAGCAGAAAGCTGCTCGACGCGAAAACATCCTCAAAATGGCGAAGGAACTATGCTCTCAAAAGGGCGTGATGAATTGGTCGCTCAACGAACTCGGCAAACACGCAGCGGTAAACAAATCTAATCTTTATCGCTATTTTGGGAGCCGCGAAGAAATCCTTATGACCTTGATGCATGAGGAAATGTGCTTGTTTGTAGATAATTTTCAAAACAATGTTTCTCAACGAACCGTCTCGATTGAGGACCTTAGCAAAATTATAACTGATCAATATTGTGAGCAGCCATTTTTGTGCGAGCTGCTTTGTATTTCCGCATCATTTTTGGAACACAACACTCATTTGGAAGCCATCAAAAAGATCAAGCTGCAAGGCTTGGGGCTTTATGAAAGAGTTGCGACCAAAATTGCAGAGGCAATGAATGGTAGTAGCAAGGAAGACGGCCAGAAAATTGCATTCACATCCGCCCTGCTGGTTTCAGGTCTGTGGCCAATGGCCAGTCCATCAAACCCAATAAGAGAGCTTTCTCAGTTTGAAGGCCTTGAATGGCTCAACCTCTCATTTCGAGATGAGCTATTTGACGCGATCTACACATACATCATCGGACTACAAGCAAAGAAAAGCAGACTGTAGGAAAAACACTCAAAAGCGCGAGAAAGTTGATATCGGAACGGTGAGCGAAGACGACGGCATTCGGCGTGCCCTCGCTTTTCAGATGATGCTCTACGACATGCCACAGGGCTGCATCGCCTCATACTTCCCGGAGGTGAATGTCCTAGTACCCGCTTACTCCGTAGGCAACCAATCCGCGCCCCCAACGAGTAAGGCTATTCCGGTGTCGCTGTCTAAATCACGCAGGCGCTCCTGATCTCATTGTTTTGGGGAAGTATGAGATGTGGGATGGTAAACTGATTTCGTTCCGAAAACGCTACCCGCCACTTACGTTTGTCAGCATCAGCTTTTATTTTGGGGTGCCAGATGCACAACAACGTCGATACTCGTCACCTCGTAACCTTCTGGGGGATCAGCAAACTTTGCGAGTGACAACTTCTGATCAGGGCAATCCATAATACGGTTTTCAGCGGGAACATAGAAATGGCGATGATCGCCAATATCGGTGTCATACCACACTTTATCAGTAGAGACTGCAATGCGCCGGATGAGATTGTGCTGCTCAAAATCGCGCAGTGCATTATAGGTTGTGGCAAGCGACAGGTGCTTGCCGTCTGCGAGAAGTTCTGCAAACAGCATGGCAGCATCTAGATGCCGATGCCCCCCCGAAAACAAATGCTTGGCAATGAGGCACCTTTGCTTCGTCAAACGCAGACCAGCATTTCGAAATTTAGTAGGTAAGTCGATTGAGGTGTCTAGAGTTGTATTTATCGACATAAGATGCCTTCCCTGATGGTATGCGCAAAGCCGGGCTTATTCTGTCTTCAGCAGTCAAAATCTTCGACCTGAGTTATTACAGATAAATTTATTGCAAATGAGAAGCATTCGCAACTAAAAATCAAAACCCTAAATATACGAGGGGAAACGAGACACGACGGGTCATGACCCATCTTTTGAGTAACTCCACCTGAGATCGAGGCAACTCATTTAAGCGACGCTGCAGCGCGAATAAAGTTTAGTCGGAGGTTGTGAGCCTTACTCCGCAGTTATCATCCGCGAAGACACGATCATGTGAACATATTTTATATGTAGTCAGAATATTTCCATAGTTAAATAATTAAACTCCGGTAGAGGAAAATTCTATTTCTTCAATTTGGAGTTTATATTGGGCTTCTGTTGTATTTAACTTTATGTCCCCCAAATCGAATTAGTTTCACAAGAAGGATAGTGATTTGCGTAGTTTGTTTCTGGCTTCAGCTCTGATACTTGGGAGTTTTTATCCCGCCATGGCTCAAGATATTATCAAGGTCGACACCAATAAAGCAGTGCAAGAGACTATGGATGCGCTGGAGGCTACTGCTAGAAAGGCGGGGGCAACAATCTTTGCTCGTGTTGATCATGCTGCGGGAGCCGAAAAAGTAGGCATGTCCATTCCAGCGAACCAGTTGCTGATTTTCGGTAATCCGGTTCTTGGTACCCCTGCGATGGAGATCGACCCGCGGGCAGGCCTGTACCTGCCACTTAAAGTGCAGGTCTATGAGGATTCCGAGGGGCAGGTCTGGTTGGCTTACGAAGATCCGAAAGAAACAATGAAGGATCTGGATAATGTCGATAAGTCCCCGGTAATCGAAAAAATGCGCGGTGTTTTGGCGAAGCTGACCTCCAGGGCTGCCAAATAGTCGAGTTCGACAACTGATGAAGACATTCAGTCTATTCCAGGGTCTATAAAACGACCCTGGATATGTAAAAATGGCCATCTACGTCGAACCTATAGGTGCTTGTTCACACAGCGACTGCTGATAGCGAACACAATCAGAACCAACTGGTGTTTCTCCAAAGCATACTGGCAAGAACCAGCTCCAGCTTACCCGAACTAAGCCTGCTTGTAGTTTAGGATGTCAGTACCACCTCCCCTAATCATCTTCTTAAAGGATGTTCAGATGACGCTCTCCGCTGTCGCAAATGAGGACGGAGCCTCTCTGATCGCATTCCATCATCTCTTTGACCGATGCCAGAGGTCCATAAAGATTTGCATCTGTTGAGCCGCCGCACTTGCGCAGGATTACACTTTTCAACCATCACGACAATTCCAAGGACCGCACCCCCTCTTCCTTCAAAAGAGGGAACATGCTTGGGACCGTGGCACTATTAAAGTTCTCGGGTCAAAAGAGGTGATGTTGACAATTGCCGTTATGTACATAAAGTATAGTTACTATATTTAAATCATAAAGGAGAAACTATGTCGTTTAATTCGCTGCAGAATACAGTCACGATCATGCGCAGGCTTGCGCTGGCCTTTGTTGTCTCTTTGGCATTCACGAGTATTGTCTCGGCAGAACCGTTCCAAGAGGTGACTATTGGTGTCCCGGTGCCTTCTCTGGAAGAAGCAGAGGTGTGGTATGCCAAGTTTCTTGGTCCTGATACCGAAGTGATCAGACCAGTCCCCGGTGTCGTGGAGTTCAAGGTTGCACCGGGTGTTTGGCTTCAGGTCTTCGAGGCAGATGACGCGCAATCAACTGGCGCCATTGTCCGTTTCCTGGTGGACGATATGGCAACTTCGCAGCAAGCACGATCTGAAGTGAACATCGACACTGGTGAAGCAGTCGAAATACCAGAGGTCGTTACATATTCGGAGTTTGCCGATCCTTCTGGCAATGCTTTAGGATTCTATGATCTGCCTTGATGGTGCAGCAAGTACGCTGGTGACGTTGGTACCGGCGTACTTTCCAGAGTTAAACCACTTTAGATTCCGTCGATTTCAGCGAAGTCTATGAGTTTGTGCATGTAGGGTAAGAGGTCCAGATTTTTACTGGCCACCCAGTTGTCGTCGTAAAGAGTGTCCAGATAACGCTCTCCGCTATCGCAGATGAGGGTGACGATGGAGCCTTCCTGATCGTTTTCCATCATCTCCTTGGCCAATGCGAGCGCACCATAAAGGTTTGTGCCTGTTGAGCCGCCGCATTTGCGCAGAATAACCCCTTCCAACCATCTGATTGTCGCAATACTCGCTGCGTCCGGGATATCAATCATTCTGTCAATTACATCCGGCATGAAGGAGGGTTCTACTCGTGGTCTGCCGATCCCCTCAATCAGTGAGGGTTTGTTCCTGACGATGCTTTTGTCTCTGTTTCTGTAGTACTCATGAAACACGGAGTTCTCGGGATCTACGACACAGAGCTGTGTTTTGGGGTAATCCTGTGTGTGCAGCCGGATGTATCGGCCAATGGTGGCTGTTGTCCCGCCTGTTCCGGCACTCATGACAATCCATTTGGGTGCGGGGAAGCGTTCCAGCTCCATTTGGGAGAACAGGCTCTGGGCTATGTTGTTGTTGCCGCGCCAATCTGTTGCCCGCTCTGCATAGGTGAACTGGTCCACGTAATGGCCGCCCAGTCCTTTTGCCAATCGCGCCGCTTCCTTATAGATCTGATAGGGTTCTACCAGATGCACCTCACCGCCCAGCGCTTCGATCTCCCTTATCTTCCCCGTCGCCGTGGCCTTGGGAGCAATTGCGACGAAGGGGTTACCGATCAGCCGTGCAAAATACGCTTCTGAGATCGCGGTTGAACCTGAGGAGGATTCTACGATTGGTGTCCCTTCCCTGATCCAGCCATTACAGATGCCGTATAAGAAGAGCGAGCGTGCCAACCTGTGCTTGAGGCTTCCGCTTGGGTGGGTGCTTTCGTCTTTCAGGTAAAGATCAATCCCCGCCTTGGTGAGCTTGGGAATGTTCAGTTTGATGAGGTGTGTGTCAGCCGAGCGGTTGTAATCCGCCTCAATGTTCTGGATCGCCTGCAGCGCCCATGCTCTGCTAGAGGGGTTTCTGTGGTTGGTATGGCTGTTGAACTCCAGCATGAAAACACCTGACTTGCCGTTGCTTCAGCACGCCCTGCTCGCGGCGTGCTTCTTTGGGGCAAGTATAGCTGGCGCTTGGATCGCAGCATGCGCGGATCGCTGCCGTATAAAACAGAGAGTAAAGCTGCTGGTGAAAATGAGAGGGTTTTGAACGAGCAAGGCCCACAGGAGCGGGCCTTACATGCTTTGCTTAGAGAGACGCGATATTGCCTCAGCTTGCCAGTGCCGGGATCATGCCTATGACGCCTTCGGCGAGCATGCCCATGGCGATTGCGGCGAGCACCATGCCCATGAGGCGGGTTACGACGCCCATACCTGACTCGCCGAGCTTGTTTGCAATGGGTTTTGAAACTGAGAACAAGAGACCGGTGAACAGCGCAAGCCCAACCGCTGCGATGGATAGGTCAATCTTGGCCCAGATCCCAGAATGACGCTCAGCGGCGACAATGGCTGTTGCAATAGCGCCTGGTCCGGCAACGATTGGAATGGCAAGTGGGACTACGGCGATGTGGTTCTGCTCTGCTGCGGAGGCTGCTTCCTGCGGGGTTTGGCGGTGGCTGTTGTCACTGCGCAACATGGAGAGGGCGATCAGTAGGACAATCACGCCGCCAGCAGCACGCAGTTCATGGACGGTTATGCCGAAGAACTTGAGAAGAATGCCACCCGTCCAGGTGACGGTGAGGAGCGTCAGGGCGATTGCACCTGCGCATGTCCACGCGATGCGCCGTGCGGTGGCGGCATCTCTGTCGGCGGTCATACCCGCGAAAACGCCCGTGTTTCCGATGGGGTTCATCATGGAGAAAAGCGCAGCAATGTAGGTGATCAGAGCCGTTTCGGTCATTATATGCTTTCTGTTGTTTGCTTTGCACGTAGGGGGGATATTGAGCAAAGCATGCAACATACTGATCACTGTAAAAGCATACAACTTAAAGGATTTTAATAGTCGCGAGTTCTTGTAATCGAGGGAGGGTTAGCTGTGGCTGGCTTTGGAGGGCCAGTATTGGGCTCTGTATTGCGAGGGTGTCAGGCCGAAGTGTTTTTTGAAGATGTTGGTGAAGGATGAGGCGTTCTCATAGCCAATCTGGAAGGCGATGGTTGCGATGGATTGGTCTGTTGATCTGAGCAGGGTCAGTGCTTTGTCCAGGCGCATCTCCAATTGGAGTTGTTTTGGGGATTTGCCGTAGGAGGCTTTGAGTTTCTTTTGCAGGCTGCTGACCGAGTAGCCGCCCTCTTTCGCGATATCCGAGATCTTGTTGTGAGTGGGCAGCTGTTCTTTTACGCTCTGCAATCGATGTGAGATTGCGTTTTGGTCGATGAAATCTGCGCTTCGGCCTGTTGCCAGTTCAAGAGCTGTGTTCAGGATGGAGGCAGCGCCGTTTGCGTCTACTTCAAACGTGTCTGTGAGCGAGGCGACGAAGTTGAGGTACTTCAGTGCGAGCGGTGAGAGCTCCTGATGGCTGTCGCCGGGATGCCGGAAGAACTGAGAGATGGCCGCTCTGTCGCTGACGTCGATGATCAGAAAGCGGCTGCCGGCGGTGGTTTCGCTGTCGTGCAGGGTTTCTGGCGCTATGAGGCCGACGGAACCGACTGTCAGTTGCTTGAAGTGGCCGCCAATTTCAATCTGCATTTCGCCCTGCAACGGAACAACAGCCTGCGCGAATGCGTGGTGGTGTCCGAGTTCCAGCCGGTCATATTCACGGATGACAGCTTGATAGGGCATGACTTCGTTCCAGATCTCCACTCTTGGTCCAAAAGCTTGTTTAAGAGGACTGCTGGCTCAGGGATACCGCGGTCTTTCGAAAATCTCAAAAAGAAAATCTATTTCCTGTTTTGCCTAATTCTAATATGCAGGAAATGGGGCAGGATCTGGTCGGTTTCGTTGGAACCTCCAGCGATGTGATGGCCTCAGTCTTCAAGCGGAATTTTAAATGCTACAGAACCAAACAGCTGGCAAGGTCAGCGCTGCGACTTCCATCGGGAGTATCTCCATTGTGCTATGGGGCACGCTTGCTGTGCTGACCAAGCTGACCGGTGATCAGTTTCCGCCGTTCCAGCTGCTGGCCATGACGTTTACGGTGGCGACGCTCACACTCTCCGGCAAGCTGTTGACGGGAAAGGCTAATGTGCGTTCTGCCTTCAAGCTGCCTCTGTCCGGCTGGTTGCTTGGTGTTGGCGGATTGTTTGGGTTCCATGCGCTGTACTTTGTTGCTTTGCAGAATGCGCCTGCTGTTGAAGCGGGACTGATTGCCTACATCTGGCCGCTGCTCATTGTATTGTTCTCTGCCCTGTTGCCGGGAGAAACCATTACAAGGTGGCATGTTGGCGGGGCTCTTGTTGCGCTTGCAGGGTATTGGGTTTTGCTTGGCTGGGACAGTTCAGCAGGCAATCTGCAATGGGAGTATGTTGTTGGCTATGTGGCGGCGGCGGGTTGTGCATTGATCTGGTCCAGCTATTCTGTTTTGAGCCGACTGATCAAGACCACCTCTTCTGATGCCGTGATTGGCTATTGTGCTTTAACTGCCGTGTTTGGCTGGCTCGCGCATTTCCTCTGGGAGACCACTGCTGTCCCTCAGGATCTTACACAAATCATCGCCGTGATTGGTTTGGGTCTGGGGCCCGTGGGCATTGCCTTTTACACGTGGGATTTTGGAGTGAAGCACGGCAACGTTCAACTGCTCGGCGTCCTCGCCTATGGTGCGCCTTTGATCTCAACGCTTCTGTTGATCGCGTTTGGAGAAGGCACCCTTGCCGCTAACATCGTAATCGCAGCGCTGGCGATTGCAGGAGGGTCTTTGATCGCGGCGAAAAGAGCGGCCTGACATTCAGGCCAAATTTCGCTGCATTTCTGGCACTATTATTCTCCATTACTCGAATCGCAAGGCTTTTCAATAGGATGTTTTATGAGCAATAATAGTATTAAGTTTTATCAGGATAATGCCAGCGAGTATGCGACGCACAAGAACCTGCCTAACTCCATGCTGTTTCCATTCCTCAAACACTGTAAGGCAGGTGGACGAATCTTGGAGCTTGGGACGGGTGCGGGTGTTGATGCCCAAGCCATTCTTGAAGCAGGCTTTGAGCTTGATGCGACTGACGGCTCATCAGAGTTGGCAACTCTGGCAACCCAACGCCTTGGTCAGGAAGTCAAGGTCATGATGTTTAATGAGCTGACCGCAACGAATACCTATGATGGCGTGTATGCTTGTGCCTCGCTGACACATGCCTTGAGAGAGGATCTGCCTTCTATCTTCGAGAAGATCTATCGCGCTTTGGTCTCAGGAGGTTCAGTATGGGCCAGCTTCAAAGTGGGCACTCATGATGGCACTGACAGCTTTGGCCGCTACTACAACTACATCTCAAAAGAAGAGCTGAATACCCTTTGGAAACAGGCTGGCCCTTGGTCTTCTATAGCCTATGAGAGTTGGGAGGGCAGCGGGTTCGACAAAGCCCCCACCAGTTGGGTCGCGATTACTGCTTCCAAGTGATTATTGAAGCACGACCGTTGTTGAGACGCTGTTCGGTTGAGCTTGTAGGAGACCATGGAGACTTTCCAAACCATAGCACCAAACGTGAGGTCAGTTGGGCGACTTTCTGCCGCTGACAAGCACGGAATACTGCCCGTCATTGGCCAAGCTCCCGAAGAACCATTGCTAAGTGAGTTAGCCAGTGTTGCAGAAGAACTTCACACTCAGTTGGGCGAACAGTTTCACAGTCTGGCTCTTCGCGGCTCGGCCTCTCGGAAAACCTTTGTCAAAGGCGTTTCAGATGTAGACTTGATCATCTTTGCTCAAAGTCCAGAAGTTCCAAATCTGTTTCCAAGCCATTGGATCACTCAGACATCAGATATCGATTTGGAATGGATCAAGCCTGAAGATTTTCTGCTTTCCACCAAGTATCGCTGGCTGAGGTTTTCACTCAGTTTTTCGGGATATTGCTTTGGACCGCAAAATATTCTGAATAAGCTGCCTGCCCCATCTCTTGGACCGCACGCGATCGCCCACCTTCATGGAGTCCATAAATGGGCTGCATCCTGGCGAACTCATTTCGATGACGCTCAAACCGATGCTGAGCGCAAACGCGTATGCAGCTGGTTGATGAAGCGAGTTATCCGCTCACTGTTTGAAGCAGAAATGTTAGCCTTGAATGTTTACTCCCGAGATATCTTCCCATGCGCAAACATCGCCTCCTCTGCCTTTCCGCAGTATTCGTCGATGATCTGGCGAGCAGCAGAACTTGCGATAGCACCGTCTTCTGAGTTTCAAAGCATCTCTGAAGTTGCCGGGACCCTGCTTCCGTTCCTGCTCAAGTTACAAACAGAGCAAAGATTGGGGTGCTTCAATCCCGCTTCCCCTGAAAGAACGCCTTCAGCATGGCGGCGGAATCTGTTTCGGCGAGGCCGGAGTAGACGTCGGGGGTGTGGTGGCAGGTTGGGGAGGAGTAGAAGCGGACGCCGTGGTCTACGCCGCCGCCTTTGGCATCCCCTGCCCCATAATAGAGCCTGCGGATGCGAGCGAAGGAGATGGCCGCGGCACACATTGGGCATGGTTCCAGCGTGACGTAGAGGTCACAGCCTTCCAACCGCTGGGAGCTGAGCTGCTTTCCGGCTTCGCGAATGGCAAGCACTTCTGCGTGGGCGGTGGAGTCATTCAGCTCCAGTGTGCGGTTGCCCGCAGAGGATAAGACACTTCCATCTTTTACAACAACACAGCCAATGGGGACTTCGCCGCGCATTTCTGCTGCGCGCGCTTCCTCCAATGCCAGATCCATAAAAGTAGAGTTCAATGTGGGCGTCTTCATGGGGCCAAGCTAGTGCGTATTGCTAAAAAGTGGAAGCAAGATTTGGATAAAGACACGCAAAAACAAGAGATAAAGCAGTTTAACAAGAGCTAGACCTATGCGACGTGCAAATGTTCTGATCGCTCAAGCTGTCATCATTTATGAAAGTGTCAGGTGAGTCTGAGGCAACAAAATCAGAAAAAAATTCGAGAGTCTGCTTTTGCCCCTTTGCCAACTGGCGCCTCTTAGGTTATGACCGGAGCAGAGCACGCCCGCGTTTTGAATGCATCCACGCGTCGCGCTCCGTTTTCTTATTATGAGTGAATTCTTATCGTCTGGTTCTCTGCAATCAAACGGAATGCACTCTAACGACATTCGAATATTGTGTGGCATCTGGCAGACTGCTGGGCAGCCAAGGCGGTGACGCCTATGCGAGCTCATCCAGTGTATCTGATCAGAGTGTAGAAAGTTAAAGGCCCCGGTTCGCCGGGCAAGAGCCAATGAAAAACAGCGGTAAAAAACCATCTAGCTCCCCCCGCAAATCTGGCGAGCAGACCAAAAAATCCTCCGGCGACAAAAAACCAAATCAGACAGTCACCGTTGCAGGCGAACGTATTGCCAAGGCAATGGCACGTGCTGGTCTGTGCTCTCGCCGTGATGCAGAAACATGGATTGAAGCTGGCCGTGTCAGCGTCAACGGCACCGTGCTGGAAACACCAGCTTTTACCGTTACCCAAAAAGACAAGGTTGTCGTTGACGGCAAACCTCTGCCAACCCGTGAGCGGACGCGCCTCTGGCTCTTCCACAAACCACGTGGCACGGTAACCACGAATAAAGACCCTGAGGGTCGTAAAACTGTTTTTGACATCCTGCCTGCTGACATGCCACGCGTTGTGACTGTTGGCCGCCTGGACATCAACACCGAAGGTCTGCTGCTGCTGACCAATGATGGTGGCCTTTCCCGCGTGATTGAATTGCCTGCAACTGGCTGGCTGCGCCGCTACCGCGTGCGCGCCTACGGCAAGGTGACTCAAGAGCAGCTGGATGCCCTGAAAGACGGTGTTGCCATTGACGGTGTTCTTTATGGCGCTATTGAAGCGACACTGGACACTGAAAAAGGCGACAACGTTTGGCTGACCATTGGCCTGCGTGAAGGCAAGAACCGCGAAGTTAAGCGGATTCTTGAGCATCTTGACCTTTCCGTGAACCGCCTGATCCGCATTTCCTTTGGTCCGTTCCAGCTGGGCGACCTTGGTGACAGTGAACTGCAGGAAATCCGTGGCCGTGTGCTTCAAGACCAGCTGGGCGAACGCCTTGTTACTGAAGCTGACCTGGACTTTGACGCTCCTATCGTCAACCAGATGGATACCCGGACCAGCAAACAAGCCGAACTGAAGAAGAGAAAGAAATCTTCTGGTGGTGCCGGTGGTGGCTGGATCAGCGCAAAAGATGCTGCTGCTGTTCTTGCTAAGAACAAGAGTAAACCACTGCGCCATGGCAGCGACCAGAAAGATAGTGGTGGTGAACGCTCTGAACAGAACCCGTTTGGTGACCGTAAGCGCGTTGGTGTGAAACCAACCTTTGGTGACCGCAAGCCTTCTGAAGACCGTGGTGAGCGTAAATCCTTTGGCGACCGTGATCGCGGTGATCGTAAGCCATTCGGCGATCGTGATCGTGGTGAACGCAAGTCATTCGGTGATCGTGACCGTGGCGATCGCAAGCCATTTGGTGATCGTGACCGCGGCGACCGCAAATCATTCGGCGATCGTGACCGTCAGGCTGGACCTTCCCGCTTTGGCAGCAACGAGCGTGGTGGTTACATCAAGCCGCGCCGCGTGTTCAGCGCAGACGGCAGCGTAGATACATACACTCCAAGTTTTGATGAGGACGAAGGCAGAACCGCTGCGAAGCGTAAGCCGGAAGAGCGTCGTTTTGGCACCCGCACCAAGCGTGGTGACTTCGATTTGGCTCATGGCGGCACAAAACGTTCAGCTGAGGCCGACGCTCCAAAACGTGACGGTGGTCGCGGTGGTGACTTTAACCCTGCAGACAATGCGCGTTATTCTGGCGATACCGGTCCAACACCGGGTGAGCGCCGCTTCTCCAACCGTCGCTCCCGCGATGATGCGCCTTCTGATGAAAAGCGTGGTGGTTTCAATAAGGGACCACGTGGCGATAAGCGCGAAGGCGGTCGTGATGGTGGTCGTGATGGTGGTCGCGACGGCGAAAAGCGTGGCTTTAGCAAAGGCCCTCGCGAAGGTGGCCGTGATGGCGAAAAGCGCGGCTTCAGCAAAGGCCCTCGCGAAGGTGGCCGTGATGGCGGTAAGCCTGGCTTCAGCAAAGGCCCTCGTGAAGGTGGCCGTGATGGCGAAAAGCGCGGCTTTAGCAAAGGCCCTCGCGAAGGTGGCCGTGATGGCGGCAAGCCAAGCTTTAGCAAAGGCCCTCGCGAAGGTGGCCGTGATGGCGGCAAGCCGAGCTTCAGCAAAGGCCCTCGTGAAGGTGGCCGTGATGGCGGTAAGCCGAGCTTTAGCAAAGGCCCACGTGAAGGTGGTCGTGATGGCGGCAAGCCAAGCTTTAGCAAAGGTCCTCGCGAAGGTGGCCGTGATGGCGGTAAGCCAAGCTTCAGCAAAGGCCCTCGTGGCGGCGGCAAGAGCTTTGGCGGCGATAAAGCGCGTGGTGGTCGCCCAGGTGGTGATCGCTCTGGCGCGCCTCGTGGAAACAAAGGCGGCAGAAAATCGTGAGAATTGTTGCTGGACGCTTTCGGGGAACTGCTCTCGCTACGCCCAAGACACAAAACACACGGCCTACCAGTGACCGGATGAGAGAGACCATTTTTAATGTGCTCGCTCATTCCTATGACAATCCGGTTCAGGACGCACGCGTTCTGGACCTGTTTGCAGGGACCGGCGCTCTTGGTCTGGAAGCGATGAGCCGTGGCGGCAAGTACTGCGTCTTTGTTGAAGAGGCTGTTGAGCCGCGTGGTCTGATCCGCCGGAATGTGGAGACCACAGGACTGATGGGTGCCACAAAGATCTTGCGACGTGATGCGACATCTTTAGGGGAAGCGGGAACCATTGCTCCGTTCGACCTGGTGTTTCTGGATCCACCTTACCGCAATGAACTCGGCGAGAAGGCTCTGTCCAGCGCCGTAGCTGGTGGCT
>NZ_LMCJ01000057.1:158569-185091 GCF_001623085.1 Pseudovibrio sp. W74
TAAAGGCGCCCTTTGCATCTGGGAAGAAGATGCGAGCGTTTCTCCAGTGATCCCTGACGGGTTTGAAGGGCTGGATGTACGCCATGCGGGCGACAGTCAGATCCTCATTCTCAGGTATCTCGGCGTGTAGCCCAGAGCGACCCTATATATAAAGAGTAGAAGAAGGCCTTTCCGATGTGGTTTCGGGAAGGCCTTTTTTGTTGCCCTCCCCTCTGTGTGCTGGATAGAGGACCGCCGTGATGTGTGAGTGCGCTCAATGATGGCGCAGGTGGGCGAGGACTGTGAGCAGAGGCGAGCTTGGGGTCTTCAGCCCGAACTGATTGAAGCAGGTCGTTGCTGCCCGGCATTCTGAGGTGATGACACCGTGTTGTGGCGGAGGATCTGGTCCGGTGTGGGTGGGCTGGAGGATGCATTGGCCCTCTGCCTCCTGAAAAACAGAGATTTGCGGGATTGAGGTTCACAGTTCGCATTGCAGCGCGTCAGTCCTCAAAAGAACGCAAACTTCCCCAAAACAACGCAAAATTCGAATACTTGTAAATACTATCACTATACTTATCATGGAGCATCACGCCTCCCTGATACGGACCTCATTTGTGTCTATGATTCGAATGACGCAGCTTGCATAGGAAAAGGGCTCGCAAATCTGCGTAATGATTTTTTAACGAACAATAACAATGGCTTAATTCGATAAAAAGCACCCCTGAAATGCATTTGTTACATCTACCTAGTTTGGGATAAAAGCGTTGCAGGAATGAAACAGCGGTTTCGATTAGCTTGATAACTCTAGGTTATTTTTAGAGTTATTATTGCATAAACAAGCATGTGCTGGCATCAATTGCTGCAGGGAATTCGCGTACACAACAATAAAATTAGTTTTGCTTAGGCAGCATTTGGGCCGCCTTAAGTAGTTTTGTCAATAAACCTTGTTTGAGGAGTGGGTTTCTACCCGATTTAGGAGTCGAATTATGCGCCACTTTACAACTAGCGCCGCAGCAGCGCTTATGATGAGTGCCACTCCGGTCCTTGCAGCCGATCTTCCCGTTGCACCGGAGCCCGTAGAATATGTCCAGATTTGTGACGCCTACGGTACTGGATATTTTTATATTCCAGGCACAGATACCTGTTTGAGAATTCGCGGTCGTGTTCGTGCAGAATACCGTTTCAACAACTTTGGGGCGGCCCCAAGCGACTGGTCTGAGCGGACAAGAAATTCAACATCCACTCGTGCACGTGGCTACCTCCGCATGGACGCCCGAACTCAAACAGAATACGGCTTGCTTCGTGCTTACATTGATTTGTTCGGAACAGTCGACACACCTGGCTTTATTCAGGATGACAGCTCTGTTCCTAACGTGAACAACCCAGTCGGCTCTTTTGGGGTTGAACAGGACAACACTGTTATGACGCTTGATTATGCGTTCGTACAGTTTGGCGGCATGACCATTGGTCGTGCACAGTCCTTCTATGACTTCTGGACCGGTTATGCCTACGGTGCGATCACCACCGTTGCGTACTCTGACCAAAACCTCTGGCTTGCTGGTTATACCTTCGATTTGGGTAACGGCTTGTCCACCAGCTGGTCTGTGGAAGACAGAACAGCTCGCCAGCAGAACCTCTTTACTGGTGAATATCTTGACTCAACCGGATTTAACCAAGGCTACGGCGGCATGCGCTTCCCTGACCTTGTTGCTAACATCCGACTTGATCAAGGTTGGGGTTCCGCACAGATCATGGGTGCTCTAACTGAGATCCGTTATCTTGAATCTTACCCTTCTGGGTTGCTCGGCTGGGCCGTCGGTGGTGGTTTTGAATTTGACCTACCATTCTTCACTAGCACGCTCTCCGGTTTCCAGGGTGTTGTTCAGGCAACCTTCTCACAGGGTGCGCTTGGTTACGTAAACAGTGACTGGCAGAACGTAGTCTGGGATGCGACCTCACTTACAGATGGTGAAGACGGAATTGCAACCGGTTGGTCCATCGCATGGGGTTTCCAAGCCGACTTCTCTCCTGAGTGGAACGCAGCAATTCAGGCTTCTTTTGCTAACGCTCGCTCCAAGTTCCTTTGGAACCAAAACCAGTGGGATGTTGTCGGTAAGGTTGGCTGGACACCAGTTAGCGGCTTCGAAATCGGTACTGAAGTTGCCTATCGAAACGTAGCGAATGGGAACCTTTACCCCGATAACTCTACTAACGGCGGTAACCCAACTCGCCCACTCGGCCAACAGGATATCATCTCAGTCCTGCTCCGTGTTCAACGGGACTTCTGAGGCCACATGTCAGAACCCATCGATTACCTAGTGTAATCGAGAATACGAACTGGAAGAGGCGGATCATTGATCCGCCTCTTCTGGTTTTTGCCGTATAAATTAGTGGCGACCAAACAAGCGTTCGATATCGGAGAGCTTCAGCTCTATCCAGGTTGGTCTTCCGTGATTGCATTGTCCTGACTTTGGCGTTGCTTCCATATCGCGAAGTAGATTGTCCATCTCTTCAGGTCGCATTCTTCGCCCTGCTCTGATCGATCCATGACATGCCATTGTTGCAGCCACCAGATCCAGCTTCTCTCTGATGCGGGTTGAGCTGTCAAACTCCGAAAAATCGTCGGCAAGATCCTGCACAAGCGCTTTGATGTTAAGGCGTTTGAGCATGGATGGGGTTTCTCGCACTGCGATTGCCCCCGGACCGAAACGCTCCAGAACAAGGCCAACTTCTTCAAGCTCAAGCGCACGCTCTTCCAGTCGTGCGACATCCTCTTCAGGGAGATCGATAATTTCCGGGATGAGCAGCATCTGCCGAGACACATCGCGCTTCGACAAGTCCTCTTTCAGCTGTTCATAGACAAGCCGCTCATGGGCTGCGTGCTGATCTACGATGACCAACCCGTCTTTGGTTTGCGACACGATGTAAGTTTCGTGGATTTGCGCTCTGGCGGCACCAAGCGGGAAGTTTTCCCGGTCTTCCGGTAACTGATGTCCGTGGGCTCGCGAGTCTGCGGATGGCGCGTCGACCAGTTGGTAGGCCTGTGCGCCCTGCTCGTTCGCTGGCAACTGAGACTGCGATTGATCCATTGGTGCTGAATAAGGTGCATTGGCTTCCATCAGACCCAACTGCATTTCGCTGGATCCGACTTCCGGGATATCTGCAGCACTCCACACACCTGCAGGACCTTCTTCCGGTCGATAGGACGATTGTTGCCATGAATAGTTTTGAGGGGCTTCTCTATTGCCTTGCGGCGTATGTATAGATGCGCCTGAATGAACATTGAAGCCTGCGCTTTGCCCCATTGGGCGGATGGCGTTGATTGCAGATTGCGTGTTTGCTGTGGATGCTCTGAAGCCAGATTGAACGAAGGCATTCTTCAGCGCACCGATCATCAATCCACGAACCAGCTGACCATCTCGGAAGCGTACGTCTGCCTTTGCTGGATGTACGTTTACATCCACTTGGTGAGGGTCAAGATCAATGTTGAGCACTACAATCGGGTGGCGATCACGAGATAGCACGTCTGAGTATGCTGCTTTCAGGGAGCCCAGGAGCAATTTGTCTCTGACTGGGCGGCCATTTACGAAGAAAAACTGGTGCTGTGAGTTGGCGCGGTGGAAGGTCGGCAGGCCTGCATATCCGTACAGATGTACTCCTTCCCTCAGCGCCTCAATCTCCATAGCGTTCTTTGTAAACTCAGCGCCCAGTATTTGTCCGATCCGAGCGAGATCTGCATCATCTCCTGTACAAGCTGGCAGTTCCAGCTGCCGGCGGTCTGATCCAGAGAGGGTGAACCTGACAGTTGGGTTTGCAAGAGCGATGCGCTTGATGATTTCCGTGATCACGGTTGCTTCAGCACGGTCGGACTTCAGGAACTTCAGACGGGCGGGCACAGAGAAGAAGATATCTTTCACTTCTACGCGTGTTCCGGAGTTCAATGCAGCTGGTTCAATATCATTGTCCTGGCCGCCTTCAACTTCGATTTTCCAGGCGTGAGGTTCCGAGGCATGGCGTGTGGTTATTTCCAGACGTGAGATCGCGCCAATAGATGGCAGTGCCTCTCCGCGGAAACCCATGGTCCGGATGTCCATGAGATCATCTTCAGGCAGTTTAGATGTACAATGGCGGCGGACAGCTAGTTGAAGGTCTTCCTTCGTCATGCCTGCACCATTGTCCGTGATACGCAGCAGGCTTTTGCCACCGGTCGCGGTGACGATCTCGATGCGCGTAGCACCAGCATCAACTGCATTTTCAACCAGCTCTTTGACGACACTTGCAGGCCGCTCGATCACTTCACCAGCGGCAATTCTGTTAATTGTCGTATCGCTAAGTTGTCTTACCGCCATAACCGCTCCGTCTCAAAAGTTGTTCTGCATATACATGGCGCATCCAAATCATATTTGTGACAGAGATTTGCGCTCAGTATCAATGCAAGATGAGCAATGATTATATCTACTTGTCGTCGCCACCTGCTCAGGCTATGAGGATTTGGCTCAACTCTACTCTTTTTTCAAGAGCGTATCCAAGTTTCCTCCAAGAGAACATCATATGAAGCAGCAATCCCCCATCACTGGCCTCAGCCAGATTGCAGATCAATTCAACAGCATTCTATGTGATGTCTGGGGTGTTTTACATAATGGAGTGAGGGCATTTCCGGCAGCAATTGACGCACTTGAGACCTATAAGGCGCGTTGTGGCAAGCCTGTCGTTCTGATTACCAACGCACCGCGCCCATCCCATGAGATTGAAGAGCATCTTCGCAGTTTGGGTGTTCCACAAACCTGTTATGACTCGATTGTCTCGTCCGGTGATGTTGTTCAGGCTGATCTGCGCACCATAGATCATGCGAAGGTCTACCACATTGGCCCTAAAAAGAATCATAGCCTGTTTCACGGTGCGAGTTTTGACTTTGTGGAGCCAAATGCTGCGGACATTATCGTCTGTTCAGGTTTGAATAACAGGCGCGTGGAAGAGCCAGAGGATTACCGCTCTCATTTTGAAGAGTTATTGAAGCTGGATCTTCCGCTCATTTGCGCTAACCCAGACATTGTTGCTGAACAAGGCGACAAGTTGGTCTGGTGTGGAGGTGCACTCGCAAAGCTTTATGAGGAGATGGGTGGCCGTGTCATCATTACGGGCAAGCCTTTTCATCCGATCTACGATATGGCGCGAGCAGAACTGAATGTGCATGCAGGCAGAACGATTGAAAAAACTGAGATTCTGGCAATTGGTGACGGTTTACCGACTGATATCAAAGGTGCGAATGCCCAGGGCATCCACGCTTTGTTTTTGACGGAAGGTATTCATGCAGCGGATCTGACAGGGGATGCCGAAGCCGTTGAAAGCATGCTTAAGGCAGAAGGCCTGCATGCGCACAGTTTTATGGGGCGCCTGAGCTGGTAAAACTAAAGCAGTTTGCACCATTTCAGGTCAACAAACTGCTTTTAGATTTCTTGTTTGTGGGCAGTGCCACTGACAAATTGATCGCAAGTAAAATCAGGCGAACAGCTTGTCGATATCGTCCTGCTGCACATCACCGAGCATAGCATCAATCTCATCCTGAGAGACGCCTTCGCCCTTGTGCTGCGGGCCATGGAGGATCAGCTCACGCTTGCGGCGCTCTTCATCCGTTTCTTCCCCGCCCTGTTCGTTATGAGCTTCTTGCTCAAGACGTAAACGTTCGACGAAGTTGGAAACACGCTCATCAATCGTATTCAGGGTGCTGACAACTTTAGAAATGCGTTGTCCAGTAATATCCTGAAACGCGCAGGCCTGAAAAATCTCCATAACCTGATTGTTGACGGTGTCCTGATAGGTCTGAGTGTCCTCAGGATCAGCTGCCATGATGGCCTCAGCTGCTTCCATGATTGAATGTGTTGCTTCCTCTGTTGAAGAAACAATAGCATCCAGCTCCCGACCAGCGTCAGGGATATGATTATCTCTCATATCTGCGACACGAAGCTTACTGATTTCGGCTTTCATCCGTGCAATTTCCGCGCCGATTTCTGCCAGTTCCACGGTCACTGCAGGTTGGATGTGCTCAATGATGTCCCCCATTGAACCTGTCATAACCTCTGCAAGGCCCATCACATCAGTTAGTGTGACTTCGCTAGATTTCTCACGGCTTTCTTCCAGAAAATCGATGAGTTGCTGAATATCAATTTTGGTCAAAACACTTCCCTTTGCCTGTGTAGGGAACGTCTCCTCCAGCAGGCAAAATCGCCTGCCGGGTCAGAGCTCTACCCGACCTTGTAACCGGTCAGTTGGGTGCACAGAAGGGTTTGGGGCGCTCTCGTTATCGCGTCCTCACCCCAGCCCATATTCTTCAATTGTGCGCAAAGCAAATTAGTCCGCGAATACCGCTTCGATTTTGCCTTTAAGAGTTTGCGCGTTAAACGGCTTAACGATGTAGTTGTTAACCCCTGCCTTTTTGGCAGCGATCACGTTTTCCGTTTTAGACTCAGCCGTCACCATGATGAATGGCGTCTTACACAGAGCAGCATCCTGTCTGACCTGCTTGAGCAGCTCGTAGCCAGTCATAGGTTCCATGTTCCAATCCGAGATCACCAGGCCGTAGCGGCGCTGCTTCATTTTCTCGTAGGCCTCAGTGCCATCAGCCGCATCATCGATGTCCGTAAAGCCAAGTTGCTTCAACAAGTTCCGAATGATTCGAATCATGGTCTTATAATCATCGACAACCAGAATTGGCATCTGAAGATCAAGGGCCATGTACAACTCCATATTCTCAAGAGGCTGTCGTTGCCTCTCTGCTATACTCACGGCGACCACGACATTGTTCGGTCACACTGGACGCAGGTGTCCTTCCAAATAAAAGGGGTCCCCACCAATTCAACTTCGCGAAATTAACCGCCCTACGTTATAGTTAGGTTAATTTCTCCAATACGATTTCAATAATGCTAAAAGCCTAATTGTTTTTTAGAGGTCCGCTTACTAGCGTTTCCGCGCGTTTTACCGGCAATATTGCCTGTGGTTAATTCGAGGAAACACTATGCTCAGCCTTCGTCCACTCGCTTATGAAGACCTTTCAGTCGGCATGACCGAAGTTTTCGTAAAGCACGTCAGCTCTCAAGACATCGTAGGATTCGCAGAGGTTTCCGGTGACAGAAACCCAATCCATTTGTCGGAGCATTTTGCAGCAAAGACCCCTTTCAAAACTCGTATTGCGCACGGTCTTTACACTGCGAGCCTTATCTCAGCCGTACTTGGAACGCGATTACCGGGCCCAGGTGCAATTTATTTGTCTCAATCTTTAAATTTTCGCGCGCCTGTGTATATCGGCGACGATATTGAGGTGCGCGTAAGCGTTGCAGAGCTGATCGACAAGGGCAATCGCGCTAGGTTGGATTGCCAGTGCCTGGTCGAAGGCAAGGTGGTTTTGGAGGGGGAAGCGATGGTCAAAGTCCCTGCTCGCGCCGACATGGATATTCCGCTTTAAGCTGAAATTCCTGCACAGGACTTGAAGTTTCTTGTGTCCGGCCCGGCAAACTCCATCTCAAGAGCTTGACGGGGCGGACTTCTCACGGCACCGTCTCGCAAAATTCCAGATGTTTGGAGTATGCTGCGCTCTACGCATTCGCGCGTCAGACTCTGAATCTCTCTATTCACGCGTATTTTAATCCGAAAACCGGAGCCACTTTTCGGTAATACGCTCAAGCGGGAAGTACAGTTCATGGGTGAGCCGATCAAACAGGCGCATTCTTTTCAGCATATTACCGACCTTGCGCAGTTTCCCGACAAACTGCGCGGCGGCGTTGTTGCTATTGGGAATTTTGATGGTGTTCACCGCGGACATCGGGCTGTCCTTGATTTAGCGCGTGATGAAGCTTCAAAGCGCGGTGTTCCGGCCCTCGCCATGACATTTGAACCACACCCACGCACCTTTTTCCGGCCTGATCAGCCTGTGTTTCGTTTGACGCCTGCACATGTCAAAGCAGAGATCTTTGAAGCGGAACATCTGGATGGCGTGATCGAACTGCCCTTTACAAAAGAGTTTGGCGGTATGGCCGCTGAAGATTTTGTGAAGGACATTCTGGTTGGACGCCTTGGCATTTCCCAGAGCATCACTGGCTATGACTTCCACTTTGGGAAGGGGCGTCAAGGAACACCTGAGTTTCTTGAGCAAGCTGGTGAAGCCCATGGATTTGCCGTGACCATCGTTGGCGCAGAAGGTGACGAAGGGGGAGAAATCATCTCTTCCAGCCGTATCCGCGCCGCTCTTGCTGAAGGCGAACTGGCAGTGGCAAACGGCTTACTTGGGTATCGTTATTTTGTTGAAGCGACCGTTCAACACGGTGAGAAGCGTGGCCGCGAGTTGGGATACCCAACTGCGAACCTGAAGCTTGCCGATAATTGCGAGCTGAAAGAAGGCGTTTATGCCGTTCAGATCAAAATTGACGGTGTGATGCATGATGGTGTGGCCAGTTTTGGTCGTCGTCCAACTTTTGATGATGGCGCACCGCTGCTTGAAGTGCATGTGTTTGACTTCACTGGTGACCTATATGAAAAGCCAGTCACAGTCTGCTTCGTCGGATTTATCCGTGCCGAACTTAAATTTGACGGTATTGAAGCCTTAATTAGCCAAATGGATCAGGATAGCGCTGAGGCACGGGCAATGATTGCCTCCATGCGACCGCTCTCTCATCTGGACCAAATGCTCAATGCTGACGGGTAGTCACCCCCTTTAGAAAGATAGTTCATGACATCAGCGGCTACGAGAGCTGGCACTGCCAGCTCTGATAATGTGTTGCATGGCGTACTGCTGATGATGTGCGGGTTGCTCATTCTATCGAGCACCGATGGCGTGGTGAAATACCTCTCAGAGTTTTTCTCTCCTTTGACGGTCGCGTTCTTCCGCTTTGCCGTGCAGCTCGTCATAATTCTGGCGATTGCCACTTTTCAAAAACGGAGCTGGCTCAGTCTTTTGAAAGAGACCACCTTGCCCTTGTTCTGCCGTGGCTTGCTGCTTGCGGTGGGCTCGGTGTTCATTGTGTTTGGGTTAAAGTACCTGCCATTGACAGATGCGACGGCAATTTTCTTTGTGCAGCCGGTTATTCTTGTTGTTCTGTCCTCAGTCTTTCTGAAGGAGAGAGTTGGTCCAAAACGTTGGCTGGCGGTATTGATTGGGTTTGCTGGTGTGCTTGTGATCATGCGCCCCAGCACCGGCGTTTTCCAACCGGCGAGCCTTCTCGTTTTAGCGGCTGCGTTTACATTTGCCTGCTATCTGATGCTGACACGCAAGCTCTCCGGGCAATCCTCTCAGCTCGCCATACAGTTCGCGACTGGCTTTGCTGGCAGTCTCTTTATTTTGCCGATCATCATTTATGCTTGGCTGACTGGTTTTGGTGGAGATCTGGTGATTGTCAATCAGGAGGCCAACTTTACGCTGCCAACAATCCTGTTATGCTGTCTTGGTGCCACTGGCCTGATCGCGCATGTTTTGCTGGTCAAAGCCTTTGAGAGAGCACCGGCATCTGTATTGGCTCCAATCAATTACGTTGAAATTTTCTCGGCAACTACAATCGGTTACCTGGTCTTCAATGAAATCCCAGACGAGTTTGTCTGGGTTGGCGTTGGTATGCTTATCTGCAGCGGACTGATACTTGCAAATGCAGAGAGAAAACCCTCTCCCTCATAATATTGAGGGGCGGAACAGATACTCTTTAGATAACTGCACTGAATAGCCCGCTACCGGCACTTTCTTTTGGTTGCGCAAAGGAATAGCTGGTGCGTCAATATAGGCCCTTACCCTCTGCGCTGGCTTTGATATGTCAGCGTATCCCCATTATCCGAGAGCAACATGACAACAACAACCGCCTCGACAGATAGTCATACCTCCAATGCCGGGCTACATGGCATTCTGTTTATGGTCGCCGGAATGTCTCTGGCCCCCCTGATGGATGGCACGGCCAAGTATCTTAGTGCGTTCATTTCGCCAGTTGAGGTGTCGCTTGGCCGCTTCCTGTGTCAGGCGATTATTGTTCTCGTGATTGCGGGTTTCATGGGCCGTTCGTTCGGCTCTTTGATGAAAGAGGTCAACCGTATTCAGCTGGTGCGCGGTGCTTGTCTCGCGATTTGCTCAATCTTCTTCTTCACCTCTCTTAAATACATGCCTTTGGCGGATGCGATTGCGATCTTCTTTGTGCAGCCGATGATCCTGACTGTACTTTCTGCCGTTGTTTTGAAGGAAAAAGTAGGTGTGCGCCGTTGGGCGGCTGTTGTGGTTGGCATGATCGGAGCGCTGATCATTATCCGTCCAGGATCCAGCGCTTTGGGTTGGCCATCTCTGTTGCCACTTGCTGCCGCGACCTCCTTTGCAGTTTATCTTGTTCTGACGCGCAAACTTGCAGGGAGTGCCTCTTTGCTTGGCATTCAGTTCGCGACGGGTATTGCTGGTGTTTTGACGCTGACACCGCTTGTTATCATCGCAAGCCTGCTTGGGTTTGAAGCTGCCGCCTGGACAACACCGGATCTTACTCATCTGCCATTGTTCGTGTTGATGGGCATCATCTCGTTTGCTTCACACGGCTGTATCGTGCTTGCGTTTGACCGAGCCCCTGCCTCCGTTCTTGCACCGCTCAGCTATACCGAGATCATCAGTGCAACGATTGTCGGCTTTGTGCTGTTTGGGGACATTCCGGACATGTTTGTCTGGCTGGGTGTGGCTTTGATTGCAGGTGGCGGGCTTTACATTGCACACCGTGAACGGACCGCTGCGAAGCGTCAGGCGGAAAGTGAAGAGCTTGTCGACAGCTCACCCAAGCGCCATTACTGACGATTGGGTCGTGGGTTCCGTCTTCAGGAAAATTGCGCTTGGTCTTGAGAATATTGAGCTTTGTTGTTAGAGGCTCTTTATTCCTAGGATAAGCGCTGCTAAAAGCACTCATTATGTTAGCCGAGTTTGAAGATAACAGGACTGCTCCTTTGACCTTACTCAAGGTGTGCCAATTTCGAATTATTGGCCCGGCCTTCAGTTGAGACGCCCGCTGGCGCCCTGAAGTACCGGGAGACCTCCAACCGTCACAGAGACGGCGGGATTTTCAAACTTGCGCAAATTCCTGCGCTTTACCAAATGCCTATGGGCAAACAAATGCCCACATAAGCGGACTGCCAAATGACCGATACACCGAGCCGCGATTATTCGGACACGCTCAACCTGCCTAAAACTGAGTTCCCAATGCGGGCAGGCCTTCCAAAGAATGAACCTAAGATCCTTTCCAAGTGGTTGGACAAGGACCTTTACAAGGTGATGCGCGATCAATCCGCAGGTCGCCCTAAGTTCATCCTGCATGATGGCCCTCCTTATGCGAACGGTAACATCCATATTGGTCATGCGCTGAACAAGACCCTGAAGGACATCATCAACCGCTCCATGCAGATGCAGGGCTTTGATGCGAACTACGTTCCTGGCTGGGACTGCCATGGTCTGCCGATCGAATGGAAGATCGAAGAGCAGTATCGCAAAAAAGGCAAAAACAAAGACGCTGTGCCGATCAACGAATTCCGTAAGGAATGCCGTGAATTTGCGGACAAGTGGATTGACGTTCAGCGCGAAGAATTCAAGCGCCTTGGTATTGAAGCAGACTGGGACAACCCATATCTGACCATGCGCTACGACAGTGAAGCTGTGATCGCAAAAGAACTGATGAAGTTCGCGACATCCGGCCAGCTGTACCGTGGTTCCAAGCCTGTGATGTGGTCTATTGTTGAAAAGACCGCTCTTGCTGAAGCGGAAGTGGAGTATGAAGACCATATCTCCCACACCATCTGGGTACCGTTCAAAGTAGTCTCTACCTACAGAGATGAACCAAACGCAAATGGTGTTGAATATGAACCAATGGAAGCAGCATTCATTCGTGAAGCTTCTGTTGTGATCTGGACAACCACTCCATGGACTATCCCTGCGAACCGAGCGATCTCCTTTTCCAAAGACATCAGCTATGGGCTTTATGAAGTCACTGAAGCTGAAGACGATAATTGGGCCAAGGTTGGTGCAAAGTACATCATCGCTGATAAACTGGCAGAATCTGTCTTTGAAGCAAGCAGAGTAGCAGGCTACAAAAAGCTGTTTTCTGTAGACCCTTCACGTATCGAATACTGCGCGCATCCGCTGCGTGGTGCTGAAGGCGCTGGCGACTACTTCGACTTCAACGTGCCGATGCTTGCCGGTGAGCACGTCACCGATGATGCTGGTACTGGCTTCGTGCACACCGCTCCTGGTCATGGTCAGGAAGATTTCCAGATGTTCCTGGACAACCGGGAAGCCTTTGCAAAAGCGGGCACTGAGCAGGTTCCGATGACCGTTCAGCCGGATGGTTCCTACTATACGCATGTGCCGCTGTTTGAAGGCAAGTACATTCTTGACCGTAAGGGCAAAGAAGGCTCCACCAACAAAGCTGTTATCGAAAAGCTGACAGAAGTTGGCGGTCTGATGGCTCGTGGCCGTGTGAAGCACTCCTATCCGCACTCCTGGCGCTCTAAAGCACCGCTGATCTTCCGTAACACGCCGCAGTGGTTTGTTTACATGGACAAGGAGCTTTCCGAGGAAGCCAAAGGTGACACTCTGCGTGCTCGCGCGCTGAAGGCGATCTCCGAGACACGTTTTGTGCCAGCAACTGGCCAGAACCGTCTGAACGCCATGATCGAAGCGCGTCCTGACTGGGTTCTTTCCCGTCAACGTGCATGGGGTGTGCCGATCACCGTACTTGTGAACAAGGAAACCGGTGAAGTTTTGAAGGACGAAGCAGTTAACGCGCGTATCTTCGAAGCCTTCCAGAATGAAGGTGCGGATGCATGGTTTGAAGAAGGCGCAACACAGCGCTTCCTTGGCGATGCATATGATGCTGAGAACTTCGAAAAAGTCGAGGACATCCTCGACGTATGGTTCGATTCCGGCTCAACACACGCCTTCTGCATGGAACGCCGTGAAGACCTGAACCCGAACCGTAAAGGTTTGGGTGGTGACGACTACGTGTTGTACCTTGAAGGTACCGATCAGCACCGCGGCTGGTTCCACTCTTCCCTGCTGGAAAGCTGTGGTACTCGCGGTCATGCACCATATGACGCTGTTCTCACCCACGGTTTCACCATGGATGAGCAAGGCCGCAAGATGTCCAAGTCTTTGGGCAACACGGTTGCACCTCAGGACGTCATCAAGCAGTACGGCGCTGACATTCTGCGTTTGTGGGTTGGTTCTGTCGACTATGCTGAAGACCAGCGTATCGGCCCTGAGATCATCAAGACCAACGTTGATGCCTACCGCAAGATGCGCAACACTCTGCGCTTCATGCTTGGGTCTCTTGGTCACTATGACGGCGAAGAGATTGCTCTTGCTGACATGAATGAGCTTGAGCTGTTGATGCTACACCGTCTGGCCGAGCTGGATGTGCTGGTTCGTGATGCCTATCAGGCGTTCGACAGCAAGCGTGTGTTCTCTGCTCTGTTCAACTTCATGACTGTTGAGTTGTCCGCGTTCTACTTCGATATCCGCAAGGATGCGCTGTATTGCGATGCTCCGTCTTCCACAAAGCGCAAAGCCTCTCTTTATGTGATTGAGCAGCTGTTCCGTCATCTGACCATGTGGCTGGCTCCAATCCTGCCATTCACCATGGAAGAGAGCTGGATCTACCGTTACGGTGAAGCGACAACTTCTGTGCACCTGCAGCAGTTCCCTGCTGTTTCTTCTGCGTGGAGAAACGATGAGCTGGCAGCGAAGTGGGAGAAGGTTCGTGCGGTGCGCCGTGTGATCACTGGTGCATTGGAAATCGAACGCCGTGAAAAGCGGATCGGTTCTTCTTTGGAAGCACATCCAACCGTTTACATCTCAGATGCAGACCTGATGGCTGCTCTGGATGGTCTGGACGCTGCAGAAATCGCGATCACATCTCAGCTGAACCTGTCCTCTGACAGCGCTCCTGAAGGTGCGTTCACGTTGGAAGACACTGCTGGTGTTGGCGTTGTGCCAGGTCTTGCTGAGGGCAACAAGTGTGCCCGCTCCTGGAAGATCCTGCCAGAAGTTGGTGCAGACGCTGAGTATCCTGAGCTGACACTGCGCGATGCGGATGCAATGCGCGAGCTGGATGGCGCGACTGTTTAAGCAAACGATGTGACGAGGGAATTGACCTTGAAGAAACTGAAGTTTTGGGGACATCACAGTTCCCTCGTCCTCCTCCTTGCCATAGCTGGTCTGGTTGTTGATCAGATTGCCAAGTTCTGGGCTGTCGCTCATTTCTCAGGTGGCGGTATTCCTACAATCCCAGTTGGCCCTTTTCTGGATCTGGTTCTGGTCTGGAACAAAGGCGTTTCCTACGGATTTTTCCAGCAAACGACAGAGCTTGGCCGCTGGGGATTGGCAGCCTTTACGGTTGTTGCCTCAGTTTTCATCTGGTTCTGGAGTGCGAGCGCAAGTAACCGGCTGGAAGGTTTCTGCCTCGGGCTGGTTCTCTCCGGCGCCCTGAGCAATGGTTTTGACCGCCTCTATTATGGCAAAGTCGTCGATTACCTCTATTTTCATGTTGGGGAATTTTCCTGGTACGTCTTCAATCTTGCCGATGCATGGATTGTTATTGGCGCTGCTGGTTTGCTGCTCGACACCTTATTTATTGGCAAAAATAAGGATAGCCAGCCCTAAAACTGCCTAATTCTCAATTATATGTGGGGAATATCGGGTGCTTCTGGGCATAACTACACACTTAGGGCCTTCATGGTTTCGTGATTCCTGTTTTAAGGTGGCATCACTGGATTATGAGGACTACAGATTTCGCAGGCTGTCATTTGACCCGTGATGCCTGTCAAACGCCGTTTTGATGGTGATCGGGAAACAAGGGTAATGAAATTGCAAAGCCGTAGCAAAAAATTCGTTGTTCGGGCCACTTTTGTTTGCGGGCTCTCTCTCGCACTATCCGCCTGTATGACAGGTAATGGTGACTTCGATGATGGCACTGAAACCACCGATTTGAGTTTGATGACGGGTGTCTTGAGCGCTGTTGGTCTTGAGTCTCAGAAAAACACTGACATCAAGTACAAAGAGCGTGCTCCGCTTGTTATGCCGACACAGGCTGGCAACCTTCCGCAGCCAGATTCCCGCAAGCTTTCTGAAGTTGCTAGCAACTGGCCGGTTGACCGCTCCAAGGAAGAACTTGAAGAGATCCGCGCGTTCTACAAGGTAGAGCCAGGTGAGCCTTTGAGCATTGAGCAAATGCGCGGCCACCCTGCGTTGGAGAAAGCAGCGGCTCGCCCTCGCGATTTCGCAGCTGAGAAACGTCAGCAGCAGCTTCTTGATGGTGACAAGCTGAGCCCGACTGAACTTGCAGCTCTTGGCAAGCAATATCAGGCTGCCAAAAAACAGCTTGGTGGCAAAGATGTGGAAGCACCGATTTGCGCACCTGGCGATCCAAGTTGTACGCCGACACGCAAATACCTGACCGAGCCTCCAGTGGCTTACTCCACGCCTGTTGCAGGCGTTGCTTTTGCGACCCCGGAAGTGGACGAAAGCGAAGAAGTTCGCAAAAAGCGTGAAGCAGCAGCAATTGAAGACGGCGCTCGTATCGATATGAGCAAGCAGTAAGAACTTCTCTAACAGAGAGTTCAAGTCTTACTGAAAGCCTGAGTAAACTATGAAGCAAGCGCGACGATGTTCGCGCTTTTTTCATTATAGCTGCAATAGATTACGAATAATTCACGAGGAGATTAACCACAATCACGGTATAGGTAGGGCAGCTGTGTCCTGCTCATTTTAAAGGGAGCCCCCTACGTGACTGGTCGATCTCTCGCGCTTAAAGCCCTCGCTTTGAGTCTGGTTGTTTTCGCAAGCCCTGTATTGCCCGTGGCTGCGGATACGACAGGGAAAGCTTCAATCGAAGACTTTTCAAAAATACACATCGGCGGAACCGATGTTTCCCAAACCACTCTCGACAATGGCCTTCAGGTGGTTGTCATCCCTGACCGACGCGCCCCGATTGTGACCCACATGGTGTGGTACCGCGTTGGCGGAGCAGATGAAAAACCCGGTAAATCCGGCATCGCGCATTTTCTTGAACATCTCATGTTCAAAGGAACCAAGAATACACCAGAGGGTGAGTTCTCCAAAAAGGTTGCTCAGGTAGGTGGTCAGGAAAACGCCTTCACTTCTCAAGACTACACGGCCTATTATCAGCAGGTTGCCAAAGAGCATCTGGAAATGGTGATGGGCTATGAGGCTGATCGCATGTCCAACCTGATCCTGACTGAAAAGCAGGTTGATCCAGAACGGGATGTGGTGCTCGAAGAGCGTTCCCAACGCGTGGATCGCAGTCCCGCGGCCAGATTATCTGAGACATTCGATCAGGTCCTGTTTCCGAACAGCCCCTACGGTATTCCGGTGATTGGCTGGAAAAACGAAATTCAGGCGCTGAACAAAGACGACGCTATCGCCTTTTACGACAAGTACTACACACCAAACAACGCAATCCTGATTGTCGCCGGTGATGTCACCTCGGAAGACGTTCTGGCCCTTGCCAAGAAGACCTATGGCAAGGTTGAGCAACGTGCAGACCCGGGACCACGAGATCGTCCGCATGTCCAGATCGTGCCAGGTAATCGCGAAGTCAGCCTGCAGAGTGATCAGGTTGCCCAGCCAAGCCTGCAACATGGCTGGATCGTACCAAGCTCAACCACTGCTGAGCCGAGTGACTCTGAAGCTCTTGAAGTGCTTTCAGACATTTTAGGTGGCGGTGCTAACAGCCGGCTTTACAAAGCGCTGGTGATTGAAGGCGAAGTCGCAACCAGTGCTGGAGCCTGGTACCAGTCTACCGCTTTGGATGACACCCGCTTCATTCTTTACACCTCTCCCAAAGATGGCGTTGAGCTGGAAGAACTGGAGAAGCGTGCTCTGGCAATCGTGAATGACGTTCTTGAGAATGGTGTGACAGCTGAAGAAGTGGAACGTTCTAAACGCTCTATGCTGGCCTCTGCCATTTACGCGCAAGACAAGCAAGACGTGCTGGCGCGCATCTTTGGGACAGCTCTGACCACAGGCGGTTCTGTTGAGAAGGTTCAGACCTGGCCTGCTCGCATTGCCAAAGTGACACCTGAACAGGTTCAGGCAGTTGCACAGAAGTACCTTAGTGAAACCAGTGTGGCGAGCTATCTGATGCCTGCTGCAAAACCTGAAAATGCAGAGTGAGAGGGGACGCTCGATGAAAGCTAAAGTTCTTATGGCAGCTTCTGCCTCCGCTTCCCGCATGACGGCAAGTTTGTTTGCGTTGCTGGCCTTGTCATTCCTGTTCGTCGCTACCTTTGTGCAGAACAGTCAGGCTATTGAGATCCAAGAGGTTAAAAGCCCCGGAGGTATCACAGCATGGTTGGTGGAAGACTATACTGTTCCAATCATAGCGCTGAACTTTGCGTTTGCAGGTGGTAGCTCTCAGGATTCAGATGCAAAGCTGGGTGTGACCAACCTCTTGAGCACCATGCTTGATGAAGGGGCTGGTGATCTGGATTCCCAAGCCTTTCAAGGACGTCTTGAAGATCTGACAATGAGTCTGTCCTTCAGTTCTGGCCGCGACTTCTTCTATGGGTCTTTCCAGAGCTTGCAGGCCAATAAAGATCACACCTTCGAGATGCTTCGTCTGGCTGTGAATGAACCACGTTTTGACAATGATCCTCTTGAGCGGATGAAAGCACAGACGATCTCTGGCATTCGTCGTAGCCTGAAGCGCCCAGATGCTCTGGCTGGTCTGAATTTGTCCAAGACCATCTTCCCGGATCACCCTTATGGCCGCCCAAGCCGGGGAACTGAGGATACGGTTGCCAAGCTGACTTCTGATGATCTGAAAACACAGCGCGCAAAGATCTTTGCAAAGGACTCTTTGAAGATCGGCGTTGTGGGAGCCATTAGTGCTGATGAGCTGGCCAGCGTTCTGGACAAAGTCTTTGCTAATCTGCCTGAGAACGGTGATTTGGTTGCGATTCCCAATGTGGAGCCTGTGACAGATAAGGCTGTTCACGTTGACTTTGAGAGCCCACAGACCTCCATTCAGTTCGCTCTGCCGGGTTATGAGCGTCATGATCCGAAGTTCATGTCTGCCTTCGTGATGAACCACATTCTGGGTGGTGGCTCATTCTCCTCATGGCTCTATGACGAAATCCGTGAGCAGCGTGGTCTGGCTTACTCCGTTGGTTCTTATCTGGTTCCTTACAAGCACGCAGCGCTGTTGATGGGGTCCACAGGTACACGCTCGGACAAAGCTGGTGAAGCGATTGATATCATCAAGAAGCAGATGGTGCGTATGGCGCAGACTGGGCCTACTCCGGCAGAACTTGAAGAAGCGAAGTCTTATCTGACTGGCAATTACGCTCTCAACTTTGACAGCTCCAGCAGCATTGCCCGTCAGCTGACAGGCATTCAGACCCAGGAGCTGGGCATTGATTACATCGACAAGCGCAATGAGATGGTTGAAGCCGTGACACTGGAAGGTGTTCGTGAGGTTGCTCAGGACATGTTTGATGGCATTGAGCCAACCTTTGTTACGGTTGGCAAACCACTGAACTAACTCTTACTCAAAGCAGGAAAAACAAGCAGGCGAGTTGATGAAAATCAGCTCGCCTCTTTCTTTAGTGACCGCGGATTTGGCGCGCCTTGCAGAACGTCTGCACGGACAGGACGCGGCGGTGAGAACAGGAAGCCCTGCGCACAGCGGATGTCCATTTCCAGAAGCTCCAGCACGGCGCCTTCGCTCTCCACGTGATCCACGATCAGCTCAATGCCATAGCGTTGCAGCAAACTGCCAAAATCAGCCGGATGGATGTTGCTCTTGGCCAGATCATCTTCATGCAATAACAGGCGCGATGCGTGCAGCTTTGCAAAGCGGAAGCCGCGATCAGCCAAAGCGCGGAAGTCCATGCGCAGATCGGTGATGCGATCCACAGAGAACCGGAAGCCCAGCTCAGCCAGAGCAGCGAGGCTCTCATACTCAATCGCGCTCATGACGGCGACATCAGCCTGCGAGAATTCGAAGATCAACAGATCTGAGTATGTGTCGTTGGCGCGCACGAACTCCAGAAAGCCCGGGAAGAAGTTTTCATCCATGAGCGTGCTTGGAGACAGGTTACAGAACAAGCCTGCTTCTCTGTTGCGGGTTGCCAGACGCTTCAGGATCTGAAGGGAACGGAACAACAAAATGTTGTCGATCGCTGGCATTTGGCCGGTGCGATCCGCTTCCTGAAGGAACTCGATTGGCTCCAGCGTGTCGCCATTGGCTTTGCGCAGACGCGTCAGGGCTTCGTAATAGCGAACACGGCGCTGTGGCAATGTCACGATTGGCTGAAGGTAGAGGTCCACCCTGCCGGCTTCGATGCTTGCACGAATTTCTTCGGCAAGAGCGGCATTGGGGTGATGCATGCGCGGAGCTGCCGGGCGCTTCATCTCTGGTGCGCGCGTCTCAGCAAACGGTTCCTGCACCGCACCCATCGGTTGACTTGCTGCCATTGACTGGCCTGCTGCGCTCGCAAATGCAGCAGCTGCCTGACTGGCCAGATCAACAGATGGTTCTCTCGCCGCTGCCTGCGGAGCGGCCAGGCGCTGAGCTGGTTGAGGCTGAAGCTGTGCCTGCTTGGTGCGCTGGTCCTCGATGGCAATGCCCTGATCCTCGATCCGGGTTTCCATGTCGGCCATGGCTTCGGCCATCTGCTTCACCAAAGAACCGATTACCTCCACTTCAGCAAACAACGGGTCGATCTCTTCCCGTGTGCGGCGCGGAATGTTGTGCTCGACGCCAGTTAGGCGGCCTTCGAGGTTCCCGACATCATCATCGATGACTGCAATCCGCTCTTCCAAGCGATTGACAGCGTCAGATACCGCGGATTTTTCCTGAGAGCGGGTCAACATGAAATGGATGAAGATCATGGTGCACATCGCCGTGAAGGCAACGGTGATGGCCTCGCCAACCGGACGCGCAAAAAGGTAGACCATCACAGTGCCACAAGAGGCCGCAATGGCTGAAATAGAAAACAAAATGGAAATGTTCGCCAAGCGCGTCATATCCTCAAGAGTACCTGTTGGTCCGAATCACAAAATACATACCTGAATTTTGCCGCATTTACTGAGGTCGTTCGAACCCTATACCCATTATATTTCTAGGGAAAACCCGTGTTGTCCCCGCAAGAATGACAATAGAGCTACATATATCATCAGCGCATACGATTTTCGTCACAATCCCGAGCTGAACTTCGACGCGCGATTCTGGCGAACAATGATATTTATCGGGTAAGAAAGTTGCTCGAAGCGTTCTGCGTGAAAGAAATTAACTGCATAATGCAATCAACCTCGAAAACGAAAAGGGTTTGTTTACCCTGTTTGCACAAACTCAGGGTGTCGAATGATTTTCGACCTGATGTATTGATTTTTGAGGTTGCCTGCCAATGGGATCCCCCAAAGCTACCAATAGGTTTTTGAACGCCTGTGTCGTCGACACTAATCGTGCAGAGGCTCGTAAAACCAGTAGTGCTTTGTCGAAGCATGTTACCAGCGGACAACCTGCGCATGTTCTTGCGAGCAAAGAACATGCTGTCGCCTTTTTGCGACATACCCCAATCAATATCGTTATTGTCGATCTTGAATGCATCGGCGGAGAAGCCGAGCTTTCCGAGATTGTCGCTGCTGCGCCGCGCGCGGTTATGATTGCGGTCAGTGCCAAGGGGTCTGTGAGCCGTGCCATGAATGCCATGCGCAATGGCGCTCATGACTTTTTAACCAAACCCTACACAAGCGAAATGCTTTTGGAGAAACTTGAAGCACATCTGGGTGTCTTCAAGAGAGCGGCACCCTCTCCTTCCCTTTCAGCCGCGACTGGCTCTGAGGCGATTGTCTCCAGCGTCACGTCTGGACCAGCTGCTCAGTTTGAAGGGTTTGTTGGTGCTTCCAATCGCATGCAAAGCGTTTATGCGCAGATCAACCGGATGGCCACATCCAGCGCACCAGCCTTCATTACCGGAGAATCAGGTACAGGCAAGGAACTGTGTGCACAGGCACTGCATGCCAGATCGGCACGCAAAGGCGGGCCTTTTGTCGCAATCAACTGTGGAGCGATTCCGGCCAATTTGATGGAGTCCGAGATCTTCGGTCATGCACGCGGTGCCTTTACCGGAGCAGATGAAGCCAGAGCTGGTGCAGCAGAGCTTGCCGATGGGGGAACTTTGTTCCTTGATGAGATCGGTGAAATGGAACTCTGCCTGCAGAGCAAGCTTTTGCGTTTCCTTCAGACTGGCTCCATTCAACGGGTTGGAGAGCATAAACCACGCTCGCTGGATCTGCGCGTTATCTGCGCAACCAACAGAGACCCGAAAACAGAGATCACTGCTGGTCGCTTCCGTGAGGACCTGTTCTATCGTCTCCACGTGCTGCCGATCCGTCTGCCAGCTCTTCGTGAGCGCCGCGAGGACATACCGTCCCTCGCTCAAACATTCTTGAAGAAGTATACCGCAGAAGAAAATCGCAGATTTCAGCGTTTTTCGACCTATGCAGAAGCTCTTTTGTTGCAGCACAGCTGGCCGGGTAATGTGCGCGAACTGGAGAATGTCATTCGCCAGCTTGTGGTCATGAATGACGGTGATGAAGTCACTGAACTCATGCTCTCTCCTTTGCTGCGTGACCAGGCTGTTCCTGTTCTTTCCGAGATTGCCTTCAGCACAAGCGAGCCTATGCCTTCCATGGGGCGTTCTATCGAACCGCTGTGGTTTCAGGAAAAGCAGATTATCGAGACCACGCTTGAAACTTTTGACGGCAACATTGCCCTTGCAGCTGCCGCTTTGGAAATCAGCCCCTCGACCATCTACCGGAAGAAGCAATCCTGGGCTGAACGAGCTGGTGCCTGATCAATTGCGTGGTAATTGCTTAACCATCGCATGAGGAATGTCTTCGTGACGCATATCTAAGCTGCCTCAACAAATGGGGCAGTATTGTCTCCCTTAGATTTAAGAGCTATACCACCGCCAAGAATCAGGTGAGTGCCGCAGATATTGTGTTCTGCTGGCTCTAGGGGGCTAACAATGCCATTTACAGTGAGAGGGATGTCAGCTTACGCAAAAGCTGCAGCCTGTTCTATTTTTGCGGTTGCTTTGTTGGGTAGCGCTGCATCTGCTGAAGACAAGAGTGCGCCGAGCGCTGGCTTTAAAGCTGCTCAGGACGCCTACACCATTGCCTGGCAGCAGCAGCCACTCGCTTTTACGGCAGCAAAATTCATCGCACTACCAGCTGAGAGTTATGGGGCTTACACGCCTCTGGAGACGACAGAGTTCCAGAGCGGTGATCCATTGACCGTTTATGCTGAGCCTGTTGGCTTCTCTTACAAAGAGATGGGCAGCACATATGCGATTGATCTGAGTGTTGACTTTGAACTGCGCAACACCACTGGTCAGGTGCTTGCTTCTCAGGACGGGTTTACCGCCTTGCACTCGGCAAGCTTCAACCAAATCCGCGAGTATCAGACATCTTTGAGCTTCAACCTTAAAGGGCTGCAAGCTGGAGACTATGTGCTGAAGGTGCAGTTTAACGACGAGAACTCGGAAAAGTCCGGCAGCTTTGAGCTTCCGTTTTCCATGAAGGACGCGCCTCTTCAGAATTAGAGCATGTTGCGTTCATATGCATTCACGCACCAAGCTCTAACTCTTTAATTTTGCGCGTATTCTTATCCAAAAACCGGAACCACTTTTCGGGAACACGCTCTAAGACCTGAAAGCTTCCTGTTAAAGTTCAAAAGCTGGCTTTAATCTTAAAGCCGGCTTTTCTTTTGCGCTGATTCCGGAAATTCCCGTGCAGGCAGCACAGACAGTCCATTCGTCTAGGGTGAGTTGAGACTGTTCCCAAATTGCCCCCAATTTCTCGCAGTATTCCTATATTTTTTGCGCTCCAAAATATTTTTTTGCTGCTCTCTCCTTGACTATACCAGAGGGTGAAACTACATCATTTCACGGTTGTTAGCACTCTGCCTTTGGGAGTGCTAATCACTGTGGGCCCGCAAGGTTTCACCCACTCTCAAAGTTTTTAACCTTCGCGTCCGGGCGTTGCCTAAAAGGGGCGCTCGCGTATGAGAGGAAGAGCCAATTATGAAGTTTCGTCCGCTACACGACCGTGTTGTCGTTCGCCGCATTGAGTCTGAAGAAAAAACAGCTGGTGGCATCATCATTCCTGACACTGCAAAAGAAAAGCCACAGGAAGGCGAAGTTATCGCTGTTGGCGCTGGCGCACGTAAGGACAACGGTGAGCTGATCGCTATCGACGTTAAAGCTGGTGATCGCGTTCTGTTCGGCAAATGGTCCGGTACTGAAGTTAAGATCGACGGTGAAGACCTGCTGATCATGAAGGAATCCGACATCATGGGTATCCTGGCTTAATTCCAGGCCATTGTTGAGACCCTACGATCCCTTCTGTTATTCAAGAATTTAAGTGAGACAAAACCATGGCTGCTAAAGAAGTCAAATTCGGCTCCGATGCCCGCGACAAGATGCTTAAAGGCGTTGACATCCTTGCAAACGCTGTAAAAGTTACCCTCGGTCCTAAAGGCCGTAACGTTGTTTTAGACAAGGCATTCGGCGCACCACGCATCACCAAAGATGGTGTTTCTGTTGCGAAGGAAATCGAACTCGACGACAAGTTCGAAAACATGGGCGCACAGATGGTGCGTGAAGTTGCTTCCAAAACCAACGACATTGCTGGTGATGGCACAACAACTGCGACTGTTCTGGCGCAGGCGATTGTTAAAGAAGGTGCAAAGTTCGTTGCTGCTGGCATGAACCCAATGGACCTGAAGCGCGGCGTTGACATGGCAACTGCTGCTGCTGTTGCTGACCTGACCGCACGTTCTAAGTCTATCTCTTCTACTGACGAAGTTGCACAGGTTGGCACAATCTCTGCTAACGGCGACACTCAGATCGGTGAAGACATTGCTGAAGCAATGCAGCGCGTTGGCAACGAAGGTGTTATCACCGTTGAAGAAGCTAAGTCTCTTGAGACTGAGCTTGAAGTTGTTGAAGGTATGCAGTTCGACCGCGGTTACCTTTCTCCATACTTCGTCACCAACGCTGAGAAGATGATTGCAGACCTGGAAAAGCCACTCATTCTCCTGCACGAGAAAAAGCTTTCCAACCTGCAGCCAATGCTTCCAATCCTTGAAAGCGCTGTTCAGTCTTCCCGCCCACTCATCATCATCGCTGAAGATGTTGAAGGTGAAGCACTGGCAACTCTCGTAGTGAACAAACTGCGTGGTGGCCTGAAGATTGCTGCTGTTAAAGCTCCTGGCTTCGGTGACCGTCGTAAAGCAATGCTTGAAGACATCGCTATCCTGACCGGTGGTACCGTGATCTCCGACGATCTCGGCATCAAGCTGGAAAACGTGACTGTTGACATGCTCGGCACTGCTGACAAAGTGAACATCACCAAGGAAACCACCACCATTGTTGATGGTGCTGGCGAAAAAACTGACATCGAAGCACGCGTTTCCCAGATCAAAGCTCAGATCGAAGAAACTTCTTCTGACTACGACCGCGAAAAGCTGCAGGAACGTCTTGCTAAGCTTGCTGGCGGTGTTGCAGTTATCCGCGTTGGTGGTGCAACCGAAGTAGAAGTTAAAGAGAAAAAAGACCGCATCGACGATGCCCTAAACGCAACACGCGCTGCTGTTGAAGAAGGTATCGTACCAGGTGGTGGTTGTGCTCTTCTTCGTGCAAAAGCTGCTGTTGAGAAAGTATCTTCCGAGAACGTTGACATTGAAGCTGGTATCAAGATCGTTCTGCGCGCTCTTGAAGCTCCGCTTCGCCAGATCTCTGAAAACTCTGGTGTTGAAGGTTCCATCGTTGTTGGCAAAATCCAGGACAACATTGCGGATGAGACCTTCGGCTTCAATGCTCAGACCGAAGAATACGTCAACATGATTGAAGCTGGCATCATCGATCCAACTAAGGTTGTTCGTACTGCTCTTCAGGATGCTGCATCTGTAGCTGGTCTGCTGATCACTACTGAGGCAATGGTTGCTGAACTGCCTAAGAAAGACTCCGGCCCAGCAATGCCTCCAATGGACGGCGGCATGGGCGGCATGGGCGGCATGGGCTTCTAAGCCAAGCCAACCAACGCTTAAACGAATTAGGGCATCCTTCGGGGTGCCCTTTTTTGCATTGTCACAATCAGCTTCAGCTAGGAAATAACAACTCATGAGTGAACTAAAACAAAAACATCATGAAATTTGGCAAGCAGTCAAAGACCAGATGTCTGACACTAAACTTCCGATTAAACTGAGAAATAATGTTCCCGACGGAAGTTACTACGACATCAAGTTTGGCATACCGAACGCTTATCTAAGTCTCCATTATCTGGATGAAGAAAACTGCGCGAAAGTTATGATCAACTTTCGGAATGAGCCCGGCGAGGCCTACTTCAAAGAACTGCTACGCCAAAAAGAACATGTAGAGACAGCGATCGGCGCATCACTTGATTGGGACCCTGCTGAACATGCCCGATATTGCAGCATCGTGTTATGGAAGAGATATGTTGATCTTGGCACCAACACGACAATGCCAGAGCTTGCAGACTGGTATGTAATCTGGCTCGGAAACTTCCATATGGCACTCTTCCCGCTGCTCTCTGCCATTCCCAAATAGCAATCGAAATGAAAGCACCTGAAATGGTGCTCTTATTTTTTGAATTACGCTTCAACTTGTTCGAGTCTTAAACACTCACCCCGATCTACCAATCTGCTTTGGCTGATAATCGGAGGAATTTCCTATGAAAAATCGTGTGGCGATGGTCTTTGGTGCAACTGGGCTGATTGGTTCTGAAGTGGTTCGGCTGCTGCTTGCCAGTGAGGCGTATGACGAGGTTCATGCAGTTGTGCGCAAAGATCCAGAGATTGAAGATGATAAGCTTCGGTTGCATCTGACCGATTTCAGCGATCTTTCCAGCCTTCAACTGCCAATGAACGTGACGGATGTGTTCTGCTGTCTGGGGACCACGCTGAAGAAAGCCGGCTCAAAAGAAGCGTTTTACGCGATTGACTTCCAGCTTGCCTACGACCTTACGCGGTTGGCGCGTGAAGCCGGTGCTGAGCAGTTTCTCATGGTTTCTTCGATTGGTGCAGCAGCGGGCAGTTCCAACTCCTATCTGAAGGTCAAAGGGGAGCTTGAAGAGGCCGTTCGCACGCTCGCTTTCCCTTCAACAAAAGTGTTCCGGCCCTCTTTGTTGCTGGGTGAGCGTCAGGAGCAACGCTTTGCTGAGGGGCTTGCCGCGTCGGTGCTGCCACGGCTTTCGTTTCTCTTTAAAGGCCCTTTGCGCAAATATCGTCCAATTGAAGGCGCCGCAGTTGCACGCGCACTTGTTGCCGCTGCGCTTGACGGCGAGCGTGGTTTCAGCATTCTGGAAGGCGACGAGATTGCCGATAGAGCTGGCTGAGCGAAAATCTTATCCCCTCGCCCAAATCACCCGCCATACTGATCCTATGTCCACGTACACGGGCAGCTGGCGGAGCGACCGTCAGTGTGGCGTGGGCTGGGCGGGGCTA
>NZ_LMCJ01000057.1:185101-185221 GCF_001623085.1 Pseudovibrio sp. W74
TGTGTTGCAAGCTGATCAGCTGGACCATGTGACTGGTGATGGCGAGAACACTGCCCTTCAGCTTCTCAATGGTGATGAGCTTGCTGCCATCGACTTTGGTGCTGTGATTGTTGCGACAGA
>NZ_LMCJ01000057.1:185231-186158 GCF_001623085.1 Pseudovibrio sp. W74
GGTGTTGCAGGCCGATCAGCTGGACCATGTGACTGGTAATGGTGAGAACACCGCGCTGCAGCTTCTCAATGGTGATGAGCTTGCTGCCATCGACTTTGGTGCTGTGATTGTTGCGACAGATGGAGACGGGGACACCGTTGCCCTGGATGGCAAGCTGGATGTGACCGTTGTTGATGACATCCCAGCGCCAGAACTTTGGGTTGATGATCATATTCGCATTGACGAGACCGAGGGTGATCACAGTGATAATGTTCCGCCGAAGTGGCGCATTCGCAAGCTGTTTAAAGATGTTGACGAAAAGGGCAGTGACCCTGATCTGAGTGGTCCAATCTACGCGCGGAATGATGTTCTTGATTTCCATAAGAATGTTGGTGCTGATGAGCGCGGCAGTCATGAGCTGGTCTTCCGCATTGATAATGCAGATTCTGGTCTAGCCACGACTGAAGGCTTGGCGATCACGCTTCATCTGGAAGACGGTCAGATTGTTGGCCGCGTACCAGACGGAGATGCTGCGTTTGCAATCCACTTGCATCAAAACGGCAAGGTCTCAATGGTTCAGTACATGTCCATTGAGCATCCGGACACCGGATCTTCTGATGAACATGTCTCGCTTGATGGCAAGGTGAGCGCAATCCTGACTGTCACCGATGAAGATGGTGATGCGGTTTCAACTGAGATCTCTGTCGGCAATCTTCTGACGTTTGATGATGATGGACCACGTGTGACCAATCAGCAGCAGGATGTGACTGTTGATGAAGACGACATCGACACGATCCTGTCAACGGGTACGAGCCCTGATTACTGGGGCCTTGAAGCTGATGGCAACTGGACTGAATTCTTGAGTGGTTCTGCGATTGCAGCGGGAGATCTTCAGAACACTGTTGACTTTGGTGCTGATGGGGATGCTGGCGCTGGCTCGTTCACCTT
>NZ_LMCJ01000057.1:186225-225428 GCF_001623085.1 Pseudovibrio sp. W74
CACATTGATGGTTGGTGTTGCTGGTGGTCGTCCGGTTATTGGGCTGCTTCTGAATACCGAGACTGGTGAGTTTGCTGTGTTGCAGGCCGATCAGCTGGACCATGTGACTGGTAATGGTGAGAACACTGCCCTTCAGCTTCTCAATGGTGATGAGCTTGCTGCCATCGACTTTGGTTCTGTGATTGTTGCGACAGATGGGGACGGGGACACTGTTGCTCTGGACGGCAAGTTGGATGTGACCGTTGTTGATGACATCCCTGCGCCAGAACTTTGGGTTGATGATCATATTCGCATTGACGAGACCCAAGGGCCGCATAGTGACAACATTCCACCTTGGATCGGTTCTGATACATTCAAAGATGTTACGAATACGGGTAGCGATTTTGATTTGAATGGCCCCATCTATGCTCGAAATGACGTCCTGGATGGGTCCTTGAATGTAGGAGCTGATGAAGCCGGCAGCTACGAAGTCACTCTCGAAATTGCCAGTGATGGTATTTCATCTGGTCTGTTTACGACTGAAGGTGATGAAATCTTCCTCTCTGAAGAGAATGGGATGATTGTTGGTCGTCTTGCCGGGGGGAATGGCCGCCCTGAGGGACTAGCTGTTTTTGCTATCCATGTGCATCAAAATGGTGATGTGTCTATGGTTCAGTACATGTCTATCAAGCATCCAGATACGACGTCTTCTGATGAGTATGTGTCACTTGATGGCAAGGTAACAGCAGTTTTGACTGTTACGGATGAAGATGGCGACGTGGTTTCCACGCGAGTGCAGATTGGTGAGCATCTGACGTTTGATGATGACGGCCCGCACATTCATGACTTCGCCGTAACTGGTGAAATTGTAGAGCTGGATGAGACTGCAGGACAGCAACTTGATGAAGTTGTTGCTGCCCCAGATTCTGATATCCGTGCTTTGTTTGCCTCACTGGATAGTCAGGCTGCAAATGATCCGGATATGGAGACAATTTACGCTCACAATGTGAACTTGGTTGAAGCCAATATCTATATTGGAGCGGATGGAGTTGATGCACCGGAAGTCACCCTGGAAATTGCTGCTCAAGGCACAGATTCTGGTTTGCAAACGACAGATGGCTCTCAAATCAACCTTTATACTGAGGGAGATTTGATTGTTGGTCGTGCGGGTGATGCCAATGCTGCTGTTGTCTTTGCTGTCTCGATTGATGAGTACGGTAGCCTGAGTGTTGTTCAATACGCTTCTTTGAATCATGTTCAGAGTGAGAACGACCATACGCTGGACTTGGCAGGCAAAATCTCTGCTGTTTTGACCTTAACTGATGGAGATGGGGACACAGACACTGCATCTGTCGATATTGGTGACAAGATCATCTTCCATGATGATGAGCCCACTGCCACGGGAGCTGGTTCGAAGATCACAGTAAGCGAGGCAGATGATTTTGGCGTGGCGACTTCCGGCACACTTCAGTTTGAAGGTGGCTCAGATGGAGCTACCGTAACTGCTGCACGGATCGTTGATGATCAAGGATATGCACGCCGTATTGATCTGGAAGAACCTAAAGGTCAACGGAGTGACTTCCTGACTGTTGGCGGAGAGAAGGTCATTCTTTCCAGCACGACAGCACCAGATGGTGTGATCACCATTGAAGGGGCCACTGAAACTGGCGGTGCTACCGCATTTACTGTGATTGTCCAGCCTGATGGGGCCTATGAATTTACTCAGCACCTTGGTTTTGATCACCCAGATGTTGGTGAGGCTGGTAGTGACGATCGTATTGATCTGCGATTGCGTTTCACTGTCACAGATGGGGATGGTGACACATCAACTGCGACAGCTGTAATCTCTGTCGAAGATGATGAAGTTGCCCTTACAGGCGCGTCTCAAACAGCAACAGCGGATGAAGATGATATTGTCAACTTGAACTCTGGCGTGCAGGGGAATGCCCCTCGCGATGGGGATTTGGATGGCTCGACGACAGGTGAGAATGACAACAACGGACCAGCTTACCTGACTGATAATATCAGTGCTCTTGTCGATTTTGGCAATGATGGCGGCGCGTTTGATATCTCAACTGATGCGGTTGCGAGTTTAACACAGATGGCTCTCACTTCAGGTGGTGAACCGCTGTCCTATGTGGTGATTGGTGACAAGATTGTCGGTTACGTCGAAACTGATGGCAACACAGAGTACAGTTTCCAGAATGATCGCCCAGTGTTCTCGCTGGACCTGACATCAGACAGTGGTGATGTGGTCTTCAAGCTGTTTGATCAACTGGATCATGTTGCTGGCAATGGTGAGAATAATGTTCAGCAACCCCTAGTGATCGACTTTGGATCCGTGATTGATGCGGTTGATGGCGATGGTGATAGCGTTAATCTTGCTGGAAAATTCTCTATCAAGATTGTTGATGATGTGCCTATCATCGATAGCAGCTCTTATGAGACAAATCTTGTTGTCAACGGTTCCTTTGAAGAGCCGGATATTGGATCTTCTGGACATAAAGCCATCGATACAATGTCTGGCTGGATGTCAACCAATGGAACCAAATTTGAGCTGCACTCCGACAGCTTCAGTCCATCATCTGATGGGGATCAGTATCTGGAACTGGATAAGGATGGAGCCGATTCTGGTAAAGTTGATGGTATTTACCAGAATATCCAGACGGAAGCGAATACGCAGTATGAGTTGACATTTGACCTTGCTGATCGGGCCGGCAATGGTCCAACCAGTGATGTGAGGGTGCTTTGGAATGGTGTTGAGGTTGGTGAGTACTCAACCAACAGCACTGACTGGACAACTATTACTCTCAATGTAGTCGGTACTGGTCAATCAGTTGGTGATCGTCTTGAGTTTATTGAGCTGACGGCGCTCGACCAAAACAACGGCCTTGGCACCTATCTGGATGACATTCAGCTTCACAAAGTTGGGCTTGTCGTTGATGAGGCAGACCTTGCTAGCGGGAATGCAGAAGTCTCTGGCAGCCTGCACATCAATTGGGGGACTGATGATGCCGACAGTGATGTTGCTTCTCCTGTGCATGGTTCCGATCGCAGCGTTTCCTTTATCAATGTTACAGATGGGGAGCAGGGGAAGACTGGTGGCAACATAGCACTTGAATCAGCAGGTGCTCCTGTCTTGCTCCAAGCGTTTGGCGCTGTTCTGATTGGCTACACCGGTATGGCTCCTGCGGATGCCAATGATCTGAGCAATGCAGTCTTCAAAGTGACATTGTCTGATGATGGTTCAGGTACGTATACATTTGAACTGCTTGGACAGCTGGATCATGAAGGTGATGAAGGAAAAGATCTTTCTTTGTCCTTCGATTTTGAGGCGAAGGACAGCGATGGTGATAGCGTTTCTGGCGACTTTACCGTCAACATCCTTGACGATGTGCCAGCAGGTGCCGCTGATAATGTGATTGGCTCTGAAGATGTTGCATTCGATATCAATGTTCTGAGCAATGATGCTGTTGGGGCTGATAAAGACGCAACAGTTCTACTTGAAAACGCTGGGGTTACTGTTAAGGGCGGCAGTGTTGTTGTGAACTCTGATGGCACTGTGAGGTACTCACCTGTTGCCGACTTCAACGGGCAGGATAGCTTTAGCTACCGTATTGAAGATGCTGATGGTGATGTTTCTGATGTGATCACTGTGACAGTTGATGTCACTCCAGTGAATGATCGTCCAGTCCTGACTGTTACAAATGTTCAGTCCAATTTTGCAGAAAATGGGGTCGGACCGGTTGCTGAATTTAGTGCCTTTGATGTTGATGGCGATGCGCTGACATACTCCTTGACGGGTGAAGATGCTCATTTGTTCGAAATCAGAGGCAGTGAAGTTTACTTCAAAGCTGCACCTGATTTCGAGAACCCATTGGATGTGGACGCTGATCAAGACTACAACTTCAATATCGTTGCGAGTGATGGAACTGAAGACGCGAGCGAAGATGTTGAAGTGTCTGTGACAAATCAGGCTGCTGAACTAAATCTGTTCTTCAAGCCAGGTAGTTCGGACAAACTCAAAGTCAGAGATGATTTTGAGGAGCACAACGGTTCCTACGATTATGGTCATGGACATAGCAACGGTGTTGTTACTTGGACTGGAGCGTGGATTGAGAACGGAAACCTTGATGGGGATTCCGATTATGGAGATGTTTATGTTCCGCAGCAGGGCGGAGCGATCTCCGGTCATCTTTACTTCCCCTCTTGGACACCAAATGGTGAGGGATCCGTTTCCAGATCGGTTGATCTGACGAATGGAGAAAATCTAAAGCTGGAGGTTTCAGTTGGAAACCGTCTGGAATTCGGTGATGATCAGTTCGATCTTTTGATTGAATGGGATGGCGGAAGCGCTCGTATCCCAATGTTTGATCAATCGACGCAGAGCAGAAGCGAAGTCATTACGATTGACATAAGCAATCTGCCTGGTTGGAACCCTTCTGAAACTACGATCACTTTTGAAGTGTCTGGTATGGAAGGAACGGACGATTATGCCCGAGTTCTCGATGTGAAGATCACTGGAGACAATGTTATTGATCCTACGACCGAGTATGACATTGACTTTACTCTTGGTGGGGAAGGTGTTGCGATTGCTGATATGCTTGGCGTTAATGATGCCGATAATGACAACTCCAACGATCAACTTTCCAGTGCAGTCATAACGCTAAAGAATTATCAGCAGGGGGATGCTCTGAGTTATCTCCCACAGGGAGCGTTCTCTGGTATCTCTGCCAGGGCAGCAGTCGTAGGTGGCAATCTGGTTCTGACTCTCTCTGGAGATGCAAGTTACGCAGCATATGTTGCGGCAATCAAATCCATTGAATTCAACACCTCTTCAGACATTGACACGAGAACTATTGAAATGGTTGTCAGCAATGGCGCTGAAGAAAGTGGTGTTGCAACCACAACGGTCAATGTGATTGAGAATGCGGATAATCCAAATACCATCGTTGTCGATTATAATGAGCCTGCCTATTCTCAGAACAAGTATTACGAGAATGATCCAGACAAGAACTCAGGGTGGCATTATCGCTTAAATGGTACCGATCAGAACGACAGAATTGAAGGGCAGGGCAACTGGCATAATGATCTGTCTGGCGGTGATGGCAATGATCTTTTGATTGGGGATGATTGGCATCCGTCAAGTAGCCGCAACTATTCTGATACGTTCAATGGTGGTGCGGGTTATGACCGGATGACCAGCGGTAGTGAAGATGATCTTGATGCATTCATCTTCGACGTTCTGGATGGAAGTTTTGATACAATCACCGACTTTGATGGCACGGCTCAGGGGGAAACAGATCAAAACGTTGATCGCCTCGATATTTCGGATCTCCTGAACAAGGCTTTCGGAAATGATGAAGTTGATGCTGCAGAAGCTGGTCAGTACGTGAAGATCCAGGAAAATGGTTCTGGAAGTGATGTGCTTGTTGATGTGGATGGGGCTGCCAATGGCGAGAACTGGTCGAAGATCGCTCACCTTGATAACATCAGCAATACAGACACCATTAAGGTGGTGCTGGATGATGATGGCTCTTACAGTCAAGTAGACGTTGTGGCCTAAGAAAAAGCCGGGTCTCATATGAGACCCGGCTTTTCGTATGTTTGTACAGTAAGTGCTCTACTGTTTGTTGAGCGATGGCTTACTGCCTCGCGTTTGCTTCGCGGACGACCCAGGCTGTCTGATCGCCATATATCGCGACAGAGTATCCTTCATACTCGCGGATCAAAGCACCCAGCTCGCCGACAGCAAGGAGGCGGCTGCTTTGATCAATGGACTGGCCGATTTTGTAGCGGTTGTTTTCGCTGTTCAAAACATAACGCTCGCCGATCAGGCTCGCTCCGGTGACAGTCAGAGACGGAGATGAGAGGTCCCGCGTCAGGAAGCTGATGAAACCAGGGTTTCGCAAGCTCTCTCTGATGAAGTTGGAGTAGGGGATCAAATCAATGTTGTTGCTTTTTTCTGATTTGATCAGGCAGTCGCGTGTTGCAGCTGGATTGACTGCAGCTTCCAAAATGTAGCGCTGGCGTTCCTCTGGAAACGTTGTGAGAGCGAGGCTTTCGCTGCTGCTTAGGATATCGAGCCACAGTACAGTCACAGGGATCTGTGAGACTGGCACTGAGAGGTTCTCAGAGCAGAGAGGTCCCTCAGACGGCGGCGTTACAAGCAAGGGCAGGAAGTTCTTTTTTAGCTCTTCAGGTATCACGCCTTTGGCCTTAGCGGATTCCATCCAAGCAAGGAACACGACTTCAGCTGCTTCGTTAAGCTCAGGATCGTCCAGGGCGACGTTTTGGAACCGGACATCCGCTTTACTTTGAGAGATTACGCCCTGTTGCTTTTCGCTTTTAGCTTCCAACTTTCCGTTTGTCGTCTGCTGGCCTGCATCTGTTTCTTCTAACACTGTCGGCTGACTGGTTGGTGACGTTGATGCTTGAGCGGATGCAATGCCGATGCTGCTTAGCAAACGTTCAGTTGCTTTTTGAAGCGGTGTTGCAGGTGCTTCAGGGCCAGTTTTGCGTTGTCCTGCCGCATTGCTCTTGGCGAGGCGGCTGGAAGATTTTTGATTGGGTTGGCTAGGTACAAAACCGTCTTGCTGTTTGATTGCCCGCGCCAGTTCCAATACTTTGGTTTGGCGTTCTTCTACCGGTTCATTCGTGAGTGGATCAACAGCAGCAAGCAAAGGCTCAATACCACCATCAAAGTTGGCTTTGAGATCTACGACCTGTCCGTTTTCCTGAACCAACTTGACGAGAGAACGCAGTGGAATAAACGTAGCGTACTGCCTGGAGTATGAGCGTAAGAAGCCAGACCAGCGATCAATGTCCTGGCTTGCTATGATACCGCTGACTTCAAGAGTTTCATCGTCGAGACGGAAGATGATGGTGTCATCAATCAAAGCACGCTTGGCCAGCTTGCGCACATCCAGAAGATAATCATCTGCAGTTTTGATGTTTGATGTTACGCCGGAGATGCCATTCAACCCGCGTAGGTCCGCGATTAGCTGGTCAGCACTTGTTTTATTGAGAACAGAACCGCTCAGGGTTAACTCTCCGTCATCCGCAAGTGCGAAGCTTACGTTGGATCCGCGAGATTGCAGATAACCGGCAATATCTTTCTTCAGCGTTTCGATCACGCGCACGCGCAAGCGGACAGGTACTTCAGTGCGTTCTACTGCCTCTGTGATTGCCCGGCGCTGAACAGGTTCGCTGACATAGCCTGTCAGATAGATCTGATCATCCACGTCCTGACGCAGGCTCAGTCTTTCTGCAAAGGGGAGATCTGCCAGAGCGATACGCACTGCTTCAATGCCGCCATTCGGGAGGGCACTTGCTGTGCGAGGAGATATTTTGCCTGAGCCAACGAGGTAAAACCCACCCAGAACGACGGCGCTTGCAACTGTTGCAAAAGCTATGCGTTTGCGGTGTTTTGCTATTGGAGCGAATATCGCGTCAACGTGCTTTGCATTCTCGCCAAGGATTGAGTTTGCAGCAGAGTTCTCTGCTGTTTGCTCGTCATCTTCATGGGGAGCATTCAATGCTTTGCTTAGTGTTGCCCATTGAGCGTTTTTGGCGCCAAGTGCAATTTTGATGACACCAATGCTGATGACATCAAGAGGCTCAATCTCGACCCATTCGTCATTGCCACTACTTAGAGAGACACCGTTTTCTGTCCGGACATCTCCTGCCTTTGCAGAGATTTCGATTTTGTTGTCTTGCAGGCGTAGCTGCATATGGCTTGCGGCAACGCTCAGATCTGCCAGTTGCAAATCGTCGTTTCTGTCCGAACCAAGTGTATACTCACCCGGCTCGAGCATGACTTCCGCGCCAGCCTGTTGGCCTACAAGAATTTTGAGGATGAGTTTACCCATTCGCCGTCCCACCTAAACAAGCGCTGGAGTTCGCCAGATTGACTATTTGCCAAAAGCGAACTGGAAAATGCCATGGAATGTCAGCGTTCGGGAAGACCGAACCTGTCTCATGGACCTGAATATACAAAGGCTCTCTTCCACACTCGCTTTGGCAACCGGAAGAGAGCCTTTTAAAAAGGTTTAGGCAATGTTACGTGCGCAGGCTTTAACCATATCGGCGTGCGCCTTCACCATGCTGGTTCGTGTCTGACCCATGGTGGTATAAGTGTTCACGAGCAGCTGCAGAGTGAACATTTTTTCGGTCTCAGCCAAGTTGGAGTTCTGAGCTTCAATGATCTTGTCATTGATCTTATCCATCTCGGTCTGAAAGCGAACGCTGATGTCGAGCGCGTTCATACCAGCTTTGTTTTCTAATGCTTTCTCAACGGTTGAAGTATACGGGGTATCTACACCTGTGACAAAACTGACCATTTTGAAACTCCTGCTTTTACGCGGCTCTAATTCTGGACTGGAAACTTGCGCAGGACGTCCTGTGCTGCAGTGATGCCGTTTATCACTGTTTGAATACGTTGGTAGTCCACCTCAGTTTGAGGCTCCTCGGATTTTTCACGTACCCAAGAGGAAAGAGCGTCCAATTTCTTTTCGAGTTTTTGGGCATGTTCTGAACCTTGCTGACTTTTTAAAGTCTCTTCCAGATCGGTGACATACATCTCGTTATTGGTGTTCTCGTCTTGCACGCGTTAGTCCTTTGTTTCAACGCTTCCAGCTTTTTTAAAAATTTGACTCATTATTGAGCAAGTTCCGTTCCAGCATTGTCCTATTCAGCACAGTGATAGAACGATCCTTAATTTTTATGATGCCAGCGCGCTCCCACTCTTTCAGGCGGCGGTTGATATTGCTGCGCGTTCCGCGTGCCATTGCGCCCAGATCACTCTGTGTAACGATTGCGCCAGAGATCACAGACTTGTCCTTTGGGTTATCGCCCGCAGGGGTACCAATCGACTCAAGCAAGCTGAGCAGCGCATGTGCCAGGCGAGCTGAGAGGCTTGGCAGTGACAAGCAGCGTGTTGATTCGATGTAGGAGCGATAGTGTTTCGCTACGACTACAGCCAGCGCGCGACAGATCTCGGCACTCTGCTCGTTGATGACATGAAATGCAGAGCGTCTGATTTTGTGAACGACTACGTTTCCTAACGCGCAAGCTGTATCTGCGTGAACAGATCGCTGAAAGACACCTAACTCGCCGAAGCTTTGGCCTGCTGTGATGATGGCATAAAGGAAGGTAGATCCATCTTCGCGCAAGTGACTTAAGCGAACATGTCCACTCTCAATGATGTAAAGAAATTCAGCATCATCTTCCTGAAGATAGATGTTCTCGCCGTTTGAGTAGGTTTGGCGAATTGCTGATTGCTCTAAAGATGCACATAATTCATCATTCAGCTCTTGAAACAATGCTGCGTTTTCTTTCCAGCTGCTTTCACCTGAGGATGAGGTGCCAGTATTATGAGCTCTTGATGCGCCTCTACCCAGGCTTGCATCATATACTGCCTTTTCCATAGAAATGTACCGTGTCCTCTTACTTAAATAAGTGCAGCTATTTTAGAGGATGAAGATATACTGGTCTCCGCAGAGCAAATATACTTCGTCTTTTTTTTATTATACTCTACCAATATTCCACCCCAATCTCACTCGTACACAATTGCGAAGAATTGTGCTTCAGAACACGGACAAAACTATAATTAAGACAGCTAATAAGCGAGTCAAGTCTGGCTGTCATCATCTAACTTATATTTTAATGGATATTGACTGTATCCCTCGGGATTGTGATTTTAAGTGCGAAAAAGTCACGATTTCCCTCCGTAATGTGAACAAGTGTGAGTCATTATAAGATTGAAACTGGTGTATACCTGCATGCACTGATTGTAGTTTTTATAGTGAACTCAATTCACCTATCAGATAATCGACCGTTTGCTCGAGTTTTGCAGGGCTAAGTTGTCCTGCTTCGTATAAAACCGCCAGATGTAACGTTCCATCTTTAGATTTCCCTGTATGCAGATTGGTTCCAATTTCAGGTTTGAAGCCAGCTCGGCTCAAAAGAGCTTCATTTGCTGAATTCTGGTCACCCGTTGTGGTTCGACCAAGGCTGACAACGACGCTGTTGCCACCTTCAACAGGGGTAAACGTCAGTTCACCGGATTGTGAAAGGAGGTAAGACAGACTTCCATCCATCTGCGGAGAAAAGGGGATCTTCATATTGTTTGCGAACGCTTCCAGGCTTGACTGGATGGCACTTGAAAACTGCATTCAATCCTCTCCTTTGTTCTTCCTTGGTTTCATGTTGCAGCAGCTATTTCATTAGCGATGACGGGTCAGTGAACAGTAGCTGACGCAGCGCTGAGCTGAGCAAAGTTATTAACCGGCGTAGCGTCGGTTGCTGTTTGATATTGCTCTTCTTCCAGGATCGTCAGCTGTTCTGATAGTACCAGTAATGTTTCGAGTTGCTGATTGCGGATGTTTTCGTTGGTGAGGATGGTGTCAGGAACCTCACGGTGCAATGCAAGCAGGTTGTTTGTGTAGTTCAATGATGCGCTGGCCCCAGCAGGGGCGAGTGGCGCAACAAGACTTTGTGCGTCAGCAGGTGATGTGACTGCTTTGCCCAGATAATGGAACAGTGAGCTTGCCAGCTTCTCTGTGCCCAGCTCTTCCACAACACGTGTGAACTCTGAGAAGCTGCGACCTGTCAGTTTGGTCGCGACATGCACACCCTCATAGACGGTTCGCAGGCTCTTCAGTTTGCCCAGCTCGGTCAGGACCGCTTCCAGATGAGCAGGCTCATCCTGGGTATCTGCAATTTCCAAGCCCTGACTTGCGGCGGTTGTAAACAGGTCCACAACATCATCAAAAGAGGTGAGGGGTGAGCTTTCATTGCCGTTTACATCGTGATGCTTTGAATGTGTGCGTGCGATCAGGTCATTGAACTTATCGAAGATGATTCCGAAGTTCGCTTCACTGCGCAGCATGTCGCGGTAGTGCTCGCGGATGACGGCAGGATCGGTTCCCAAGTCCTCGGCTTTGTCATGGGCAAGTTCCGCGACTGCAAAGCCTGCGCGCACATCACGTCCAGTCTCACCGCTTTCCATGTATTCGCGGGCATTGAGCAGAGCTCCCAAAAGAGCATCGTTTGCTCCTGTGGTCTCAAAATGTTCGATAGCGATCTGCAGGGCGGCATACTGGTGCGTTACGTCACCGTCAAACTGCTGCAGGAATGCGAATACGTCCTGAGGGGTGAGCTGTCCTGAGCCATCACCGTTGGTGCTCTGATTGTGCTGATAGTCCTGTAGCCGTTGAACCAAACCTTGCAGTTTATCCTGAGAGGGCATGTCAGGCAGCTTGTCGTAATAGTCGGCAATCCGTGTGATTGCTTCTATGTTAGCGCCTTGCCCTTGTCGGATTGAACGGCTTTCCAGTGATCTTTTGTCGAGGCGTGAGGACACGGCCTGGCCTAGCTCTTCAGCAGCATCTGTCAGTTTGGATGGATTGTTGAGCTGCATGACGCGCTCAGCGCGGCGCTGCCCTGTGGCTTCTGCAACCAGTGGAGCGCCAACTGGCGACTCAGCGTTGTGAGTGGCAATCGTTGATCTTAAGACCTCTAAGCTCATTGAAAAGTCCTCCGCTGATACTACGAATAAGAATATGTCATTTTCATACTTCTTTTAGTGAAATTGCTTTGTGTCGGGCGACACAAGTGGGCTCACCCATTTTGCTAATTCTGTCATTGCTAAATTTCGATTTTGAAGGTGTGTCGTTCGGAACAGCGGTGCCCCGGTCTGCCCGTTTATAGAGGGCGTATAGTGCTTTGATGGGAATGTTGTATGGCGAAGACCGGATCCAGCAAGGAAGAGTTGCTTCCCCAGTTCACTGTAAGTGGTGATGCAGGCGCGTTGAGTGCCTATTTGGATGATGCATTAAGCCTTTGTAACGCTGATAAGAACTGGCCTTCAGAAAATGAATGGCAAGATGTGTCTTACCAGATGGTTGCGAGCTTGCAGGAGTTGCTTGATCTTCCTGCCGTTCAGAAAGATCCGGTCGCGCTGAGCTTGATCAACGGACTGCTTGCTTCGAAGAGTTTTGATGACTTTTTGCAGGGGTATGATGCGATTGCTGAGCATTTCACGAAGCGATTGAAAGACAACGAAAATAATAGCGGTGCTGCGCGGTCTCAGTTTGCGAAGCCCCAAAAGAATGCGGGTCGTACTCGCCTTATTTTGTGATGTGAGGAGATGAAAATGATTAATGGTGTTGGCTCAGGCTCATCTACTACTGTAGACCCAGATACTCTTGCTCCTCCAAAAGATGACGACACAGCTAAAGCTGCCTCTGATGGTGCTGGTGATGGTGCTCAGGAAAGGGCGGCGCAGCAAGGTCCCGCGCTGCAGGCTGCAGAAACGCAGACCAGTGTTTGGGATAGTTTCTTATCCAACCTGCCGGAAGCCGATCCTGATTTTGAGAATCCTTTGTTGTCGATTCCAGGGACGACGAACTACGCGACCGACCCGAGTAAGTATAATGCTTATGTGGCCAGTGTTTTGGTGGATCCGGCTGATACTGTTGCTGATGAAGACTTGCCTGCGAACTATAGCAATCCGTCACCGCATGAATTTGTCTCCTGGCATCCGGCAGTTCAGCTGCGTTATTTGCGCGATAATTTCACTGAGGCGCAGATTCAGTCAGGAAACACAGTCATTGGTACAGGGTCCAATCAGGTTGGTGTAATTCGCTCCGATGATAAACGCAGTGTGACCATCGTGAATGAGTTGACAAAATCTCGTATTTTCCAGCTCTCGAAGACGGAGCAGGAGCGACTCGCAAACAACTCCATCTTTAAGACCAGAATTGCGCCGCTGTTGGATCTGCTGCCAAATGCAGATACAGACCTTGCTGCCAGCCGCGCTGTGATTACGGCCCAGATCGACAAAGAGATTAATGACGTTAAGAACAAGACGTTGACTAACAAAACCTCAAGCTCTGACCGTGATAAGTTCAATGAGGACAAGCAGGCCTACGTCAAGCAGTTGGAAATGCTGAGAGATAATGTTCCTAATACCGGAATTTATGCTCGTTCAGATCTGGCTACCGAAATGCAGGAAATTGTGAAGCGTTTTGAGCGGGCGCATGCTTATTTTGATGTGAAGACACCAAATCTGGCTAATCCAGCGCGGAACTCGAGAGATGTTCTAACGCCAGATAATAATGCCTCGATCAACCGTGGTTATGCTGTTTTTATCGAGCAAGAGCAGCGTATTCTAGCAATCAAGCAAGCTGAGCAGCAGATGTTATCTGCTGGTGGTATCACAAACTCGGATGGTACAATTTCCCGGTTGGATTTGCCGACGCTGGTGGCGCTCATTCAGAATCAGGCCAGTTTGAAACAGCAGGCGATCATTACAATGAGAACAGAGCAGCTCACCCAGCTCAACCAGTTGTCTCAGGCCTATGCGGAAATGCAGCGTATTGTGAACGAAGCACTGAAGAAGTTCAATGATACCGGAAAGGACGCGGATAAAGAAAAGCACTCTCTTTCTGTGTCTTTTGATAATCCTAGCCAGTTCAGTACTGCTGTTGCGTATATGTTTGAAGACTTTGCTTCGGGTAAGCCGCACCCTGTTGAGAAGGAATTTAATATTACCCGGCCAACGCATGACATGATTAACAATAGTAACGGAAGCAAAAACTCCTTTAAGCGGACGCAGTGGGAACGCTTCTCAACGCAGTTGAGTGATGCGGTTACGCTTCTGAACCCTCAGTTGCTGACCAATGATATCAATCAGGATAACCGTGAACAGAACCGTTCGTACGAGCAGGCGACTGGTACTGTACGCCGTAGTTTTGATCTGAATATTCAGATTGCGCGTGGCTTCTCTTAAAAGCTTTTTTTTGTGATGGCAGCTCTGGCAGGTAAGTCAGGGCTGCGTTTTATTTTGACTGGGTACGGGATTCGGAATGCGGGTTGCATCGATTACAATTGGCGTGAATGAGGTTTCCAACTGGAAGGTTGAAGACCAGGTTCAATTGCCAGAGGGCAAAAAGCTTGCTCCTGTATTTTTGCCAGAAGTGCGGCCCTTAAATGAGGTCTTGTACCGTCCGACACTGGATGAGCGCCTACCTTCTCTTTTATTGCCGGATTTATCTGAAACAGACATTCTTTTGCCGACTGAGTTGAGCGAAATGCGCAAGGAGCTTCAGCGTTTGTTTGCTGCGGCAGCTTTGCGTGAGCAGGGTGAGCAGCAGCGTGTTCTAAAAGGTGTTGCAGACCTGTTGATGGGTGATGTGTTGCTTGATGAAGACCTGCAGGCAGCCCTTGCCATGTTGTTGCAAGGGTAAATTTGATGACAGCGCTCAACAGTCGGCAGCGAGACTTCCTTCTTCTCAGTATCTACATCATGACGCAAAACTGCAAATATGCAGAGGCGCTCACTATGGTGCAGGGTATGATGGTGATGGAAGATCATTCCAAAGACGTGCTTCTGGCCCGGACGGTTCTGCTTTTCCTTCTCAACCGTTTTGACCTGGCACTTGAAAGTCTGCGGGAGTTGGACCTGCTGGATCCACTTGAGCAGTTTGGTAAGTATACGCGTAGTGATGAGCAGTCCATGCGTCATTACATTCGAGCGCGTTGCCTTTATACGCTCCACGATGCTGATAAGGCTAAGGATGCGATTGATATCTATCTTGGCAACCGCCGGCAGAAACTCTCCCAATAACTCCAGATTGTGATCGAAGGGGAAGGTTTGTTTCTTCCTCTTATGCAGGCTGAGCTGCCTTTTGTTGGTGGCAGATCAGCCTGTTGGTTGTGCTCACATGTTCGTGATGCATAAAAATCACTGCACAATGCGTATTGCCTATTCTTGTGTTCTGTTTGGCACAGAACACCTTCTGATTGCGCTCTATTGTTTTCTTAAATGCTGAATTAGTCAGAGATAAAGAAAGGGCGCCATGTCACTTCTCGATATGCCCAAACAGTCACCAGAGCTCTTTGCTGAGACGATTAAAGAGATCGCTGAGCCGCTCGTTGAGCATCTTGATTCACTGGGTTTCAAGGATGAAAAATTCTATCAGTTGATGAAGCAGGGTGTCTCCATATCCGAGATGCTGGGTTTGTCAGAGGAGGAGCTCGCAGCTGTCTATGAGATGGCTCGCCGGAACATCTCTGTCGGTCAGGTCGAGAAGGCGAAGTCGCTCTTTATTATGCTGGTGCAGATTGCTCCGATGGAAGAGCAGTACACCTATGGCCTTGCGATGACCTATCAGATTCAGGGCGACGTTCGCATGGCCGTGAAGCTCTATCTGCATTTCATCAGTATGGATGCGACCAACCCGCAGGGGTATCTGCGTCTTGGTGAATGTCTGCTGGCTGCAAAGGAATACCAGGAAGCTGGTGACGCGTTTGAAGCCGCACTGCGCATGTTTGATGATCCCGTCAAAAATTATGACGACAAGAAGTATGCGCAAACCATGATGAAAAGCGCACGCCAAAAACTGGTCTGACAACAGTTTTGATCTCAATTATTTAAGCATGGAGAATAGATATGGAGCTTCCTAAAGGTCTGGGCCTTGGTCTGAATAGCAACAGTCTGGGCGATATTTTTGATACGACCTCTGAAATGGCTGGCAAAGCTGGTGATGTAAAAGGTGCAGGTAAGATTGGTCCGGGAGCACTTGCATCTGTTGGTGGTACGCCGATGATTGCGACCATTGCGTTTGCGCAGCACATCACGCGCCTTTCAAACAGCCTTACTCAGGTTGGTCCTGACACTCCGCTGACCACTTCCAGCTTCCAGGATATTGAAGTGCTTGTTGCGTCCGTGCTGGACAAAATGCAGGGTACTCAGGAAGCCGTTGAGAAGAACAAAGTGGGTCTTACCCAAGCGAAGCAGAAGGGTGCTTTGCAGGATAAGGCGATCAAGCTTGAAGAGTCTATCCGCAAGCAGGAAGAAGCTGAGAAGAAGCAAAAAGGTCTCAGCATCTGGCAGAAGATCTCTCTGGCATTTCAGTGGGTTGCTGCGGCGATTTCCATTGTGGCCGGCACAATTCTGGCGGTTATTCCAGGACTGCAGGTTGTCGGGGCGTTTATGATTGCTGCCGGCGTGGTGCAACTTGCCATGGCCATTGATGCCACGGTGCAGGCCGCGACTGGCCAAAGTATCGCCGGACACATTGCTGTGGCCGCTGGTGCGGATGAAGAAACCGTCATGAAGGTTGATATTGCCATGAAAGTGGTTGCAGCCGTTGTCGGTATCACTCTGGCTGCTGCGTCCTTCTTTATTCCGGGTGCTCAGGCAGGCAGTGTTGGCGCGATGATCCAGGCGATCTCTTCCATCACTTCCGCGATCATTCAGATCGGTAGTAGTGCCGGTGCGATTGCAGCGGGTGCTGTTTCTTACACAGCTAGCCAGGACGTTGCGCAGTCCAAGGAACTGCAGGCAGATGCCGCTGACCTTGATGCGTTTATCCAGTTGCTCAGTCAGATCATCGATCAGCTGCTCTCCATTTTAACCAAGGCAGGCGAACAGTTCGCTGACGCGTTGGATGGAACCGTGAGTTCCATGAATGAGCGTGCTGATACGCTGGGTAGAACAAAGTTTGCAGGTTAAAAGGAGGTATTTATGTCAGCAACCGTAGGTGCCAGTTACAATCGTGATTATCTGCCGCCCAGTTTCTTTCAGGACGGCAAACTTGCCGTTTCTGAAGAGCGGGCAACGGAGTTCCAGCAGAGCGTAGAAGCGCGTCTGGCAACTTTGCCACCAGAGCATCACGGAACATTCCTGTCACTCGTGTCTTTGCCGCAGTTTGCTGCAAGTGCGAATTTTGACAAGGCGACAACGGACGAGGCGCTGGGTCGTCTGGAAGCGGCGACTGTTGCGATCGGTTCTCTCGACAAGGTCGACAGCACAGGCAACCTGTCTCGTCTGATTGCACAGGCTCTTTACAAGTCTGCTGTCAATCAGCGCAATAACGAGCTCGAGTCCCGTTTGATTGCACGTGAGACTGTGAAGACGCAGATGCACGCTCAGGCTGGGAAGAGCCGCGATGCTGCTGAAGAGACCCGTACAGGTGCGATTATCAGTCTTGTTGTGACTGTTGTTTCTTCTGCTGTCTCCATCGTGATGTCTGCTGTTGCGATTGGTAGTGCTGCAAAAGGCTTGGGTGCGGCGAAGAACTCTGCAAATGCCAACTCGCAGGCTGGCAAGATGGATGCGAAAGCAGCTGATGTTGCACCGGGCAAGGGTGGCAAGCTGAATGACTTCTATTCGCAGCGTGCTGGTGATTACCGCGCGCAAGCGAAAGGTTTTGATGCTGTCGCAAGTGCATCCGGATCTCGTGCACAGTCCATCGCGACGATCGGTGGCGTTGCCAACACCTTGGGTAACACGACCTCTCAAGGTGCGAGTGCGTTCACTCAGGCAAATGCAAAAGAAGATGAAGCGATTTCTCAGGAGCTGGCAGCAGCTGCTGAAGAGGTTCGTAAGGAGAATGATCAGGCTGAATCCATCCAGAAAGCTCTGGACGACATCATCCGTGCGATCATTCAGTTCCTGAAAGAATCTCGCGAAATCGAAAACGAACGGGCGGCTGCGATTACTCGCGGTTAAGCCACAAAAGCAGGTGTGCGTTTATTACCCTCAACGCACACCTGTTTTTTCGCGTTTGGCGACTGATTGCTGATCTTGCGCATGGCAGAGAGGATTTCTCGTGTTCTCCTTAAACTTTTCAGGGTGCTTGGATAAGCTCTGGCGAAAGCTGAGATTAGGTGCACCGATTTTCTCCGAGCAGAACACCGCTTCGATGAATGTTGATGGTGTTCAACTCGTGTTTTCTGATGCCCTTGATGGGGGTGGTATTGAAGTCACGACGGTTATTGGCTCACTGAGTGAAACGGTGGGAACCCGAGGCCGACAGATTGAAGATATCCTGCATTTAAATCTGGCCTGCCTGTCGCAGTTCAGAACGCTGGCTGTTTTACGCAAGGCTGATGATGGTGCCGAAGAGCTTGTGCTTTCGGTGAGCTTTCGCGGGTACACGGAGCTGGAGAAGCTGACTGGACTGGTCGAGGAACTCCTGTCTGTTGTGAGCCTTTATCAGCCACTGGTTTCTGCGGATGCAGGTGGTTATCAGGGCAATCCGTTGCTGGGTGCTGCGCAAACCTCTCTTTCTGATGAGCTGGATGGCGCCATGGTGTTTCACCTTTAATGCCGCGCTGCCGCTCTCAAACATTCTTATATTCTTAAGCCGTAAAGAGGCACGATATGACTGAGCTCGTTTCAGAACTGGGCAACTCTCCAGAACAAGACATCAAGGCAATCGCAAAAGGCGCAATTGGCCGTAGTCTGGGGCTTACGAAAGATGACATCAATCCAGGTCTGGTGATGGCCAAGGGCTTGATGGATACAGGGCGGACTGAGAAGGCGCTGGAGATCTACACTGGGCTTGTTCTGCTTGAGCCGATCAATGTGGATGTGCAGCTTGGGCTGGCGAATTGTGCAGTGCAGTTGCAGCAGTACACACTTGCTGTGCAGGCAGCTTCCGCTGCAATGGTGCTCGACCCGACCAACCCACGTCCATACTACTTCTCTGGTGTTGCTTGTCTTGCTTTGGGCCACATTACAGAGGCTAAGGAAGACCTTGAAGACACTTTGACATATGCCAAGGACCGCAAGGATGCCGAGATCCATCAGGCGGCTCAAAAGCTGTTGACCGGGCTGAACAACGCCTGAGTTCAACTTACTGCACTTACCGAGTTTTGAGGCCGGGGATAAACGATGCCACTCGCACCTGTTACAGACAATACTCCGGCTTCTGCCGCCTCCGAAGATCAATCGGGAGAAGCAGATGTCAATCTTGATGCTGTTTTTCGTGCTCTCGGTGGTGGGGATGTAAGTGCTCAGGCTGTGATTGAGGCTATCAAATCCAGACAGGGCCTCTCAGGTGCCTTGAAGGCTGATGGTAAGTTGGAGAAGGTTCTTTATCAGTTTGCCTATCAGGCTCTGCACCTGCAGCAACAAGCATCTGCAAAGGAGCAATTTGAAGTTCTCTGTCTGCTTAATCCAAACAATGTTGAGTATTGGCTTGGGTTGGCGTTGAGCCATGCAGACTGGCCACTTGGCGGGGGGGACGTCAAGAGATCGCTTCGCAAAGCAAAACTGCTTGATGAGGCACATCCAGCCGTCGCCCTCAGGCTTGCTGAGCATTGTTTGTGGTCACGAGAGCTAGATGAGGCGACTGTGGAACTGGTGCGCTTTTATCAGCTGATGAAGGTGCGGCCTGTTCCTGAGCTCATCGAATATTCTAAGCGGCTTGCGTTTGCATTGGAGGCGCAGAAAAAATCTGCTGCACGAGACAGTGATGTGTCATGATTGCGACTTCCGGTTATCTACATCTGCCCTATGATCTGGGTGAGGATGAGAACGGAGTTGTTGAGCTTGCTGGTCCGATACAGGCAGAGAAATTCTCCAAGATTTCCGGTGATATAGGGATTTTGTATCGCGAGCTGTCGTTTACGGCTGGCTTGCTGACATCTGCGCGGAAGGTCGAGAGTGTCAAACCACTTGGTGCCGGTAGGATGTCAGTCGATCACCAGATTGCGTTGCAGTATGGGACCGAACTGGCGCGGACCAGAGTACTCTCTCAAGACCATCGCTTTGAGTATGAACAACGGGCGACCCGGACAGTCAATCGCCTGAAGGAAGCTGATCATCTGTATCTCAAATACAGTGCGCAGTTTGATCTGTCTCGCTGGTTTGCCTACGAGAAGCCCAGCCTGACGTTTTCTGACGAGAACCGCATCGGGCTAACAACCTTTGAGGTGGCCTCTTACTCGCCTGTCGATTTGCATGAGTTGATTGCGAAAATCGAGAATCGGTATCATTTGCTGCAACGCCTTTATACGCAGCTTCCTCGGTTGAATGAGCATAAGCGGCGGCCTGGTTATGCTTATGCTTTCATGCTTCTCACAGACGGTGTCCTGTCTGCCCTCAAAGCGGCCCTTGCGAAGCGGACTGCTAGCTCTGGGGACGACAGTTCTTCCTAAGGCGGTCTTTAGGTGCCAATCCTACAGCTTGCTTGGGCACTGATCTCATTCTTCGTTTTTGATCAGAAGGATGCTGCAGGTGTTGTACGTTCAGCACACACATGTAAGTAACGATTTTTTCACTCCGTAATTGTCCCAATAATGTCCATAAGAGGGCGGGTTCTGTGTTTTAAGGCACAACACGACCTCTGGGTTATCTGCGAGATATAGGGAGAGATAATTCAAGGAGTCTGAGATGACTGCAGTTACGCCAATTGGTTCTTCATCTGTATCCAATGCCATTGATAACAGTGCACAGATTGTTCGCCCGGCCGCGAACAAGAGTGTTGAGTCTATTCCGTCTGCCAGTCAGCTCCTCTCAGTCGGGGTGTCGGCAGCGTTCGGTTTGCAGCCACCGCCAGACAGCGGAAATCTGGAAGTGCTGGTCGGGCAGGTTGTTGCCCGGTTTGAGGAAATCCAAACCTCTTTGAAAGAACAAAATCTGATCGGGCAATCTGAGAAGGTGCGTTCTGCACGCTCTGAGTTGCTACAGGCGCTTGCTTTGCAGGAAGATATTGCAGCTGACATTGAGGCTTTGGACTTGCAGCAGCAGGAACAGGAAGGCCAGTTGTCTGATTTGCAGACCAGCCTTACCTCCAAGCAAGATGAACTGGCAAATCTTCCGGCAACTGTGCCAAGCGATCCAGATGATCCAGATAGCGAACTCGTTCAGGATCCTAAAGAAGTTGCCCGTTTGAATGGTGAGATTGCTCAGATCAATACCTCGATCAGTGAGGTGGAGACTGCGCTTGCTGATACCGTCCAGCAGCTTGACGTCAAACTTGAAGACCTGAGTGAAAGTGATGCGGTGCAATCTTTGCTGCGTACTGCGCTTGAGGAAATGGCTGGTGCGCCGAAGACTGGTGAGATGGACGAACACGGCCAGTCTACGCTGGAAGGTGCTTTGTCGGATGCTGCCAGCAAGCTGAACGGGACTAAGCCTGAATTTGATGAGCGTCACACCATTATTGAAGAATTGCGCGAGGAAGTGCGTGTGTTTGCTGAGGATCGTGTGAAGGATGAAAAGGCTTTGATGACGCTTCTCGAAGCTGAGTATGCCCTGCGTCTGGTCGGCTTTGTGTCCAGCTCAATCTCCAAATCACTTTCTGTGGCGGAGCAGTCCGTTACTGGTCAGGACACTTCGGATACGACCGGCAGACTTCAGCTGCTTTTAGATAACGGCCGCGTTTAACGTAATCGAATAAAGTTCGGGCAGCACAAGTGCGATAGCCCCGGGTTCGTTTAGCCCCGGGGATCGTGTTGGGCGCTTGTGCTGAACGCATAGGTTTGAAATGATTGGTGCTAAACTAAGTTCAATGCTGCGCAAGACAGCAGGGGTACTTTCTATTTCTTTGATCCTGTTGGGGTGTACCACAACCCAGCCAGCTGATCAGGAATGGGATAACACAGCCCCGCCAGCGGGGTTGTCTGACCAGCTTCAGCGGTTCTTTTCAGAAGAGAACCAGCGCGAAAACCATCTTGCCCTTTCAGGTCAACCAAGATTGGCATCCAATACGCGTGGCGTATTGGGCCGTGCGATCAACACCCGTTGGGTGAATAGTGAAAATGCGGAAAAAGGCAGACCCGGCGCGGCTTTCTACTTCAATGATGAAGAAGCTAAGGTTTTGCTGTCAGATTCCCGGCTGAATAACGCCAACCGGCAGGAAATCCGCGTTGCGCAATCCAGTGATGCCAAGGCGACCTCTGATGTGGTTCGCCTGAACTTCCGTGGTGAAACTCTGGAATATTTCATTCAGCAAACGCTGGGTGGGATTTTGCAGGTCAACTACGTGATTGATGAACCGCTGGAAGGTGCTGTCACGTTCCAGACGGAAAAACCAATTGCCAAAGACCAGATGCTATCATTGGTTCGTGTGCTTCTGGGCCGCAATGGCTATATTCTGAAGCTCATTGACCAGATCTTCCACATTGGCCGTCCTGAAACCATTCAGGCGATTGAACAGTTTTCTGGTGTTGGGTCTGCGGGCGATCTGAAGCTTCGGATCTTGCCTGTTCGCTCAGCTTCCCCAGGTGATGCGGCGAAGGTTTTACAGGCTATCCTGCCAGCTGGTGCTTCTGCTGTTGCAGTTGAGGGATCGAACAAGATTGCGGTTCGGGCGCGACCAGAAGATATTGGTGCGGCTGAAGAGTTGGTGAACAGCCTTTACAATCGTGACAATGACAAAACGATTGTGTCTGTGTTGCGCCTGCAGCAAAGTTCAGCAAGTCAGGTTGCCAAGCAGATCACCACACTGTTTCAGCAGCTTTATCCAAACCAGGTCAATTCGCCGCTGACCGTTATTCCGCTTGAGGCGCAGCAGTCTTTGCTTGTGGCTGTGCAGAGCCGCGAGATGTTGCAGCGTGTGCGCCGGATTACGAAGGAAGTTGATTATAATCTTCTGGATACGCCTAAGGTGCGGATCATCTCGCTGAAATATTTGCCTGCAAATGAAATTGCAACGCAGCTCACGCAGATCCTTGCGGGTGAAGGGGGCAGTGGTTCTGTTGCTCCGCCGGCTAATGAGCAGAAACAAAAAGCTCAGAATAATGGCTCTTCCGCCCGCAAGTTCCCAGTCTCTGCTACTGGTGTTTCCGTAAATCCAGGTGGAGATTCAATCAACAACCGCTTTAACAACGCGAACAAGTTGTTTGACGATATTGCTGAGACGCGCGGTGCCAAAGTCGCCGTTGCCAAGAAAGTAGGCATTGTTGCTGATAGCCGGAACAATGCGTTGCTGGTGAACTCAACCTATAAAGAATTCAAACATATCCGCGACGTTGTGCAAGCACTTGATCTGCCGCTTTCTCAGGTGGTGATTGAGGCGACAATTGCTGAGGTGAACATTAATGACAACCTTTCCTATGGTGTTCAGTGGTACCTGAGTAAAGGTAATTTTGCGGGTGGTGTTGGTACAGTCGCAGAAGGGGCCTCTCGTCCAGCTAGCGCTGGTGGTGCTCTTTCCCTCAATACTGTTGGGGTTGATGTGGTGTTGAAGGCACTTCAGAACATCACCAAGGTGAAGGTGATCTCGTCTCCTTATCTGACTGTTCTGGATGGCCGTAAAGCGCGTCTTGTGATTGGTGATCAGGTGCCGTTTGCGTCTCGCAGTCAATCTTCCAGCAATGATGGCAACGTGACTGTGACCAATGAGGTGGATGTAAAAGACACCGGTATTGTTTTGCAGGTTGAGCCGAATATTCGTTCCAACAACTCCGTTCTGCTGCAGATTCAGCAGGAGGTGAGTAATGTGGTGCAAAACAAGACTGAATCATCGCTGACACCGACCATTGCAACGAGAACCATTAACTCGGATATCGTTGTTGAATCCGGACGGACCATTTTGCTGGGTGGTCTTATTCAGGAGCGCAAAGAAAAGGGTGAGTCTGGTGTGCCGATCCTGCGCAAGATCCCAGTGTTTGGTGAGCTCTTTAAGGACAATACAACGAATGACACAAAGCGGACTGAGCTGTTGGTGATGATTACACCGCGTGTTGTTCGCAAGCAGTCTGAACTGCAGAACATTACGCAAAAACTGCGCCGTGAGCTGTCTTCTTTCTAAGCTGCTTTGAACTGACAGATGTGTCCCCTGGAATGCTTTGGTGTTCTGGGGGATTTCTTTTTTAAGTTGTAGGGTAGTGAGAGAAATTCATTCTTTCTGTATCTGCTAGGCTTTTGAATAATAAATGAAAAATAATGCGGATTGAGATTACATCTTATTCAAACTGTATCGTTTAGCACTTTGTGTTTCTTCGTTTTCTGGCAGTGTTATCTGCAAGAAAGTAAGGAAGCGGAGTACCCCAATGCTCGATAAATTGCTCAATGATGCATGCCAGATATTAGGCGTGAAACCACAAGAAGATGAACAGGATCCATCTATTCGTGTTGTTGACCTGGATGCATTCTCATTGAAATTTAAGCTGGTTACAGACAGTGATCGTATCTGTGTTTCTGCGCGTTTGTGTGAGTTGACAGCGGTGCAGAGAGACCGGATCCTGGAGCTGGTTCTCGTTTACAACACGCAAAGCTTCCAGTCAGGCGGTATGCGTCTGGTGCTGATCGAAAACGATGCGCTGGTCATGCATAATGACCTTCGTGCTGTTGCCTGGGATGCTCAAAAACTTGCCAAGTTTGTGTTGGCATTTGCTGATGTTTCGGCTGGCTGGCTGAAGATTGTTCGTGAAATGGGCGGGTTGGCTGAAAGCGCAGCTGACGATGATGAGCATGACCTGTTTGAACCGGCTTCTCTGATAAGCCTCTAAAAATCCTAGCTCCTTCCATGGGGCTGAAGCGTTTCTTTCTCCAAAAATTTAAGACAGTATCCTGTGACTGATCCTGAGGAGGGTGGTTTGGCGGCTGTCGGTATCTGGCGGGCCACAATGACTGAAATCCTCTTTTCTCAAAATGATCGTTACACCAATGTGGTCGCACGCCTTGAGGCTGCTATTTCGGGCAAGTCGGTTCAGGATGCCCGTGTGAGCCTGACCCGAAGTGCGAGCAAAAATGGTGAGGTGCTTTACAAGGCCACAGTCTCTCGTGAAAACGGGGACGGGCTTAGTGAAAAAGTGCTTGGACTTTGCCGCGCTGTGACACGCCACACCCGCTTCCTTCAGCATAAAGCAGATCGACCAGAGCAGAAGGTCTCCAACTGGAATGTGTTTTATCAGTTGTTGAGGAATGAGGCTGCGCAGAGCCTCTATGAAGATTCCGTGGATCAACGTCAGGACCTGTTTGATGAGGCCATCAGCTATATCTCCCAGTTTGTTTATGAGGAAGAAAAGAACAACCCAAAGGGGCTGAAGTTCTCCTCCCTCAAGACACTGAGTTCCTATTTGAAGAACCAGGGTGCTGTGACTGTTCTGCCCGAGAACTTCAAGGAAGAGCCAAAGGCAACCGTTGGTGTTTCCAGTGCGTTGCTGATGTCGTCTCTGGGCTTTCAACTGGCAGGTAATCAGATGCGATATGTCAGTGATGATGACTTCCGGTTTTCGTATGCCGGGTTAGGGCGGCGTAATCTGGACGATTATCTGGAGCAACAGCCTTCATCGCCGACGAATAGTAACGACGGCCCGCATGGTGACATCCCTCATCACGAAGAAGGTGTTTGTCCAACGGATACTGTTCAGCCGCCTGCAGAGGTGCCGCATGATGATCAGCCTGCGTTTGAGTCCAGCTTCAACAGCATGAATGAGGCTTCAGCCACTGAACTATCCCTCCAGCAATCGCGTGAGTTGCTTGATGAGAAGGGGGAAGTGGAGACGGGTGGACCTGATGAGGATGAAGCTGTGCGCGAGAAAGCCTATAGCCGCGACAAGCTGAAGACGAAGGCTGCCAAGATTACCCCGGTTGGTGAAGAGAGTGACGTTGCCGATGAAGGCGGACACGAAATTCGTGTTGAGGATGCGTTTGCTGGCGCTGAAGATGATGCCGTTGAACGCGAAGTGCAGGAAGCCAAAGTCGCAGAGCGCCGGATTAAAGTGCTGTCGTTTGATCGGGATTACCAGACGAAAAACTCACATGCAATTCGCACGGTTCGCAGTGCTTCAGCTGCGCCAACACAATAACAACAAAACTGGAATGATGCTTTATGATTGACCTTGTTCTTCCTTCAAGGCCAACACTTAACGCTCTGCTGAATGCACTTCTCAGTAGTGAACATGATCTGAAAATCCGAAAGTCTGATCTTGTTATTCCTCCGCTGAAAAAGGCGCGGGGACGAACTGAGGATGAGCTTGTCTTTCAAACCAAGCTGGTGAAGCCGCGTGCTTTCAGTCTCTCTCAGCCTCTCTGGAAGATGGTAGGAAAGCTTGGCGTCAGAGGCAGGTTTTTGACTGCAAAAGCAGAGGCATTTGAGCAGCAAGTGCATGATGTTGAAGATGCCGGGAACTGGTATGATTTTGAAGTCCTGATTGAAAACCAGATCAAAGCGCATGATTGTGATGTGTTTGAGTACATGATGGCGATCATTCAGCAGGCGTTTGGTGATAGAGGGCCTTCAGAAGCTGCTTTGAGTTTTGGTGAACTCACACGCATTAATGCCATCGTCATGGATGTACTTCCATCGGCTCCGGTCTTTTCCATTGCAGCGAAGATATTTGATGAAGCGGAGGAGAAGATTGAGCTTGGGCTGGCGTATCTCGTGCGGACCAGTGGCTGCGTTCAGGAGGAGACCTCTGACGAGGTTCTGGCTGAAATCATGATCAAAGCGTTCGGCTCTGCAGATAGGGAGAGTATCTCGGCCTCTAACGATCAGATGCGCAGCTTTAATGAGCAAATGCGGGTCTGGGAAGAGCTTGAGATGAGAGCAATTGCCCGTCAGATGGCGGTTGCTTAGCTCCTACTCTTCATACGTCATCTATTCCTGAGAGGCCGGTTCTGAATGGATCGGCCTTTGTGCTGTTTGATACTTGACGCTAAGTTATTGAGATAACGAGGAATAACCAAATCGTGTTTTGATGTTTTTTCTGCAGGAAACATCGTTGGCTGTGACCAACGGCACTCAGCTGTATGTTTCAAACGTGCATTCTAAGCTCAAGAATTTACAGGTAACGAGCCGTTCGAGGCTTATGGAATGCGGAGGCAATAATGACCGGAGTTAGCTTCTCCAGTAGTAGCCAATTATCTGATGTTTTGACGCAGATTGATCACCCGGCGAACAGGGAGTTCGTTAAAGAAAATGCGCAGGTTCGCATTACTGGTGGTGACGTCAGAGATGGTGAAACCATCTACAGTGCAGAGACAAAAGACGGAAGTAGTAAGGTTTCCAAGGCAAGTTTGGCCAAGCTGACTGGTGGCAAACTGTTTGGGAATGCTTTGCAAACCCACGACAAAAAGCTGAACAACTGGCATGTCTTCACCCAGTTGGCAAAGAATGAGATCTCTGCAGGTTTAGAAAAAGGTGGGCTTCAAAACCATCAGGCGAAGACAGGTGATATTCTGACCGCGGCCTTTGACAAGGTTCAAAGCAATCCGACATATCATAGCAATGACGTGCGTTTTGGAGCGCTGCAAGAATTGAGCACGACGATCAAGTCTTTGGTCGCAGATGCTCTTTCTGATGCGAGTACCTATGAGCAGATTTCCGTGAACAGTCGGCCTGGTCATTTCATTGATACTGATGGTTCGCTCGTTCTGCCTAACTCACTTTACGGCTCAGCTTATTCTGATGTGTCGGGTGACGGATATAGCTTGCTTGGCGGGGAAGGTGTGCCTGACGAAGAAGAGTATGCAACTGTTCGCTTTGAAGGCGAGCTGAATAAGCCAGAGCTTGGGGATCAGCAGTATGCCGCGGTTAACAAGCGTGGTGGTGACAAAGAAGGCGCGCCGATCCTTAGGCATTACACGCCAAATCAGTTGCAAGAAGCCGCAGCAAATGAGCGTAGGGAAGCTGCTGGTGTTCTGGCTGATATCGATCGTCAGGTCATCGAGAATGAAAATCCATACAACAGGCTAAACTTCAACACTGGACCGTTGGCGGAGCCGGGCAGTGTCCTGCTTGATGAGACTTACGCGACTATCGATCAGTCTCAAGCAGATTCTCGCTGGGGAGAGAAGGTGAGCACTGTGAACAATGAACCGCTCTACGTAAATTCAGGGGTGGAGAGTGCTGTAGAGAACAGCAGTGAGTATTCTGATGTGCTTCTTGGTGATGATCAGGCGATCTACGGAAATCTAACGAGGGACGGAAGACCGGCTCCATTGCCCAAGCCAGCAGCTGGTGACATTCCACCAGTTCCGCCAAAGCGGGATGCCTCTCTTCAATAATCGTTAGGTTTGAATAGCGAAATCTATTCGATCAACTGACAACAAGAATTCGTATGCGGCTTGCTCTTTGAATGTAGCAGGTCGCATGCAAGCTTTGGAGTGAGGGTGGAATGAACGCAGAAGATTTTGATAGTGAAACCGTAAAGGTGCTCGCGGAGCTTGGTTTTATTGCTGTCTCCTATGGTCTTGCAGAACATGCTGACTCCATTTTCAAAGCGTTTCAGGTGATGCGGCCGGATCAGGAGGCAGGTCCTCTGGGGCGAAGCCTTGCTGCAATGACGCGCGGCAATGTGGATGAAGCCTTGCTCTGTCTGGAAAACGCACCGCCGACAGATACCATCCAGACGTATCGCGGGCTGGCGCTGCTGCGTAAGGGCGAGATTGATACGGCCTGCGAAATCCTGAGCGAAGTTTGTGAGATGGCAGCTGGTACGCCGTGCGCGGAAATTGCTGCGCAGGCTCTGTCCTCCAGAGACGAACTCGCCAGTCCAGTAAGCGCGATGATGTCCCGTTAAAGGCGTCCGGCTCAGTTTACCTTAGTTTCAGTAATACGTGAGGAGCATTCATGGCAACAGTATTGGACAGCGCACTCACCTCTCAACTGCAGCAGGCGTTGCAGGGCGGAGCCCCGTCAACCGGTGGTTCAACAGGCGATGTTACCGGTCTTGAGGACCAGTTCCAGACAGCACTCAATGCTGCCGGGGGCGTGCAACCGCCTGTGGCCGGGCAAATCGTAAATGGCAATGTGGTCATTGGCGGAGTGGAGCAAGTTAATGCTGCCCAGAACGTGGCAGCTGTTTCAGCACCAACACAAATCGCTTCCGTCAATCCAACGGACAGTAACTTCGTTATTGACGGGTTGGCCAAGGTCAGGGGTGTTTTTGCCGAGACCAGTTCCAACATCAATGCAATTTCTGAAGGTGGCAAACTCAGTCACTTTGACAAGCTGATCAACATGCAGATCGAAGTGGCGAACTACTCTTTGCTGGTTGATGTGAGCTCGAAAATTGCAGGCAAAACCACGCAAGGCTTGGACGCTTTGATGCGTTGATTAAGACTGCGCATTCAGTAGGTATAGTGAAAGTCTAAATGAATATTCGGCGTTTTATTACAATTGTGGGCATGGTGATTGGTTTGGCCGCCTGCAACACAGATCTTTACACCAACCTTTCTGAGCAGGAGGCAAACACCATGCTCAGCCTGCTGCTGGAAAATGGTGTGTCTGCTCAGAAAGTTGGTCTGGGAGATGGTCTTGTCACCTTGCAGGTGGATGACGACGATATTCAGCGTGCCGTCACAATTTTGAATGCGAATGGTTTGCCAAAACGAACGCGTGACACGCTCGGTCAGGTCTTCCAGAAATCTGGCATTATCTCCTCGCCATTTGAAGAGCGTATTCGCTTTATCTACGCGTTGAGTGAGGAAGTGGCTGAGACCATTACAGAGATCGATGGTATTGTTTCTGCTCGCGTTCACATCGTTTTGCCGGAAAAAGCGGATCTTGGCGAAGAGGTGAAGCCATCTTCTGCTGCGATCTTCATCAAGCATCGCCCGGAGTTTGATATTGAATTTCTGATCCCTCAGATCAAGCGCTTGGTCAGTAATGCGATTGAGGGTGTTGAATATGCCAGCGTTTCTGTTGCGCTTGTTCCTGCACGTGAGCTGAAACCATTCTCACAGCGCTCAGCGCAAGAGTATGAGGCCGTGTTCCCGGGCTTGCGCATTGCACGCGATGACGCCGGTATGTTCTGGCAGATCCTTGGCGCCGTGGGCGTCGTGCTGCTGCTGTTGATTGGTGGCGTTGGCTATTTGCTGTTCAAGCAGATCAGCTCCGGCGGCAAAAAAGCCAAGGGTGGAGACGACGACGAGCTTCTGCCTGAAGAACTTGCTTAGTAGCAGGGGACTGGCATGATGACAGGCACTCCACATCACTCCGCAGTCTGGCCGCTTCAGGCCAGACTTGCTGCGTCTTTACTGAACCCTCTTTCCTTTGCGCATGATGACCATCTGACAGCTGCTGGCCTTGAGTTGGACGTGCTGCGTGGTCTGGCTGGGCAGGAAGATTTTCAGAGGCCTTTGAATACGCATGTCTCGCAAAAGCTTGGGCTTACTGCGATTGCTGCTGATGTGGCGGTTACGTCAACTCTGGCAGTCTCAGAGCAGGCCCGGCTTGCACTGATGTTGTGCAGTTTGGGTGCTGAAGATTTTGGCGGCGTTATGCGCATCATTGCGATTGCCAGACTTCATGAATTGATCGGGCGCCTTGTGCTGAAGAAGGATTGCCAGCGTATGGAAGCTCTGTTTGGTGAAGAGGTCTTTGATATCGCCATTCGCGATGTAGCATTCTTCTTCAGCTCGCTTGGCTACGAAAGTGAGAATGATGAGGCATTCCATCATCTATGCCGCGGAAGTGATGAAGAGGCTTTGCAGGCGCTGACACTTGTTGGTGCCGAGGGCATTTTGGCTTTCGTCAATGCTGTTGATGCGAAACTTGAGCCGCTTGTTCGTCTTCGCTTTTCCAATGAACTCAACGAAAAACTTAGCGCTCGTTTGCAGGTGATGCGAGCAGAGCAGCAAGAGCATTTTGTCCAGTATTTGCGTCGGAGATTGCCACAATGGCGAGCATTTATAGACTGAAAGAGCTGGGCGCAAACCTGACGCCAGGCACGCACATCATTAAGGAAGCTGAATTTGCTTCCGTTGAAACAGCTGACCAGATCATTGCAAATGCGCAGCGCAAGGCAGAGGAAATTCTGCAGGATGCGACGCGCGTTTATGAAGAACAGCAAAAGCAGGGCTATGAAGATGGTGTGCGTAAAGCGCAATCTGAAGCCTGTGAACGCATCCTTGGTGAGCAAGAACTGCTCGACACGCGCCTGCGTGAAGTGGAGCATGATGTTGTCACGGTGACCATCACGCTGTTGCGTCGGTTGCTGGATGAGTTTGATGATGCTGAGCGCGTTCGCCTGATGGCCCGCAGTATGCTGAAATCACTACGCGCTGAAAAGCGTGTGCGGTTGCATGTTGCACCGGAAATGTACTCCCAAGCGATGGCCATGAGTGGTGCGATCACTGATGGTTTCAAGCAGGTCGAGTTTCTTGAGATTGTCGAGGATGGCGATTTGCAGGGGGCTCACATTGTACTGGACGCACCTGTTGGCCGCGTTGATGGCAACTTGCAGGTTCGGCTGGAGGAAATTGAAGAGATCCTGCGTCGTACTTCATCTGCTCAAGCATCCTCCAAGCGATTGTCGGAGGTGTAATGACATCTCTCATTGAACCTGCTGAGCATGTTGAGGACCGTCGCAACCAGATTGGATCCGGAGTGCCGCGGCTTGGTCGTACGCTTGTCAAAGCTGCCACAGATGTTGACCCTTATCCGCTGACAGGCCGTGTCCGCAAAGTGGTGGGTACACTCATCCATGCAGTGGTGCCAAAGGTGGAAATTGGCGAAATTGCTGAGCTTTACACGCGCTCAACAGGTCGCAAACTTATGGCAGAAGTGGTTGGGTTTCATGATGATGAAGCGCTGCTTTCTCCCATTGGTGAGCTTTATGGCGTAGGGCCGGACACCGAAGTTCGTCCGACGGGGCATGTGCAATCTGTTCCTGTTGGTGATGGGTTGCTTGGCCGGGTTCTGGATGGCATGGGCAACTTTATTGATGGGCTGGACCGGGAGTTTACGCCTGCAACGCATTATCCGGTCAAGCAGGAACCGCCGGATCCTATGCAGCGCCGGATTATTGACAAGCCGCTGCCAATGGGTGTGCGTGCCATTGATGGCATGCTGACCACTGGCGAAGGCCAGCGCATGGGCATTTTTGCTTCTGCTGGTGGTGGTAAGTCCACGTTGATGGCGATGCTGGTGAAGGGGGCTGCTGTTGATGTGACCGTGCTGGCGCTGATTGGTGAACGTGGCCGAGAGGTACGCGAGTTCATCGAGCATGATCTTGGGCCTGAGGGGATGAAGAAGTCCGTTGTGGTTGTTGCCACTTCTGACAAGAGTTCCCTAGAACGTTCGAAAGCAGCGTTTGTTGCAACCTCTATTGCAGAGTACTTCCGCGATCAGGGCAAGCGCGTGCTGTTGCTGATGGATTCCGTGACCCGCTTTGCGCGTGCGCAGCGTGAGATTGGCCTCGCTGTTGGTGAGCCGCCGACCCGTCGTGGTTTCCCGCCATCTGTTTTTGCCACGCTGCCGCGCTTGATGGAGCGCGCAGGAATGAATGATAAGGGCTCGATCACTGCGTTCTATACGGTGCTGATGGAGGGCGATGATATGAACGAGCCGGTTTCGGATGAGACCCGCTCCATTCTGGATGGGCATATTGTGCTGTCGCGAAAGCTGGCAGCGGGCAACCATTATCCTGCCATTGATATTCTGAATTCCAAGAGCCGCGTGATGACAGCGGTTACCACGCCTGAACATCGAGAGATGTCTGGCAAGGTGAACTCGTTACTGGCGAAGTATGAAGAGGTTGAGCTTCTGGTGCAGATTGGTGAGTACCAGAAGGGGGCTGATACTGAGGCTGATCTGGCGATTGCTAAGAACAAGCCGATCAAAGAGTTTTTGCAGCAGCGTACTGATGAGTTCAATGGCTTTGATGAGGCCTTGAGCAAATTGAAGAGCACTGTTGCGTGATCAACCAAATCAAAAAGCTTCATCTCGTCAAAACACTTAAGGAGCAGAAAGCTCAACGGACGCTCAACGCTGAGCTGGAGAAAGTTCGGCGTGCCAAAGAGCAGCTGGAGCACAAGCGGCAAGTTGCGGCAGATGAACGTGCCGCGCTGCCAGCCAAGCAGGATGCGCTTTATCTGGAGATCATCAAGAAGGTCATTTCAACGGATGATCTCGATAAAGTGAAAGAGCAGGCACAGATCCTTGAAAGCGCGGTCAAAAAGCTGGAGGACGCAGCGGAACGCGCGGCCTATGTTTATGATCGTGCGCTTAAAAATGCGGATGCTGCCCGCCTTGAGTATCAAAAAGCACTTCGCATCAAAGATAAGTATGGAAAGGTTGCGGATGATCTTCGGGTAGAGACCAATGCCTTAATGGAGGCTGCGGAGGAGCAGGAGATCGAGGAGCAGTTTTCCGGGCGAAGGCAAGTGGAATTATGAAAGTTTCTCAGGGTTCGCAGCCACTTGAGCAGCAGCAAAATCTTGAAAATATACGTGGTAAGCAACCTCGTGAGCATGGCAAAACGTCTGGCAAACAGCAGGGCAACAAATTTTCTGAGGGGTTGAACCGGCAGGATGTCAGCTTGTTTCAGGAACAGTTACGCAGCGCTGAAGGCAAGTCTGTTCCAGTTCATGGAAAGGGTGCTTTTCAGGAGGAAGGCGAAGGTTCTGAGCAGGGGCAGACTGACCCGCTTGACTTGAGCCATGCCCGGTTGCTGGCCGCGTCTGATCCCGCTGAAGCCCGCAGTATTTCCGTTTCCAATCCGTCCGAGCTGTTCAGCTCCGTGCGTCAGGCGAGTACTGAAGCGCGTGTCGATAAGGCGATGAGCGCGATTGCAAACCAGATTGAACAGGCTATGCGCACCGAGGCCATGGCAGACAAAAGCGATGGACGCGTCTTGAGCCTGACCCTTGATGCCAACCGGTTTGGCCTTACGGGACTGAAAGTTATGACAACACAAGGCGGTCTGGCTGTTGTGCTGGAGCGCGTGAGTGGTGACCGGGTTGCTGGTGAAGTGCAGGCCGCAGCGCAGGGGCTCATGAGCACTTTGCAGCAGCGGTTTCCTGACCGGAAAATCCGCATTCTTGATCGACTGGAACAGCAGGAGATTGAGAGTGTTGATGCTGGTTCGTCTTCAATGGGAGGTCTGTCCTCCATCTTTGCGGGGAACAGCACGAGCTCATGACATCCTTGAATTACCAATCCAAAACTGACCCGCTGGCCTACTGGAACGCAGCTTTGAGCTACGCGGAGCAGGACATTACGGTTGAGAGCACGCACACGCTGAACTTTCAGGTGAGTGAAGCGCCTTCCGCTTTTGCACAAGGGAGTGTGTTGCGCAGTGCATCTGGTGCAACAGCTCTGCTGGTGCTTGAGGACTTTCCGTTTGCTGCACAACTGAATGTGCCGCTCGCTTATGCGGATGTTCTTGAGCTGGAAGACGGACTTCGCAATGCTCTGGTTGAAGGCATTGTTTCTAACTTGCGCAATGAATTGCCCGCTGATTTTACGAAGATCCAGAGCGAGCTGCCGTTGCAGGCTGTATCTGCCTTGTTGCCAGCACGTGACCTGGAGCAACTGAGCTGGTTTGCTGTCCGGTATGGTGAAATTGGCGGTGCTCCTGTGCTGGCCAAAGTTGGCGTGCGGCCTGATGCGCTCTCCGGTTTTCTTGGAGATTTGCCGCTGACCGCGCAGCCTGCGTGGCGCGCGGTGCGTGAACAGTTGAACACCTCCATCTGCCTGACGTTGTGTGAAGCGCCGTTGCCAACCGCTGAGGTTTCCAGTCTGCGCATTGGGGATCTGGTGGTGCTGGATGCACCTGCGCTGGGTCAACGGATCACCGTGGACGGGCCGCTGAGTCGGCATCATCTGGTGCTGGTTGAGCAGGGATGGGGCTGCGAACGAATTGAGAGTGTGAACGGTATGAGTGAGCTAACCGAAGAAGCGAATGCGGAGCAGGTGAGTGGTGCTGAGGAAATCGGCTCTATTGATCTGTCGCAGATGATGGTGCCGGTGCGGTTTGAAGTTGATGAGCGCGAGATCTCTATTGCCGAGCTGGAAAGCTGGGCGGCGGGGTCGTTGGTGAACATTGATGTGCCTGCGCTCAATGAAGAGACACCGGTTTATGTGCGAGCTGCAGGCAAGCGCATTGCCAAGGGGCATCTGGTGCAGATTGATGAGCGGGTCGCACTGCGCATTTCTAAAACTGACCGGGGCACCGGCCTTTAAAACTGCTTTCGGTCACGCCAAAGCCTAACATAACCAGAGGTGCCCAAAGGCGCCCAATCTGAGATTTGCTGATGACGTCTGATCCATTCTCGCTCATATTAGTGCTTGTGGTTGTGGCCCTTGTTCCGTTTCTGGCCATTGTCGCCACATCCTTTATCAAGCTTTCGGTGGTGCTGCTGCTGGTGCGTAACGCGCTTGGTGTGCAGCAGATTCCGCCTAATATGGCGTTGAATGCGCTGGCTATCATTTTGTCCGGCTACATCATGCTGCCGGTCTTTTTGCAGACATTTGAGATCGTAGAGCAAGGAAACCTCTCCATCACCACGGTGGAGGAGATGAAGACCACCTTTGTTGCTGCCAAGGGGCCGCTTGAAGATTTTCTCGCCAAGCATGCGGACAGCAAGGAAAAGGCGTTCTTCCTTGAGGCGTCCCGCCAGTTGTGGCCTGCTGATATTTCCGCAAGCATGACAGAGGACAGCATTGCAATTCTGCTGCCGGCCTATACCGTTTCGCAGTTACGTGAGGCGTTTGAGATCGGGTTCCTGCTGTATCTGCCGTTCCTTGCGATTGACCTTGTTGTTTCCAACATCCTGCTTGCCATGGGCATGATGATGGTGTCGCCGCTGACGATTTCCCTGCCGTTTAAACTGTTCCTGTTTGTGGCTGTGGATGGGTGGTCGCGTTTGATCCTCGGTCTCATCAAGACCTACGTTTAGCCGGAAATGTAAGAGGAGTAGCTTATGTCCCCTGAAGACGCCGTCTACCGCATTTCCGAGGCGATGATCCTTGTGATGATGCTGTCTTTGCCGCCAATCATTGTTGCCTCGCTTGTCGGCCTTGCCGTGTCGCTTTTGCAGGCTTTGACGCAGATGCAGGAGCAGACAATCCAGTTTGGGGTCAAGCTGATCGCCGTGGCCCTGACGCTGTTCATGATGTCCAGCTTCCTTGGCTCGGAGACCATTGGCTTTACGCAGGCTTTGTTTGATGATTTCCCGACCTTGGTCAGGTAACGCCAATGAACCTGCTTGCGGAGATCACCACAGTCCATCGTGATGCATTTCTTGTTTTGTTGCTGACGTTTCCGCGTATTTTTGCGGTGTTTGCAACATCACAGATCTTCAATGCCACGTTGATGTCGCGCATGGCGCGTAATGTGGTTGTGATGGTGATTGCGATCCCGCTGTACCCTTATAACCTGCAGTACGTGGACGGATTTTCGCCAACTGGATCGATGTTTGTTGTCTACTTCTTCAAGGAGTATGCCATCGGGTTTCTGATTGGCTATACGATCTCTTGTCTGCTTTGGGCCGTCCAGTCCGCTGGGACATTGATTGACAACCAGCGCGGTGCTGCGGTTGCCTCCAGTATTGATCCGATGCTGGGGAACGAGAGCTCGCCAGTCGGGGATTTGTTCTCGCGTGCGTTCATTCTCTATCTCTTCCTGACGCCAGGGTTCTTCTTCATCCTGACACTGGTTTATAACTCCTACATGATCTTTCCGGTGACAGAGTTTATTCCTGTTCTGCCAGAGGATTTCCCGGAGCTGATCCTGTCGATCTTCGACAATGCGATGCGCCTGATGTTTGTTATGGCTGCACCATTGGTGATCCTGATGTTCCTTGCAGAGTTTGCACTGGCGATTATCAGCCGGTTTGATCCGCAAATTCAGGTGTTCATTCTTGCCATGCCGATCAAGAGTGGCGTGGCCGTCATTCTGCTGACGTTCTATCTGTCATTCCTGCTGCCCGAAGCGGCTGAGCACCAGATTGAGCTGAAGCTGTTTACGGACGAGATCTTCGGGATCTTTGAAAAAGGCAAGGACATCTATCAGGATCAAAAGCTTGAGGTCCGTCCATGAGTGGGCAGAGTGCTGGCGAAAAAACCGAACTTCCCACCCCCAAACGAGAACGTGAATCTCGTGAAAAAGGGCAGGTAGCCAAGAGTACCGAGGTGACGACCACCATCTCGCTGTTTGCGGTGATTGCTTATCTCTGGTTTGCGTGGGACCGCAATTTCTCCAAGCTGGTTGGCCTGATGGATGACATGGCCAGTCTGGCGACGCGGCGAGACTTTTCTTCCTCCGCCGGAGAAGGGGTGTTTGGTGTTTTTTCGACCTTTATGGACATTGTGCTGCCGCTGATTGGTGTTGCCATTGCGGCGGGCATCTTTGGCAACTTCGTGCAGTTTGGCTTTCTTTGGGCCGTTGACAGCATCATGCCCAAGCTGAGCAAGATCAGTCTGGCTGAAGGGTTTAAGCGCATCTTTTCCATGAAGCAGGTGGTGCAGGTTCTCAAGTCCATCCTGAAAATCGCCTTGCTCAGCAGCATGCTCTACTTCACAGTGAAGTACGCGATTGGCGCTTACATCAACTCGCTCTCCTGCGGCATTCCCTGCATTGCTAATATCAGTGGTGCGATTATGAAACTGATCCTCGGGATCTCGTTTCTGGCCTTTGTTGGCGTGGCGATCCTTGATTTCATGTTTCAAAAGCACACCCACATCAAGAGCCTGAAGATGACGAAGGAAGAGGTGAAGCGGGAACATAAGGAGTCCGAGGGCAGTCCTGAAATTAAAGGGCAGCGTAAGCGGATTTCTCAGGAAATTCTCATGAGCGACAACCTTGAGAATACCCGCAAAGCCAGTGCTGTTGTGGTGAACCCGACGCACTACGCGGTTGCCATTTCCTATCGCCCGGATGAGGTTGCTGTACCATTGGTGGTTGCCAAGGGGCTTGATCTGACTGCGCTTAAGATGCGTACAGAAGCTGAAGCGGCAGGTGTGCCAATTTTTGCCAATGTTAAGCTTGCCCGTATGTTGCATGCGGAAGTGGAGATTGAAGAGCTCATTCCGCAAGACATGTTTGCAGCTGTTGCCGAAATTCTTGTCTGGATTGATAAGAACAAAGACATCCTTTACAACGGCCCGCTTGAACGCGGTGTGATCGATCTTGAGCATGAGAAGAAGAGCGGTGATGAGCCGCTGAACTAAAGCAGTTCGCATTTAAGCTGAAACACCTGAACTGCTTTAGTTTTTGTTTTTACGTATCTTTATCCGAAAACCGGTCTCCACTTTTCGGAGATACACTGTCGTTTCATCAATGTTCCAAGAAGCGCCCTAAGTCCTACATTTCCTCGTCTTTCTGTCTTGAATAATCCAGCTTGCAGTTGTGTGAGAATCGTGTTTCATTTGTAATTGTATTGTAATGCAATTGTAATTCAAGTGAGGGCAAGATGTTTTATAGACTCAATAAGCGGGACGTGGTCTCGGGTTTCATCACCAGTTTGTTCGTTTTGGTTTTCTTGTTTTTCGCGCATGCCTCTTTGGCGCAATCACCTCATCAAAGGGTTGGTCCCATCAGTGAGCCACTTGGTGAACTGAATATGCAGATTTGGCGGGTTCCGGTTGAGTTGGAAGACGGCAGTAGGACGATCACTTTGGATGCGACCACCTTCAAGCCGGATGGAGAAGGGCCTTTTCCGCTGGCGGTCTTTACTCATGGGGCGGCTCGGAGTGCTCCACGTGATGGTCCCTATGATTTCCGTCCTGACGCTGCAATCAGGTGGTTTCTTGCGCGAGGATACGCTGTTGCCGTTGTTATTCGCAGGGGCTACGGACGTTCAGAGGGGCAGCGCTCTGTTGTTGAGGATGGGGATTCAGAAGGTTTCATAAAGGTCCTTGAGGAGCGCGTTCATGATATCACTAGTGCTGTGGGGTACTTTCAGGATCAGCCGTTTGTGGTTGCTGATCATATTGTTCTTGTTGGATTTTCAGCAGGTGGAAATAGTGTTCTTGCAACGGCTGGCAAGGCCCCAAAAGGCGTTCGCGGTGTTATTGCGTTTGCGCCTGGATCAGCGACTATCAACCGCAATGAATTGGCTCATGCGGAGCTGATGGAGCGTGTTTTCAGAGAGTATGGCTCAACCGCAAAACTGCCCGTACTCTGGATTTATACGGAAAATGATGAGTTCTATAGCCCGAAGTTAGCCAAGTTCTTTTTTGAGGCCTACACATCAGAAAGTGATGCAAAGCAAGAGCTTGCCATTTTGCCGCTTGAGGGTGAAAACGGTCATGATCTCTTCCTGAGGGATGAGGGTCCTAAAATCTGGGGCCCGGTTGTTGCGCCGTTTCTTGAGCGGTTGATGCCTTAAAGCAGTTCGCATTTAAATTGAAATACCTGAACTGCTTTAGAGCGTGTTGCGTTCATTTGCATTCACGCCTCACGCTCTAATTTCTTTACTTTCAGCGAATTCTTGTCGTTTGATTGAATTCAATCAAACGGAACGCGCTCTAGTCTTTGTTTTTGCATATCTTTATCCGAAAACCGGTTTCCACTTTTCGGAGATACGCTGTCGTTCGTCGTGTTTGCATCAAAAACTTATTCCCCCTGGTTCCGCCAGCCCTAAGATTATCTCGTGTCCACGTACACGGGCAGCTGGCGGAGCGACCGTCAGTGTGGCGTGGGCTGGGCGGGGCTACCGGGAGACATAACGCATCCTCCGGTGGGTCCGTTGAAACACCCCTTGAAAGTCTTTAGTGCAGGGACCAAGCGGAAGCTGGTCACCC
>NZ_LMCJ01000057.1:225438-254803 GCF_001623085.1 Pseudovibrio sp. W74
TGACTGTGAGATTCGAAGCAAAGCCTTGTGTTTTGTGAGGCCTTACAATGATGGGTAGGCACCTGCTCCCAATGCCTTTCGGTGGAGACCTTGTTTCATACAAAAACGCCCGGGCAAGGCGACAGCCAATGCCGAAGAAACTAATTTATATACAATGCGCAGGTATTGCCTGCTCGCCTTGCCCCTCCCGTTTCTCGGGATTTTAGCTTCACCACTGCATGAGAAGTCATGCGGTGCTTTTGGTGCTTGTGGTTTTACTCGCCAGCAACTGGCCTCTCAGCCGTCTTGCTGTCCCCTTTGTGGAACAGCTCGTAGATATCCTCCAGAGAGACACCTTTGGTCTCTGGTGCGCGGCGGATGGCGTAGACGGTTCCGATACAACAGCATATGGCGAAGAACAGGAAGATCTCGGTGATCGTGAAGAGTTGGTTCAATTTGGGGAAACCAAACACAACGAGGAATGTGAAGACCCAGTTGACGGTTACCGCCACGACCATTCCTTTGGCCCTCAGATAATTTGGGAACACCTCTGACATGTAGACCCATGGCAGCGGCCCCATGGAGAGGGAATAGGAGATCACGTAGAGGCAAAGACCTGAGACGGACAAAGCCGTGCCAATCCCGTCCCCCATGAGAAAACCTCCCACAATCAGGAACTGAGAGAGTGCGCAGGCGGGCAATCCGTAGACCATCAGGGGTCTGCGGCCAACACGATCAATGAGGAGCAAACTGGCAGCTGCGGCCAGAGCGAGTGCAGCGCCAAGCCCGACTGTTGCAGACAGGCGGCTGGCTTCCTCTGAAAAGCCCAGGTCACCGAAGAGCTCCGGTGCGTAGAGGATGACGGCATTGATGCCGCTGAGCTGCTGGAACAGGAAGGTGAAGACACAAAAACTGGTGATAGGCCGGTTTCGTGGATTGATGAGGTCCAGCCAGCCTCCCTTTTGGTCTGCCACTTCGGCGAGGTCTTGTTCAATCCGCTTCACATTGCCTTTGACCCACGCCTCAGATCGGGTTGGTTCGATCTTTTCAAAGACGGCTTCAGCCTCTGCTGAGCGCTTTGCCATAACGAGCCAGCGCGGGCTTTCGGGGGCACTCCAGATTCCAAAGAGCAGAAACGCTGCAGGGATCGCGGAAAGGAGGAACATGAACTGCCAGCGATTGATGGCTTCTGCGCTGTAGCCGAGATCAAGCGTGATCAGATTGGAGAGGTAGCCAATCAAGACACCAAAGGAGATCATGAACTGAAACGCGCCAAGCATACGGCCTCTGATCTTGCGCGGTGCAATTTCGGAAACATATTGGGGGCCAGCCATTGAGGACAAGCCAATCCCCATTCCGATGAGAGAGCGGGCGAATGTGAGGATGAAAAGGTCTTGTGCAACACTGGATAAGACAGCTCCGGTGATAAAAAACAGGGCTGCGATGATAACCGTTGATCGTCTGCCAAATCTATCGCTGAGATAGGCGCTCAGGTAGGCTCCGATCAAACCGCCGATGGACAAGGATGCGACCAGAAGCCCTCCCCAATACGCAGAGAATTCAAACTCTGCTTTGATGGGCTCATAAGCGCCAGCGATGACGCCTTCGTTGTAGCCATAGAGCAAACCACAGAGTACGGCGATACATGCCAGGAGGATAATCATGCGCATTCCCTTTAAAGACCAAGGGAAAGTATAGGCGGAGGTCTCTAACCAACCGGAGGACACACAGCCCTGAATTGAGCTGTTTTTCGCAAGACCCCAATAACGTTTGATCATATGCGGGAAAGACAACATGGATCGTTTCAGTGTCGCTATGATGATCCAGCGGCTTAAAACCGCACCTGTTAGAAATTATAGCATTGAGCTTTTCGCGGCCTTTGCCTTCAATTAAGCTTCCCGTCGCATGATCAGCGCAAGGCCTTCCCAAGCGCTTCAACCTTTGGCAACCAGGACTTACCATGATTGTTCTTCAGGATTTCCCCGCAGCTCGTTTTGATGAGTTTCAGATCATTTCCGTCTCTGAATACGCTCAGGACCTGATGGATAATCGCAGAATGGAGGAACAGGCCGCGCTGAAGAAAGCCGAGGAAGGCTTGTCAAAGGCCTTTCCAGAGGGAAAAAGCAACAAACACAATAAGCTGCTGAGCATCGTCAACAAGACGAAGGCTGGCGAAGTGGAAGTTGGGTTTCTCTGGTACTCCCTTCAGGATGATGCGTCTGCCTTCATCATGGATTTTCTGGTTTACTCAGAACATCGTGGCAAGGGGTATGCCTCCAAAGCTCTTGAAGCCTTGAAGGCAACATTCAAGAAAGATGGCCTGACACGTATTGGACTGCGTGTTGCCCCAGACAATCACGGTGCCATACGCACCTATTACAAGGCCGGTTTTAACGTAACCGGATGGAATATGTCCTGCGAGGTTTGAGACGCGAACCATGCTCTCGCTGATTGACGTTTTGTTGAAGTGACTTCATTTCCGTTGTGGGCTGGTGACTGCTAGGGTTTTGGAAATTCCAATGCATGACCTGATTTAAGGATCTGAGATGATTGCACGCAAAGCTGCAAAAGCCCTTGCCGTTCTTCCTTTGCTTTATGCTGTGAGCCAGCCTGCACAGGCTGCTGAGACCGAAACCGCGATTTTTGCTGGCGGTTGCTTCTGGTGTATCGAGTCCGACTTTGACAAGATCGAGGGCGTTCTTGAGACCACATCTGGTTACACGGGTGGCCGCAGTGCAAACCCGACCTACAAGCAGGTTTCTGCTGGTGGCACAGGTCATATTGAAGCGTTGGAAGTGAAGTTTGATCCGGCCAAGGTCTCTTATGAAGAGCTGCTGACAGCCTTCTGGCATTCCGTTGATCCAACTGATGCCGGTGGTCAGTTTTGTGATCGTGGTGAGAGCTATCAGACAACCATCTTTGCGACCTCCCCTGCGCAGCTGAAGGCTGCAAAGGCCTCCAAGAAAACGCTTGGAAAGTCAGGTGAGGTTAACCGCCCGATTGTAACACCGATCCGCACTGCAGCTCCGTTCTATGACGCTGAAGATTATCATCAGAACTACTATGAGAAGAATCCGATCCGCTACAAGTTCTACCGCTATCGCTGTGGTCGTGATCAGCGCGTCAAGCAGGTCTGGGGTCCAAATGCTTACAAAGGTATCCCCGGCGAGCACTAAGGGCTTAGTATAGAACTCAAGAAGACCAGAGGCACTGCTCTGGTCTTTTGCTTTTAGGTGTGTTGTCGCAGGTCAGAGGAGATCCCTAGTCTTCGTAGTACATGCGATAGATCCCTCCGGCAGAATCATCAGAGATCAACAAGGACCCGTCGCCAAGCTCGACCACGTCTACCGGACGGCCCAGATAATCGCCGCTGGCATCAATCCAGCCAGTTGCGACAATACTTGGGGCTCCAGCTTCTTCTTTCTCGTTGATGGGCACAAACACCACACGTGCGCCAATTGGCACTGAGCGGTCCCATGAGCCGTGCTGCGCGATGAAGACGCTGCCCTTGTATTCTTCAGGGAACATATCGCCCTGATAGAACGTCATGCCCAAACTTGCGGCATGGGCGTCCAGCTCGACTTCCGGGTTCACCACACCACTTGGGACAGGCTCATCAATGTAGTGCGGGGTACGAACCGTTCCACCGCCATACCATGGGAAACCGTAGTTCTTGCCCGGCTCGGTGCCTTTGTTCAGCTCTTCAGGCGGGATGTCATCTCCCATGCCGTCCACCTGATTGTCGGTAAACCAGAGATTGCCGGAGTTTGGATGGAACTCCAGGCCCACGGAGTTTCTGATCCCGGTCGCGTAGACCTGACGGTCCATACCATCTGCGGTGATGGAGATAATGCCGCCGATGCCGAGGCTGTCATAGAGTTTCAGCTTCATCTTTGGCGGGACGTTATAAGGCTGGCCAAGAGAGATGTAGATGCGGTCATCCGGACCCTGATCACACACACGGGAGGAGTGATTATAGCTTTCTTCAGAGGGAGGGATAAGCATACCCTTGCCGACCAGCACCTTCACCGCTGGCTTACCCTGCTCTTTGTTTTCCAATGCGTTCGGAAAACTCAGAACACGGTTTTGCTCTGCAAGGACCAATGAGCCATCTTTTGTGAAGCACACACCATTGGGGATGATGAAGGATTGATCTGGAGCGAATTGACGAACTTCTGCAGCTTTCTTGCCCTCTTCATCCGGAGTAACGACCCAGACTCTGTCCGTGGTCGTCCCTACAAAGACAGTTTTGCCATCAGGCGCGACGGCCATATGGCGGGCATCTGGCACGGCTGCATAAGGTTCGATGTGGAAGCCTTTGGGCATGACCACAACTTCAGCGTTGCGAGCCAGAGTTTTCTGCTCTTCAGAGACCTGCTCCACAAACTCTGTTTTGACACCATCGACCATTTTGGTGGTCGTTGCTGCCAGAGATGTGGTTAGCAGCAAGGTGTAAGCGCAGCCTGTCAGGACTCCAAAGAGAACGGGCTTTGTGGTGCACATCGTTTTTTCCTTCCTGAAGGGCTTAGAAATTTGACTGAGAAAATTTATCGGAATATTTGAAATGCTCTGCCTTTTTGAGCCATCACTATGCGCTCATTCAAAGTCTGAGGAGAATACTCAGATATGACGGGAATTCGGTTTATAGAACCACAAAAATTGAAGATATTCACTTAGCGGAAGTTGCGTTTTGTGGTGCTAGAATACGACACAACGTAAGTTTGAAAGTGTGGACAAAGAACAAAGGAAAGGTGCCCACTTGCAATTGCCTCATTTTCGTGCCAAATCCTACGCATCATCAAGAGAAGGGCTGGCGCCCTCGCCAACCTGCCTAACCGGGCAAGGTGGTCTCCGCCAAAAGGGATGTGGTTTCGAAGTGAGGACGCTGTCTTCATCATTCGTAACAACCAAGCGGTAGTTTCAATGGATTTTGCGCCAGTCCTCCTCGGGAAACCGATGGAGGATTTAATGTTTGATATTGCTGGTCAGCCACAGTCTGCATGGCAATCGTATGTATCTGAATATGTGCCTCAATCTTTGAGGGAAGCCGTCGCACACCTTGCCGACGAATTTACTGCTGCCTATTTGCTGGATTGCCTGATTTTAGAAAAAGGGCTGCGCAGTCGGTTGCTTTCCAATTCAACCCGACAGCCGAATACGCCGCTGACCAATGACGAGCGCTCCGACCGGTTTGCTGTGTTGCTTCGGCTTTGGGCAGAAGGCTGTCACACGGTTGTTGACGAGCGCCTGTTTGCGGATACTGCACGTCGTCGTCCTGAAGAACTGGAAGCCTTGCGTGAGTACTTCAGGCAAAACGCGCTGCGCTCGAAAAAGAAATTCCCGAGCTAGGTAAGCTGCACTAAAATAAGAGCTGATTTTTAAGCTGCGCGACTGCCGAACTTTGCAGGAGGCGTGGCAAACGGGTCTGCGAACATTGCAAGCCACAGGCTCTGCGCGATGCGCTGTGCAGTTGCCAGAAGAAGCGGTGCGGCTTCTGGTGAGAAAATCGCATAGACTTCGTTTTCAAACAGGTCCATCCACTCATGGAAATTCTCAGTGGTGACCCCTTGAATCCTCGCGTGAGCGGGAACCGGCTTGCCTTTATACGATCCAGTTTTTAGCAGAACAGACGCCCAAAAGTGCTTCATCTTGTGTAGATGCGGACCCCAGTCCTCGCCCATCTCTCTCAGGAAGATCGGCCCAAGCGTTTCATGCTGGCGGACCTTGCCGTAAAAACTTTCAACCAGATGATTGATCTGGGCAGGTGTGATGGAAGGATCAAGCGGTGTCCGTTCACGCGCTGACATAACGGGAATTTTTGATGACACTGCTTGTTTCCTGTTCCTGGTCCGCGATCCGCTTAAGCCTTGTTGTATTTAGCACGTTGCTCTTCAGAGATCACAATAGGTTTGCCGTCATCGTCAACAGCAACAAAGGTGAACTGAGCATTCGTAACCTTCTCGCGATAGCCAAAGCGGTGGCGCAAAGCCCAGGCCTCAATGGCAAGCGTTACAGAGGTTCTGCCAACACGGAGCACGTTGGAGTAGACACACATTACATCGCCCACTTTAACAGGGCGGATAAAGGTCATGCTGTCGATCGCAACAGTCACAACGCGCTCCATGGCGCACTGGCTTGCTGCAATACCGGCGGCAATATCCATTTGAGAGACAACCCAACCGCCGAAGATATCGCCAGAAGCATTGGTGTCTGCCGGCATCGCCATTGTGCGCGTGGTCAGTTCACCAATTGGCTGCTCTTCTTCGACAGCGTCTCTTGTATCATTCATAGTTCTAAAGCTCCGTAGATCCACCAGAGGAAATGCTATGCATGGCGAAGCTCAACTACTCAAGCAGGGACCATCGCCATATGGAAGCAATCAACAACCTGGGTCGCACATTTCTTGGTGTTGGCCCGAGCGGTTTCAGCAACGCATTCATCTACTGCATTCTCGAATAATTTCAACCAGCTGGCAATATCATCACTGCATACCTGCTTTGCAGCACCACGATACTTGCCAAGTGGACGGCCAGAATAGCTTCTGTCTTTCATGAGAGCGGAGCACCAGAACCGCACGGCCTGAGCTTCGTAATCCTCCCAGTCGCACTTCATGCTATTTTGGTAGACCGATGCCAGCTCGCCATTGTGACGGAGTTTTTCTGAATGACTGGCAACCAAAGCACGCACTTGAGAATGCGTCAGGTCAGGATGAATTGGTGTGCACTCGTCCTGCGGGCGAATGTCAAAATGCTGATAGGTCATCTCGGTGTTTCAAGAGCCTTGTAGGGACAAGGCCCATGCCCTTCTTGTTACTTCGGGTCACTTTTACTCAAATACCGAGTTTAAAGCTCTGCGGCAGCTCGTAGCACCTCCGGCTTTTCGAGGCAGTAATATCCAGAGAGGCGACTGATAACACCTTCTCTCTTCCAGACATTAAGGACGCGGCTGACGTTCTCTCGGGCACCACCAGCCATATTGGCGATTTCAGCCTGAGAGATCTTATAATGAACAAGAATTTTGTTGCTGTCGACTTTTTTGCCAAATGTTTCAGAGAGTTGCAGCAGTGTCTGCGCAACCCGGCCATTGAGTGGCAAGAAGGACCGTGCAGCGAGTGCATCGTTTGAACGACGCAGGCGAGTCGCTACGATCTGCAGCATGTGACGGTAAACAGCGGGGTTTTCATCGGCGTAGCGATAAAATGCAGCTTTGGAGATAAATGCAAGCTGGCTCGGCTTGAGTGCCGTAACGGTAGCGGAACGCTCACTGCCGTCAAGCAAAGCAATTTCACCTACCAGAGAGCCCTGCCCGAGAACTGCGAGCAGCTGCTCACTGCCATCCAACGAGACGACGGAGACTTTCATGCTGCCTTCGATGATTGCGTAACAACCATTACCCGGATCTCCGGCCTTGAAGAGAACTGCGCCGGATTTCAATGACATAGGCTGAGCTATCTCAGAGAGACCGTGTGCGTGTTCCTCAGCCAAACCCGACAGTGAAAAGCTGTTTTGAAGGAGTTCTTTGAACTTTGTCATCTTGCCACAAGATCCTGACGCGCCGTAGATTCAGTTTTTTAGTTTAAGCTGCATCAATATAATTGATGATTTTAATTAGGTCTATCATGCGGCCATTTTGTGACCGGAGTCACAGAGATGTTCTTTAGTTTTAGGCAAATTAGGGGTGTTCATAAATACCCCAACGTTTATGGCAAATTCAAAAGGAACGATCTCTTCAACCGCAGGAAGAGATCGTTCTTAGAACAAGAAGATATCTTTTTCCATCAAAAGAAACGGAAATTCCTCACTTATCAGGAACTTCAGCTGGTTCTCACGGGATGAGCTCTGGCGTACGTTTTTCTTTTTGACGGGTTGGGCCTGCTCTTCAGGATAGGATGGCCGACATAGGACCATTGCCGAATCCTGTGCCTCATTGATTCCGTGCCAAAAGAAATCTCTCAGATCCGTGTCCTCATCAGCCATAGGCAGATCTGGACCTGAGAATATAGTTTCTAATCCGGCTTTGGTGGCGCGCTTTGAAATGGAGTTGCTCGATCGACTAACACCAGCAGGCAGTACCAGTGCAGGCTCTCGTCCTGCCATCATGCTGAGCACCGTGATGAGCGCTGAATGCACGGCAGGATGCTTTGCGAGGTTTCCCTGAATGGCAACAAATGCTGGCGGACGGGCATAGACCTCTTCGAACAGATCCACTTGTGCGGCGATCTCAGCGGCGATCGCCTCTTCCGGTAGCATCTTCATGGGGCTGCGCATTGCATACCACCACGGCGCGGGGAACGTCTCCCCGAATACGGTCCGGCCAAAATCGGTGAGCGGTCCGGCGGGCTTTGTCAGTGTGACTGTCAGACCGACCATGGTTTCATGTTCGGCCCAGGCAACCACGTCACGCAGCTGATAAAACTCCCTCGACCACATCTTGCCAGTGACAACGCAGCCTACAGCAGAAAGCCGACCTGCGATGATTAGATCGCAGATCGCCCGGTCAACACCGTAGCTTTGCCCAAATTCGAGACTCGTCAAGAGGATGCGCTTCATCGCGCGGATCTCCCAATCCAAAAGGTTCAGGAGTACATTTAACAAAGCCTGCAAATTTAACGCAACGGAATCTCAGCTGTTTCAGTTGGATTTCAGGGACTGTTTCGGGTCTGATAGTCGATAGACCCGTACATTTTCAATAGCTGTTTTTCCGAATAATCCCTTATTCTCTCGGGGGATGGTCTTCAGCAGCTCAACCTGATTGAAGTTGGCTTTCAGCTTTTGAGAGCGGTCTCTTCTTTCCTCGGTGACGTACAGCATGTTACTATTTTCAGGATTTTGGAGATTATCGGGAATCATTGCATAGCGCATTCGCTCAGGAATTCCGTAGACTTTGAGGTCTGTCTTCTTGAGCGCATTCGACATTTGGCCCGTCAAACCATAGCTGGTTGTGCCAATCCAATTGATGTCATTCGCGTCTGCCAACTCGGTTAGTTCATCGCCAATATCTTGCCAGCCACGCATCTGATGCGTTGGATCTTTACGGCCCAGAGATGTGTTGAGCGGGGTGTAGGCGTGGATATAGACCAAACCAGCAACAACGACACCCAGGCCGACTGCAGTCGGGGCAAGCGCCTTGAACCAGCGGCCAACATTGGCGGGCGGATAAGCTGCTGCAATACCAGCGAACAGGGCCAGTGTCGGATACATTGGTGCTGGCCAGTTGCCCTGAACACGCGAATGGAGTGAATGGAAGGTCAGATAGATCAGGAACGGCAGGACCGTCAGAACCAGCAGGCTGGCCGTGTTGTCTTGCTTTATCATTTTGCGGATGACACGCCACGCACCAACCATCGCAATGATGAAGACGAGCGGGTTCAGCAGGCCTGCAACAGCACCGATGAACTCGCCAATGTATTTGACGGAGTACCCTTCTGGTACAGAACGCCCAAACTGCTTTACAAAAGAAATCCACTCATGCTGCGAGTTCCAGTAAAGTACTGGAGAGAAGATCGCGATTGCCAGTGCTCCGCCGAGCCACAACTGCCAGGACAGGAAGTATCTGCGGTTCTCCGGCACCCACACCAGCCAGAGAATAATCCCTACCCCCAGGAACAACACGGAGTATTTTGAAAGAAGGCCTAATCCTGCAAAGATACCAGCCAGAATCCACCAGTTCGCATTTTTAGAAACCGTCAGCTCTGCCATGGCCCACAAAGCCAGTCCCCAAAAGAAAACAGAGGGTGCGTCAGGCGTAGCTAACAGTGAGCCGACACCAATCAGCAAACTTGCGTTGAAAAACAGGACTGTCCAGCCAGCGACATGGGTATCATATAGGATTTTTGCAGTTCTCCAGAGCGCAAGGGAACCGATTGCAGCAGACAGGATACTGATGAAGCGAACGCCAAGTGCCGTGTCACCGAACAAGGATTGACCAAGCCAGATCCAATAAGCGACCATTGGCGGGTGGTCGTAATAACCCAATGCAGGATACAACCCCCACAAACGATAGTAGGCTTCATCCTCAACCAGATCGACATTCATACCAGTTGCCAGCCGTGCCAAAGACAGCACGGCGACAATCAGGATCAGATTGGTCGGGCGCAACCAAAAGCTCAGCGGCTTTCCTGCGGGATTGTCCTGCATTTAAATGCTTTCCTCAAAGTGCTTTAACTTTGGTTTCCTGCGTTTCTTCCTGTGAAAAGCTTCTCTCACTATTCGAAGAAACGCTTTAGCCTTTGCGCCAAGTCAGAGCGTTGGAAACAACGTAGTTCCAAACCGCGCCCATAACAGCGCCTGCAGCACCAGCAAACCACCAGATTGGTTTGTTCGTATAGATCAACTCTGCCACACCAACGTTTGCCAAAATACCAAAGCTACAGATCACATAGAATGTGAGCAGACCTTTGATCCACGCAAGCCCTGTCAAACGACGGTCGCGATAGGTCAGGCGGTTGTTGAGGAAAAAGTTCGAGGACATGGCCACAAAGGTTGCAACCAACTGAGAGAGGCCAAATGGCATGCCGAAGGCGGCAAGGAAGATCTTCAATGCGATGAGGTGAACGATGACACCTGTTCCACCGACCATGGAGTACATAAGAAAGCGAACTGAAATCTTATCATCGAAGATTTTGGAAACCAGCAGGCCAAGGTAATCCATGGTCACTAGTGTATCGAGCTTGCTTTCACCATGCTGACGCTCACGAAAAACGAAAGGCAGTTCTTTCACACGCAGAGCGCCTTTTCCGCTGGCGACAATATCGAGCATGATTTTGAAGCCTTGGGACGACAAACGCGGAGCGAGCTCAACAAACCTGTCACGACGCAGCATGAAGAAGCCGCTCATCGGGTCTGACAGTTCCACTTTTAGAAACTTACGTGCCAGATTGTTGGCAAGATTGGAGCCCCATGCACGAATTGAGGACAGACCCGTCCCAACATCCCCACCTTCCACATGGCGGGAGGCGACGCAGATGTCGTAGCTTTCAGAACGAAGTGCTTCGAGCATCTTGGGCAACAGGCTCTCATCGTGCTGAAGGTCAGCATCCATCACAGCTACAAATTTGGAGCTGGAGGCCAGCATGCCTTCAATGCATGCGCCGGACAAACCACGACGGCCAATACGCTGAACAATGCGAACACGCGGGTCTTGCTGCGCAATGTCAGCAGTGACTTTAGAGGTTCCATCTGGAGAATTATCATCAACAACAATAACTTCCCAAGCTACACCAGCGAGCGCTTTGTCCAGCAGCTCAACCACGATGGGAACGTTTTTGCTTTCGTTATAAGTCGGCAATACAACGGTTAGCTCTGCCGGACCTGTAACGCGACCTTCGGATTTGCTGATTTCAGTTGGTTCGTAGTTGGTGTTTGACACCATGATTTCTCCAGTGTGCAGACCTTCCTATGCATGCGTAAGGGAATGGTCCTTCCATTTTTTGGGGCGACCTTAGCTTCTCTTGACGCTATTGCAAGTATTGATTGGGAAATTTGCGCCGGATTGCACCCGCTTCGCGCCTTGCCCTCCCCTGCTCAATGGGCTAGGAGACTGACAACAGCATGCTTCCCTTGGTGCGTTCTGGGGACTTATTGCGGGAAGCGTTTGCAACAACCCTTTTATTTCATGGATGAGACGGCCTCATGGCAAAAAAGAAAAGTGCCAAGCTCAAAGCTCGTTTACCGCGTGGATTTGTAGATCGCGGTCCAGCTGAACTGCAGGCGATGGAGCAGATGCTCTCCGTTATCAAGCAGACTTATGAGCTTTACGGCTTTGAGCCCGTGGAAACTCCAATGTTCGAGTACACTGATGCTCTTGGCAAGTTCTTGCCAGATCAGGACCGTCCGAACGCTGGTGTGTTTTCGCTACAAGATGATGACGAGCAATGGATGAGCCTGCGGTACGACCTGACCGCGCCCCTCGCCCGTCATGTGGCCGAGAATTTCGAAAGCCTGCCAAAGCCTTACCGCAGCTACCGCGCTGGTTATGTGTTCCGGAATGAGAAGCCTGGACCGGGTCGTTACCGTCAGTTCATGCAGTTTGATGCGGATACGATTGGTGCGCCTTCTGTCTCTGCTGATGCTGAAATCTGCATGATGGCGTCCGACACGATGGAGCGCCTCGGCATTGCTCGTGGTGACTACGTGATCCGCGTGAACAACCGCAAGGTTCTGGACGGTGTGATGGAAGTGATCGGCCTTTCCGGTGACGAACACGCTGAAACCCGTCTGACCGTTCTACGCGCTGTCGATAAACTGGATCGTCTTGGTGTTGAAGGCGTTAAGCTGCTTTTGGGTGAAGGCCGTAAAGATGCTTCCGGTGACTTTACCAAGGGTGCTGGCCTTGGCGAAGCGGAAGCGGAAAAGGTTCTTGCCTTTGTGGAAGCTGGTGGCGAGACCACCGACCAGACCATCGAGAACCTTCGCGGTTTGATCGCAGACAGTAAAACTGGTGCAGAAGGCGTTGAAGAGCTAGCAACCATGGGCAAGCTGTTTGATGCAGCAGGCTACACTGATGGCCGTGTTCTGATTGATCCATCCGTTGTGCGTGGTTTGGAATACTACACCGGGCCTGTTTATGAAGCTGAACTGACCTTTGAAGTAAAAGACGAAAAAGGCCGCCCAGTGCGCTTTGGCTCTGTTGGTGGTGGCGGCCGTTACGACGGCCTCGTTTCCCGCTTCATGAGCCAGCCTGTGCCTTCTACCGGCTTCTCTGTTGGTGTTTCCCGTCTGATGTCAGCACTCACTATGCTCGGCAAGCTTGGGCAGGAAGAAGTTGCAGGCCCAGTGGTTGTATGTGTGATGGACAAGGACGTTGACTCCCTTGCACATTACCAAGCCATGGTTCAGGAGCTTCGCACTGCTGGTATCCGCTCAGAAATGTATCAGGGCAACCCAAAGCAGTTTGGCAAGCAGCTTCAGTACGCTGACCGCCGCAACTCACCTTGTGCCATCATTCAAGGCTCGCAAGAGCGTGAAGAAGGCGAAATTCAAATCAAAGATCTCATTGAAGGCAAACGCCTTTCTGCTGAGATTGAAGATAACAAAACCTGGCGTGAGAGCCGTCCTGCACAGTTTGCTGTGAAACGGGATGATCTTGTTGCAGAAGTGAAAAAGCTTCTGGCCGCACAGGAAGACGATCGCAAAAACCAAAGCGAGAACTAATATGACATTGGGGGATAACCGCAGCTTGGCTTTGAGCCAGCTTTTTCGGGATGCAGGTTATGAAGAGGCAACCCCGCCAATCTTACAGCCAGCCGATATCTTTTTAGATCTGGCTGGCGAAGATCTCCGGCGGCGCCTTTTCCTGACGACAGGGGAAGATGGACAAGAGCTTTGCTTGCGTCCTGATTTTACTATTCCGATTGCCCGACATTATCTGGAAACAGGTATCGCGGGTCGTACTGCGGCATTCTCCTATGTTGGGCAAGTTTTCCGACATCGACCTGGGCAACTGGGCGAAACCATGCAGGCCGGTGTTGAATCCATTGGCCGCAAGGATGAAGAACAAGCAGATGCGGATATGCTGGCGCTTGCTCTAGAGACTGCTGATAAGCTTGGCCTGTCCTCCCCTCGCATTCGAGTGGGTGATGAAGGCCTGTTCACAGCTGTTCTGCAAGCTCTTGAGATTCCAAAGGTTTGGCAGCGTCGTCTGCGTGATGTGTTTGGTGAGCGTGACCGGCTAGATCAGGTTATCACCCGAATGAGTGGTGTTGAGGCCAAACCAGATGCGAAGCTGGGCTTCCTTGCGGCACTTGAAGGACGTGACCCAGAAGCTGCAGTCGCAGTTGTCGAAGATGTGCTTTCACTTGCGGGTATTTCTGCAGTTGGTGGACGTACAGCTCACGAAATCGCTGAGCGCTTCATGGAGCAAGCCGCCCTTTCTGCCGGGTCAGGCGTGGACAAGGATGTGATCTCGCGATTGAGCGAGTATCTCAACGTGTCTGGTCCGCCACCTGCGAAAGCGGTTGAGACCTTGCATGGGTTCGCCAACGAGACCGGGCTTAATCTGGATGCCTCTATTGAGCGTTTGGCGAAGCGTACCGATCTGATGGCAGCACGTGGCATTGACATTTCAAAGCTGGAGTACTCCGGTGATTTTGGTCGCCGTCTCGATTACTACACCGACTTTGTCTTTGAAATTCATCATAAATCCAGTGAACATCCTGGACAGGTGATCGGTGGTGGTCGCTACAACAAGCTGGTGGAACGTCTTGGTGCGCCAAGTACTGTGCCTGCTGTTGGCTTTACAATCTGGCTGGACCGCGCTTTTGAGGGAGCAAGCTGATGAGCTCTAATCTTATTCTTGCGATACCGTCTAAAGGCCGCCTTCAGGAAATGACCCATGCATTCTTTGCGCGTGCTGGTTTGAAGGTGAAGCGTCCGGGTGGTGACCGCAATTACCGTGGAACCTTAAAGGGCGTGGATGGCGTTGAGATCGCTTTCCTTTCGGCCTCTGAGATCGCGCGTGAGATTGCTGCTGGTACGGTTCACTTTGGCATTACCGGAACGGATCTGGTCAACGAGAACATCGACCGCCCCGAGGAAAAGACGCATATCATCACCGCGCTTGGCTTTGGCCATGCGGACGTTGTGATAGCTGTTCCGACTGCATGGATTGATGTGTCCACCATGTCCGATCTTGCTGATGTTGCTTCAGATTTTCGGGCGCGGCATGGTCGCCGCCTGCGCATTGCGACTAAGTATGTGAACCATACTCGGCAGTTCTTCGCGGAAAAAGGCATTGCGGATTACCGCATTGTTGAGAGTGCTGGCGCGACTGAAGGTGCACCTGCTGCTGGATCTGCTGAGTTGGTGGTGGACATCACCTCGACTGGTTCTACGCTGAAGGCTAACAATCTGAAAATCCCCGAGGACGGTGTGATCGCGAGATCTCAGGCGCACCTTGTGGCGTCCAGAACAGCCAACTGGAATGAGAGTGCTTTGCAGGCCGCCCGTTTGATGCTGGACCGGATCACGGCGCAGGATAACGCTCACAATTTCAAAGAGATGCGTACTGTTGTCGCAAATCCTGCAGGTGTACTGGATAAGATTACCGCTCTTGGCTGTGTTGCCCCGTTTGGCATTGAAGGTTCTTCTTTAGTCCTGCATTGCCCTGCTGCCAGAGTGCCTGAATGTGCAGACATGCTGCGCGAGGAAGGAGCACAAATGGTGACTGTGACGCCGCTGGAGTATGTGTTCCACACAGCAAACCCGCTGTTTAAGCCTCTGGCACAAAAAGTCGCAGGCTAACACCTAAACCACTGAGAAATATTTTTGAACGCACCTCTACTCGGGGTGCGTTTTTTATTGCGCTGATTTGCGTTATTTGTGAGATTTCTGCGTGTTTATGTATCTATGACATACCCACAGTAACTTCAAAATACTTATCCATCCAATTTATGTAAATTTAGCGATTTCTCTGAGTCACCTAGGCACAATCTTGAGGTGCATTTCTTATATGTGCTCAATGCACATATTTAAATATTTATGAAATTCGAGGAAAACAGATGGCTGCAGAGAAAATGTCTCTTGAAGGCGATAACAGCTACGGTTTCAAGCGTGGAATAGGCATCGACTATTTTGGAGGAGCGCCTGGAATCACTACCATTCGTTTTGATGGTGACCTCACACTAAGCGATTTCAAAATCCGCCTCGAAGGTGGCGATCTGGTATTCTATCTGATCGATCCGGCTAACCCGAACCAGCCGCTTAATGAGATTGCTGACGTTTTTTACTTTGATAATTGGATTGCTGGTGATCACGGCATCGAACAGTTTGAATTTGCTGATGGGACATCCCTGTCAAAAATTGCCGTGCAAAGTAACGGACGCCTGAAGCTCTATGGAACCGATGGAGATGATGCCTTTATCGGAACTTCTGATAGAGATGAGATTTACGGTAGTGAGGGTGCAGACACGATTGATGGCAAAGGCGGTACCGACATCGTCAACTATCTTCTGTCCGATGCTGGCGTGACCGTTAATCTTGCGACAGGTGAAGGCTCTGGTGGCCACGCGGAAGGCGATCAGATCTCAAATGTCGAGTCCATCATTGGTTCCTATCATGATGATGTCCTGATTGGTGATGATGGCAACAACAACCTGTTCGCTCAAAACGGTAACGATCATCTGGAAGGCGGAGCCGGTGATGATTGGCTCAATGCTTATGGCTCTGGAGCGGACTACCTTGATGGCGGTTCCGGAAACGACACTGTACGCTATCGCTGGTCAGGATCTGCGGTTACCGTAGACCTGACAAATCAGACAAACAATGCTGGTGATGCTTCTGGTGACGTCTACGTCTCCATCGAAAACGTGATGGGCAGCAACAGCTACGGTGACCACATCACCGGCGATGCCGGTGACAACAAAATCTGGGGCTACGGCGGCAATGACACGCTGGAAGGTGGCGATGGGAACGACACTCTCCTTGGCGGAAATGGCAACGACATCCTGAAAGCCGGTAATGGTGATGACTATCTCGACGGTGGAGCCGGAGACGATGAGTTCCATTATGGTGAAGGCGTCACCACCTTCCGTTATGACCTTGGTGATGGAAACGACACTATTCATGTCAACCACGATGTAGATTCTTCTTACAATGACAAAATCGTCTTTGGCCCAGGCATCTCCCCTGATGAGATCACGGTAACTCGCCAGGGAGAAGGCACAGATAAATATGGCACCGAACGCAATGATCTTGACCTCCTGCTGACATTCAAGGATGGCAGCACCTTGCTCGTCAAAGAAGCTTTTTATTATGGACCGAATGGCTTTGCCTTCGGAGAACTCCAGTTCGCAGATGGCACTGTCTGGAACTGGGAAAGCTTCAACAAAATGCGCTTTGAAAATGCGAGTGATGACGCTGAAGAACTCGTAGGAACTTTAAGTGATGACGTGATTAATGGTCTTGGTGGCGATGACAAAATCGACGGTTATTCCGGAGACGACTATCTCATTGGCGGCGCAGGAAACGACACGCTCCAAGGACACGACGGGGACGATCATCTAGAAGGTGGGACCGGAGACGATAAGCTGAGCAGTTCTGCTGGCAACAACATCCTTGACGGAGGAGACGGCAACGACACCTTCTTCAGCATCACCTATGGTGAAGATCAGATCATTGGCGGAAGCGGGGACGATACCATTTATGCGGTAACTGGTACTTCCGTTATCACCGGTGGAGAAGGTGATGATACAATCAATGTCTCCTCTGCTGAAGTTACTGTCCATTATGATCTCGGTGATGGCAACGACATCGTTGACTTATGGTATCCAGAAAAACCAATTCATAAGAATCAAAAGGTAGTTTTTGGTTCAGGTATCTCACCGGATGAAATTACCGTTACGCGAGTTGGAGAAGGCACGGATGCATTTGGGAAGAGTCGTGATGATCTTGATCTTCTGCTGACTTTTAAAGACGGTGGTACCCTACTTATCAAGAACGCTTTCTATTTTGGGGCAAGTCACCTCAACTTTAGCGAGTTCCAGTTTTCAGACGGCACTGTTTGGAACTGGGAGAACTTCAACAAGATGCTCTATGAAAATGCGAGTGACGCGGACGAACGCTTCGTAGGAACCTTAGGCGATGACACAATCTACGGCCTCGGCGGAGATGATGTAATTATTGGCCTTTCTGGGGATGACCACCTCATCGGCGGTGAAGGAAATGACGATCTCTTCGGCGCAGAAGGGAACGATCATCTAGAGGGCGGTGCTGGCGACGATAAACTAGAGGGTTGGTTAGGCAACTCAATCCTTGATGGAGGAGATGGAGACGATACAATTTTCAGCACCACTGATGGGGTAGACCAGATCTTCGGTGGAAGTGGTGATGATACAATCTTTGTCAGGTATGGGTCTGCGGTTGTAACTGCTGGAACAGGAGATGATACACTTGACATCTCACTGGCTGATGTCACCCTCTACTACAACCTGGGGGATGGCAATGATGTTGTTGATTTTTGGTACCCTGAAAAACTGAAGGATGAAAATCACAAATTGGTTCTTGGCGAAGGTATTTCGCCTGACGAGGTTGTTGTCACACGAACGTCAGTGAGTTCAACCAGTCTTCTCTTAACCTTTAAAGATGGTGGGACTTTGCTCCTGGGTGAAGTCATGGACCGATATACTTTGCGCTCTGATTTCGGTGAGATCGAGTTTGCTGATGGCACTGTCTGGAACTGGGAGAACATCAACCAGAAACTTCAAGAGCACATCGGCGATGGGAACGACGTTGTTGGAGGAACCTCCGGTAATGACATCATTGATGGCATGGGCGGAGATGACACCATTTACGGTGAAGCGGGCGATGATACCCTCTCTGGGGGAGATGGAAACGACGACCTCAAAGGTGGCGCAGGGAATGATCAACTCAGTTCCGGCAAGGGAGATGACTACCTTGACGGTGGTGATGGTGACGATGTTCTCACAGCCAACGGTACAGGAAGTGCCCAGCTTCATGGCGGTAATGGCGATGACACCCTCTATCACATACAGGGCTCATCAATCTTAAATGGCGGAAATGGTGATGACACCATCCATTACTTTGGTGGCGATATCACAGTTGATTATGGAGTCGGCAGTGGTGATGACATCATTCGCGCAGGTGGACTTGCTGGACCTAACAATAAGCTCATGATTGTGGGCGCGAAGCCTGATGAAGTCCTATTGAGGCATGCGGGAAGTGACTCGATTGAGTTTACCTTTAGCGATGGTGGCACATTGCTTCTGGAAGACGGCTTCTTCCAATCATCTGAAAAACTGTTATTTAGCGAAATTCAATTTCTTGACGGAACAGTCTGGACCTGGGACGACGTCAACCAAAAACTCATCGACAGTGCTGCAGCTCACGCTGTAGATCACGGAGCGACCGAAGGTAATGACACCATCAACGGTACGGTTGACGGTGATATTATCAAAGGCCTTGCAGGCGATGATGTAATCGATGGTGGTGCTGGAAGAGATTTCATTTTTGCCGGAGACGGAAACGACACCATCAAAGGAGGAGATGGCAAGGATATACTCAGCGGAGGCGATGGAAATGATCATATTTCCGGAGAATCCGGTGATGACGACATCAACGGCGGTGCCGGAGATGATCAAATCTTTGGCGGAGAAGGCAACGATTATCTCTCCGGTGGAGAGGGTGATGACATCCTCAAAGGGGGTGCCGGTAATGATCAGCTGAGCGGCGGCCCTGGTAATGACACCCTTGACGGAGGTGATGGCGATGATGTCATTTCGGCCTACCATGACGGGGATAGCACGCTTATCGGCGGAGCTGGAAACGATAAGTTCTACACGCTTCCATCACCAACGCTGTCTAACTTTGTAAAAGTTGAAGGTGGATCTGGGGATGACGTCCTTGAGTATATCGGCGGCGAAGTTTCATTCCATTATGACCTTGGAGATGGAAATGACACTATCCGTACAGCTAGCGTGCTGAACCCACACAGCAAGATTGTCTTTGGTGAAGGTATTTCACCGGATGAAGTCATGATTGAGCGTCAGGGTAATACCCAAAGCAACTGGTCTGGCCTGCAATACACCTTCAAGGATGGTGGTAGCATCGTCATAACGACTGCATTCACCGATACTCCAGGCAAACTGCAGTTTGGTGAGATTCAGTTTGCAGACGGCACTGTCTGGAATTGGGAAGACATCCACCAGAAGCTTCTGGAAAATGCAAGTGATGAAAGTGAAATCCTTTGGGGTACGAATGGCGATGACGTCATTAACGGCCTTGGCGGAGATGATGTCATTGATAGCGTCGAAGGTGATAATCAGATCACTGGTGGAGCTGGAAACGACATTATCACCAGTGGTTATGGGGATGACACAATCATATTCGGAGAGAATTTCGGAAATGACACACTCATCGATTTTCATTTCGGCGAAGGCTCTCGTGACACCATACAGTTCACAGATGGTGTGTTTGAGAGCTTCGAGGATGTGATGTCTGCTGCTCGTCAGGATGGCCTTGATACCGTCATTCAACTTGATGAAGACAACTCAATCACTCTCCAGCATGTCGACGTTTCGCATTTACATGCTGATGACTTTGCGTTTGTATCCTAACGGATAAAATAAGCATTCATCTTTCGAGCCTCGGCGCCTTGGTGCCGGGGCTTTTTCATAGCACTACCTTAGGGCCATGATTTGATCCTGTATCGTCAATAAGTCCACAATCTCTCGGGTCGGTCGTTATGAGTATTATGGTGGGCTACAGTCACCTACACTACGCGAGATGAGTAAGTATAGGTCGCCATGAAATAGTCAGGACTTTCAATGGATACATTCAAAATATCCTCTGGTCAGCCATGCGCAATCAAAAAGTGTATAAATTATATATGCAATTTGCATATTTATAAATGTTTATGAAACTTGAGGATACTAGCCATGGAATACCAGTTCGGAAACTACGACGACAATTTTTCTAACAATAGTCCAGAAGATGACATCATCCGTGCTGGTGGAGGCAACGACACTATACACATGGCATTTGGCAACAACACTCTCTTAGGAGAAGCCGGGAATGACAGTCTTATCGGTGGAGAAGGCGATGATTACCTGGATGGTGGCACAGGCAACGACACTTTATCAGGTGGTTTGGGTCGAAATACCTATTTCTTCAACAGGGGCTACGACAAAGACACCATTACTGAAGCATTGGGCAGCAGTAATGTGAATTTTGGTGCCGGCATTTCACTGGATGATATCAGGATTACTGCCGGTGGGCCCGATAATAAAGATCTGAAGATTTACCTTATTGATCCAGAAAACCCAGAACAGCCACTGGATGAGATTGCTGATGTTCTGACAATCGAGAATGGTGTAGGCACCCCAGTCCAAGCAGACCAACTAGTGTTTGCAGATGGCACGACACTGCCAAAATTTGAAGTCCATGAAGATGGAAGTCTCAGGTACTTTGGTACTGATGATGACGACATATTTGTTGGATCTAATGCCGACGAAGAAATTTACGGCAGTACTGGCGTTGACGTAATCGATGGTGGCGGTGGCCGCAATGCCATCAGGTACAACAATTCTTCGGAGGCCGTTTCAATCAATCTTGCGACTGGCCAGATGTCCGGGGGTGATGCTGAAGGCGATCAACTTACGAACATCAGTCAGGTTTTCGGCACAAGTTATGACGATGTAATCATTGGAGATGATAACAACAACGGTCTTTTTGGCCTTGATGGAGATGATCATCTGGACGGTGGCGGCGGCGATGACTGGCTGAATGCTTATGGCTCTGGTTCTGATTACCTCAATGGCGGCACCGGTAATGATACCGTACGTTATCGCTGGTCAAAGTCGGCTGTTACAGTAGATCTTGCTGATCAGGCCAACAACGCAGGTGATGCTGCTGGCGATACCTATGTCTCCATTGAAAACGTTATGGGAAGCGACGAATTCAGTGACACTATCATTGGGGACACAGGCAACAACAAGCTCTGGGGCTACGGCGGCGATGACACCATCACTGGGGGAGATGGTAATGACATTTTCTTGTTTGAAGAGAACTTCGAACATGACACCATCACAGACTTCACCGCAGGCGCAGGTTCCGAAGACACCATCCACTTCAGCGAAGGTACCTTTGGGAACTTTGAGGATGTGATTGCGGCAGCAAGTGACGTTGGAACTGATACTGTCATCCAGCTTGATGATGACAACTCTGTAACTCTTCAGAATGTCTCAATCACTGATCTTCATGCTGACGATTTTGCATTCGTTTAAGTGATGGGTGACTAGACCAATATGAGGCCTCGGCGTGTATTCGCCGGGGCTTTTTTGTATTTCGCTCTGCTGATCTCATGTTTGACAGTAGCGGATGAGTGATAGGACGCTTGGTTCTGCTTTGATGGGGTGTCTTGCTCTTGTGGACGTTGAGTTATTTCAATAGCTTCATGCTGATTGAAAGCAGGATGACTTGAAGGACGCGGTGTGGGCAACGAGCAAGAAATAGCGAAGACGCTGGGGGTACGCAGTGATCTTCTTGTGGAACGGAGCGTTAGTGAGGTTGAGGTTCATCCAGACCGGATCATTGTGCGCATACCAGAAGAGCCTCATTACTGGGCTGGCAACATGGTGTTCTTCCGGGGTGACAAGGTTGAACCAGAAAAGCAGATTGCTCAGTTTCGTAAGGACCTTCCAGACGCTGCACACACAATGTTCGGTTGGGATACGCCTGACATGAAGATTAGGCCAGCACATACGGCTTTATCTGATCTTGGATACAAGTTGGAACAAATCGATGTGCTAAGCCTGACCGGGCCTTTGAACCGTGCTCCGGTGCCGGATGGGATCGTAATCCGTCCTGTTCAGACTGATGAAGACTGGGAGCAAGTCATCGCGCTTCAAATCGACACTGCTGTTGATCTGGGCTATGACCGTGACAGTTTCGGGACCTATGTGCAGAGACGCTTTGAGAGCCGTCGCCGCCAGGTTAAAGCAGGACTGGCGAACTGGTTTGGTGCCTTTGATGGGGATCTCTTGGTTGCAGATCTGGGTATCTATACCGATGCAGCTGTTTCGCGTTTTCAGGAAGTTGAGACACGGCCCAGCCATCGCAGGCGGGGCATATGTGCGGCTCTCGTTACCGCTGGTGTCGATTGGGCTAAGGCGCAGGCACCTGCTACCATACCTGTCTTACAAGCTCATAGTGACGGCCCGGCAGGCCGGATCTATCGGCGTTGTGGCTTTGAGCATCGCGAAACGCTTGTTCTTGCGATCCTTCCACCTCAAGGCACCTTTGAGCGTCCGGCTGAAACTGCATAGCAAGAGCACGAGGTGATTGGAGCATTAAGCCCCCCTCACCTCGTCATCCATTTGGGCAGAACTTCTGCTAGCTCTTCACAGGGCGCACCAGAGCCCCGCGCTTGGCCTCAACGATGTCCCGGCAGCAGCAGCCTTCGAGGTGGTCATTGACCATGCCCATAGCTTGCATGAAAGCGTAGACGGTGGTTGGGCCGACGAAGGACCAGCCGCGTTTTTTGAGATCTTTGGAGATGGCCGTGGAGATTTCGGTTTTGCCGAGCGTCTTCAGGTTGGCGTAGTCACAGACCTCAGGGCGTTGATCCGGAGTTGGTTCCCACTTCCAGAAGTAAGCTGCGAGCGAACCGAACTCCTCACGCATTTCCAGTGCACGATTGGCGTTGTTGATGGTGGAATTGATCTTGCCGCGGTGGCGGATGATGCCGGCATCCTGAACAAGGCGCTCAATGTCATTTTGTGTGAACTTTGCGACCTTCTCAAAATCAAAACCTGCAAAGCCAGCGCGGAAATTCTCGCGTTTGCGCAGGATAGTGATCCAGGACAGACCGGACTGGAATCCTTCTAGGCAGATCTTTTCAAAGAGGCGGATGTCGTTGGTGACCGGATGCCCCCACTCATCGTCATGATAGGCCTGATAGAATGGATCTCCCCCATGCCACCAGCAGCGGTCTTTGCCATCTTCTCCGCGGATCAGTCCTTCAGCAATCGGTGTTGAGTTCTGGTCCATTGCCTTGCCCTTCTTGGTCAATCGTCTTTGCAGGTTCTTGTTGGGCGGCCATCAGTCACCCTCACTAACCCGCTCAAAATGTTTATGTTATGTTCTCTTATAAAGCATTGGCTTGCCAAAATAGCAAGCCATCTGCATATCACTTTTCGGACAGATCAATCGAACAAAGCGTCAATGTCATCCTGCGTCACGGTACCAGCTTCCACATCCAAAGCCGGACCATGAAGTAGTGCGGAATCATCGCCCTCTTTATCAGAGGCAATACGATCACTGATCTCCTTGAAGCTTTCAATACCACCCCAGATCTCAATCATACGGATGATGCGCTCTTCGACGAATGACAAGGTGTTCACCACCTTGCTGATGCGCTGTCCAGTCAAATCCTGGAAGTTACAGGCTTCAAAGATCGACACAACCTGCTCGTGAATATCAGTGACAAGGCCTTCATGCTCGCTTGGGACCATTGGCATGACGGTTGCTGCGCTCTGGTCGATGACCTCAGCTGCGGTCAGGATCTGCTCAGTTGCTCCTTCGGTGCCGGATACAATCGCGCCCAGCTCCAATGTCACGCGGCCACGCTCGTCATTGTCGACGCTGGCCTTGTTGTGAAGAGCAGCAATTTCATTCTTGGTTTCAGCGATTGCCTGATAAATCGCATCCAGCTCACCCTTGAGCTTTGCGGCCTCGCCGATTTCCTCACGCAGTTCTTCTGCGACGCGTCGGGACAGTTCTTGTGGGTCAGTTGCAGGAGATCCCACCAACTCTTTCAAGCTGGCAATTTCTTCCATGATCTGCTGGTGACGCAACTCTTCACCATTGTCCTGAATCGGAGTGCTTACTTCGGTGCGTTTGCTACGCACTCCGAACTGAGCCTCTGCACGAAAGGTTTTTCTTACAACTGACATCCCAACCCCGAACTCATGAAGCTAATACGCTTCCTAATGAGGACCACACCGTCGCTACTCCTGTCCGGCGATGCACCCTCTTTTGTTTTCCGCCCTTTCTTCGCAAACTGGCACAGGCTTACGAAGACAGGCTCTCAATTACAGGTTTTAAATAGCAATCCCGGTCACAAGACGCGTCCATGCACCCATAAGTAAGATGGGCACGATTCGCACTCCTGCACGCCGGTCACTACTCACATACTTCTTAGAGTGTTAATTATTACCTTAGATTTATCAGCATTGATTTTTAAGGATAAATTCGACGATTGGCCGCATAACCCAGTAACAATTGGTTAACCTTAGTTTGAACTAGCATTAATTACATTGTTATTTTTAACAATTATTAGAACTGCAACTCCTAGTTTTCCCCGAGGGCATCGGGTCATTGGCAAGGTCCAGAGGAGTGTGGAATGTTTGGAGCAACGGCAAAAAGTAAAGCAAACTGGTTTGTTACTTTGTTCGGCGTGGGTAGCTTAGTTTGTGCGTTTGGTACTGCTGCGCAAGCAGAGTACAAGCCGCGCGCCTCTGCACCTCCACTTGTCCTTAGCCCTGATCTTGCAAATCCGTGGGTTGTGCAAATCCCGCGATCCCAAGCCAAGGCTGTCCAGAACCTTCGTGGATCTGCAAAACAAGCAAGACGGCCGCGTACGACATCAAAGCGGTACGATCGCCGTGTTCCCAAACAATTCTTGCCGACAACTGTGAGCTACAACACCTCGTATTCACCCGGATCTGTCGTGATCGATACGACATCACGATATCTTTACCTGGTGCAAAGCAATGGCAAGGCCCGCCGTTATGGCGTAGGCGTTGGCCGTCCAGGTTTTGAATGGGCTGGCGTTCACAAAGTCACCCGTAAGCGCGAGTGGCCAGACTGGAGGCCACCTGCTGAGATGCTGAAACGGCAACCAAGCCTTCCCCGTTACATGCCGGGCGGACCGCGTAACCCATTGGGCGCGCGTGCACTTTATCTGGGTTCAACGCTTTACCGTATTCATGGGTCGAATGAACCATGGACGATTGGCCAAGCGGTTTCTTCCGGCTGTATTCGTATGAGAAACGAAGATGTGGCGGAGCTGTATAATATGGTTCCGGTTGGCGCAAAGGTCTATGTGCGCTAGGCATGCACGTTTGTTGCAATCTTGGGTACAGGAACCTATGATAAGGCAACAACTTCAAGTTGCTTGCCGCACCCCAGACAACGGCAAAGCATCAAAAAATAAAGGTCTGTCTTTAAACAGGCTTATTATGTGAATGTGCCGTTGCTGACCATCTGATTGAGGGACTTTTCCCCCAGGCCACATCTGTGTGTTTTGGGAGTGCCGCGTATGTGTGCCAAGAAGAATGGACTAGTCATCAGCAAGGACGAAGTGGTTGCAACTCTTTCCAGTATTTTGTCCAGCCCCAACTTCAGGCGAAGCCCGAAACTAACTGCCCTCCTGACATTTCTCGTCGAGCGTAAACTCTCCAAACAGGAAGAAGACCTCAAAGAGCAAGTTATTGGACAGAGGGTCTTCAATTTACCTGAGGGGTTTAATCCGCGTGAAAACCCAATTGTGCGGGTCAACATCTCGCGCTTGCGGTCTCTTCTGCGTGGTTACAACGACGCACACCCTGATGCCCATCACATGCAGATCCGGTTGCCAGACATGGGCTATGTACCTGTTTTTGAGTGTCTACGACCCGTTGTTGACGGAGTTGATGAAGAGAGCAACACCTCTCCCTCACAACACACGAGCGAGGAACGCTCACCCATTGAGCTGTTGGATGAGCCTTTGAACTCTGAAGACATCACCCAGATCCGCGGTGTTCTGGAGGACTGCCTGAAAGATCAAGGACCATCACTCAACCGGTATACGCTTGCAGCCATCCTGCTTGGCTGTTTCGCCAGTATGCTGAGCTTGTTGTTGCTTGCGCATGAGACTGGTTTGGTGTTTGCCGGAGATTGGCATACCCAAGTCATCGCTGTTCCGCCTCCAACGATTGACGAAGATCAGATCCCACCAGAAATTGCAGCGGAGCTACGACAAATAGAAGGTGAACTTGGCGGGAAAGTCAGCTGCATAATTCACTCCGATGAGCATATTCTCGCTGAGTAAATGGCAGAAGGCATCATGTAGCTCACTCCTCACCCCAACCAATTAGTCTGCGTTTGGATGAACAGCAGTACGACTGCATTTTGGATGTCGATCTCAATTAAGCTCACGCAACTTTGGGGTTTTAGACTGTCAGTGTTTGAGCCGTTCTGCAATTAATCCACGAGATTGAGGGTGGGTTTGAACTCAATAGATTTTTACCCCTAAAACCATCAGTTTAACATATTCATTTTCAGGAATTGCCTGAAGCTGCGAAAGGCACAAAATCAGACTCATAAATGCATTGGGAATCAAATTTTTCACCGTTGCATGTCCCCCACGATGCCGAGGGTATCGGTTCAGTTTTCTAAGGCGGGAATTTTGAGATGAAGACTACATTTTTGTTTGCGTCATTTATTTCAGCAGGTTTTGTCCTTTCAGGGTGCGCCAGTGTCACACGCGGTATGAGTGAAAAAGTCAAAATCTATACCTCTCCAGAGGATGCACAGATCTCGACGGACATAGGGATGACCTGCAGTTCCTCGCCTTGTACACTCAAGGTTTCACGCAAAGAAAAGTTCAACGTCACCGTTTCCAAAGAAGGTTATAAAACGCAGAAAGTACATGTCACCACTGAAGTTGCAGGAAGCGGTGCAGCAGCTATGGCAGGCAATGCCCTGATCGGAGGTGTGATTGGCGTAGGTGTGGACGCGTATACCGGTGCGATGCTCAATCACAAGCCGAACCCAGTTCTCGTTGAGCTTAAGCCAACAAACCCAGCAAACCCTAATACACCTGTCGGCGATCTCTCACATATTCGGAAGCAATATGCTGATGATGAGAAAGCTCATCAGGAGAACGTTATGCGTCGTGGAGGAGGCGTATAACCTCCGAATCCCTCTCAATCTTATTTGAGAGGGATTTGTGTAAAGCAGCATACTTACGCCTTATCCAGCAGCATCGGCTTTGGACCGCCATAGGCCCAATCCAGAAGCTCGATGCTATGGATGACCGGGATTTGGGTGCCGCTGGAGATTTGGGTGATGCAGCCGATGTTGCCGGTGGCGACAAGGTCTGGCTGGGTTGCTTCTAGATTGCTTACTTTGCGGTCTCGCAGAGCAGTGGCAATTTTGGGTTGCATGATGTTGTAGGTACCAGCCGAGCCACAGCAGAGGTGCCCTTCCAGAGGTTCTTTGACTGTAAAGCCAGCATTTTGCAGCAGCTTCTTCGGTTGCCAAGTGATCTTCTGGCCATGCTGCATGGAGCAGGCAGAGTGGTAGGCGATGGTCAGCTTTTCGTGCGGCTGTGCTTCGCCTAAGTCCTGTTCAATCAGAAACTCAACAATATCCTTGGACATCTGCGAGATTTGTTGAGCTTTCGCCGCATATTGCGGGTCATCGCGCAGCATGAAGCCATAATCTTTGATGGTGGTCCCGCAGCCTGACGCGGTGATGATAACGGCATCTAGCCCCTCACCTTCCATCTCTCTCATCCATGCATCAATGTTAGTTTTAGCCTGTTCGTTAGAGGCTTCTTCCTTGCCCATGTGATGAACAAGCGCACCACAGCAGCCCTCGCCTTTTGGGAAGACCACTTCATAGCCGATGCGGGTAAGTAAGCGGGTCGCTGCATCATTAATCGACGGAGCAAGGACACTTTGTGCGCAACCTTTCAGGATGGCGACGCGGCCCTTCTTCTGCACTTTCGGGGCAACGGTTTCCTGTCCTGCGAACTGAGAAGGCATTGCTGATTTGGTCGGAGCCAGCGCCAGCAGGGTACCCAGCTTTGCAAGCGTACCACCGCATTTCTTCATGAGCCCAGCAAATGGGCGACCATAGAAGGCGGCTGCGATTGCAAGACGGAAACGGCCCGGTTTGGGCAGAATGGCCTGTAGCACTGCTCTGAGCATCCGGTCTTGTAACGGACGTTTGTAAGTGCGTTCGATATGGATGCGAGCGTGATCTACAAGATGCATGTAGTTCACACCCGAAGGGCATGTGGTCATGCAAGACAAACAGGACAGGCAGCGGTCGATATGCTTGACGGTTTTGGCATCCGCAGGGCGGTTATTTTCCAGCATCTCTTTGATGAGGTAGATGCGGCCACGTGGACTGTCCAGCTCATCTCCCAGCAGCGCGAAGGTTGGGCACGTTGCGGTACAAAATCCGCAGTGCACGCATTTGCGCAGGATCTGTTCGGAAACTGCTGTGGCGCTGTCTTTGAGTTGCTCTGGTGTGAAGTTGGTTTGCATGACCTAGATCCCCGCGTACATTCGGCCCGGGTTGAGGATGTTGTGCGGATCGAACTGAGCTTTCAAGCGCTTAGAAAGCCCCATCAATGTCTCCGGCAAGGGCTGGAACACATCCACGCTCGTACGCAGCTCAGCACTTGCGCGCAGGAGCGTAGCGTGACCACCACCATTTTCAGCAATCAGACGACGGAGCGGAACATCGTGAGGCTCTTCGCCTTGCATCTCCACCCAGACCAGACCGCCTGCCCAGTCCATCATCCAACGGATTGCAAAGCGCTTTTCCAGCTCGGCAATCATCTGTTGACCAGCAGTCGGACTTACTGAGAGCTTCCAGAGCGGCTTGTCACTTCCGGCGAACGGAATGAGGTCACGTAGATCACCCCATGTTTTGCGGGAGGCCTGACCTTCGATGAGCTCTTGCGATGGAAAGCGCTTCAGGATGCTGCGCAGTTTGTTCAAGCGGTAGTCGATGGAAACTGGAATGCCTTCCAATCTGAGCAAAGTGATGGAGTGTTCTTGTGAGAGTGGGCAGAAACCTTTGGGCAGATGAGCTGCGGAGGAAACCTCTGCGGAAGACCCCATCGCCTCTGACATGGCACTGGATGCTTCTTGCGG
>NZ_LMCJ01000057.1:254873-300409 GCF_001623085.1 Pseudovibrio sp. W74
GGCCCAGCAATACAAAGGTGCATTCTTTGGCTGCTCGAGGGAGAACTTTGATGGAGAAACTTGTGGCAACAGCAAGAGTACCCCAGGAGGAGCAGAAGCCCCGGGACAGATCGTAACCCGTCACGTTTTTCACCACGCGTCCGCCTGCCTTGAAGATCTCGCCACGGCCAGAAACAGCTTCCAGACCAAGTACATGGTCGCGTGCTGCACCCGCTTTGAGACGGCGCGGACCAGACAGGTTTGTTGCCAGCACACCGCCAATGGTGCCTGCCTGATTTGGGCCACCCAGAACTGCACTTAGGTCTGCTGGTTCAAATGGGAGTTCCTGATTGTGCTCCTTCAAGAGGGTCTGAACGTCCGTCAGTGGCGTGCCTGCCTTCACAGTGAGCACAAGTTCTGCCGGCTCATAGTCGATCACGCCGGAGATGCCGTCAACGCGCAAAGTATGCGCGGACTGCACCGCCCTGCCCCAGTTGCACTTGGAGCCGCTGCCGATTATTTCCAGCGGAGTTCGCTCGGCGGCGGCCCATTTGACGACCGCCTCCAGCTCGTCAGCTGTTGTTGGGTGGAAACCCTCTCCCATGGTTTCGTCCTGTTCTCTTGTCTTAGGATCACGCTCTAAAAGCGTGGAATATCCGGGAATGGCAGTTGGCCCTGATGAACGTGCATGAAGCCGAGTTCTGCACAACGGTGCAGGACCGGGAACACCTTGCCCGGATTGAGAAGCTGCTTTTCATCAAACGCACACTTCACGCGTTGCTGCTGTTTCAGGTCATCCTCAGAGTACATTTCTGGCATGAGATCGCGTTTCTCAATGCCGACACCATGTTCCCCTGTGAGGACGCCGCCTACTTTTACGCAAAGACGCAGGATGTCTGCGCCAAAGGCTTCAGCTGCGGCCAGTTCGCCCGGCTTGTTGGCATCATAAAGGATGAGTGGATGCAAGTTTCCGTCACCTGCATGGAACACGTTAGCGACGCGTAATCCGTGTTTTTCGCTCAGCTCCTGCATTTCCTGCAGGACTTGTGGCAGAGCTGCGCGCGGAATGGTGCCATCCATGCACAAATAGTCCGGCGAGATGCGACCAACTGCAGGGAAGGCAGCCTTGCGCCCTGCCCAAAATGTGTTGCGCTCTTCTTCTGACTGAGAGACGCGCAAGTAAGATGAGCCATTCTTTTCCGCGATTGCGCTGACGCGCTTGAGCAAGTCATCAACTTCAGCTTCAGGGCCGTCCAGTTCCACGATCATGAGGGCGTCAACATCCAACGGATATCCGGCATGTACGAAGTCCTCGGCAGCATCAATTGCGAGCTTGTCCATGAGTTCCATGCCACCGGGGATGATGCCCGCTCCGATGATTTCAGCAACGCACTTGCCAGCTTCCTCTGAGGTTGGGAAGCCGATGAGTGCTGCACGGGCTGTTTCCGGTTTTTGTAGTACGCGGACAGTGACTTCAGTGACAACTGCGAGCAATCCTTCGGAGCCTGTGAGCAGGGCCATCAAGTCGTAGGCCTCAGAATCCAGATGTTTGCCGCCGAGGCGGATCACCTCTCCGGTAATAAGGACAATTTCCAGTCCCAACAGGTTGTTGGTGGTCAAACCGTATTTGAGGGAGTGCACGCCGCCGGAGTTTTCTGCGATATTACCGCCAATGGAACAGGCGATTTGGGAGGACGGATCAGGAGCATAATAGAAGCCATCCTGCTGTACAGCCGTCGTAATCCCCAGGTTGGTTACACCCGGCTGGGTCACAACTGCCCGGTTTTCCAGATCTATTTCCAAAATCCGATTAAATTTCATCATGGACAGCAAAACGCCGTCTTCCAACGGCAATGCACCACCTGACAGGGAAGTTCCGGCACCACGAGGCACCACTTTTACATTATTGTCATAGCAGTACTTGAGCACTTGCGAGACCTGATCTACGGTCTCAGGCAAGACCACCACAAGCGGCAGCTGGCGGTATGCCGTCAAGGCATCCGTCTCATAGGGACGCATCTCGATCTCATCGCAGATAACACCTTCTCCACGCACGATTTTTTGCAAATCAGCGACGATTTTGGAGCGCTTTTTTAGTGTTTCCTGTGACGGTTTTGGCATTGCGATCGCTGCCATCAGGCCTCCCTCCTGAGTTGTGGTTTGAAACTATATTTCCAAGCCACCAACCCAACCGTACTTACTGAATACAATAGCTGAGACTCTCATAATTTTTGCAAAGATAAAAGCCGCATTAAGTCTATTGTCGCCCACAAAACAACGGCTTCAGTTTTTGGTGAGTTTGACTCAAAGCAAGTTATTTTCAGTCGTTTATGCTTATGATCAATTCCGTCCGCGACAATATGCCGTAACAATATATACGAAGGTAACGTCGAATCTGTGGGAACTACCCCATGAGTTAGACTATGTTGTTCTCTATTCGCGGTTATCTCTTAGGATATAGTGGGAAGGATAAAATATGAAGCAGTTTGGCGTCGTTGCAGCGCTTGCATTGCTGTTGAGTTCCGGTGCGGCATTCGCTGAAGGCGATGTTGCTAAGGGCGCAAAAGTTTTCAAAAAATGTAAGGCTTGTCATGCTGTTGGTGAAAAAGCCAAGAACAAGGTAGGACCTAAACTCAACGGCATCATCGATGCTGGTTGGGGTGAAGTCGAAGGCTACAAGTATTCCAAGCCTCTTCTGGCAGGTAAAGAAGAAGGTAAAGCTTGGGACGCAGCTACCCTGGACGCATACCTTACAAAACCGAAGAAAGTTATCCCGAAAGGTAAGATGGCTTTCGCTGGTCTTAAGAAAGAAACTCAGCGTCAGGACGTTATCGCGTACCTCGCTCAGTTCAATAAAGACGGCTCCAAGAAATAATTGGATTCCAGAGATTCTAAAGATCGGGGGTCGCAGTTCTGCGGCCCTTTTTTATTGCTGCTATGTTGGTGAGTGGCTTAAGCCTTGCGCACCATCTTGTTTGCAAGGATCGGAATGCCGTTATAATCGGTCATGAACTCGCTGGTAATGACAAAACCAAATTGCTCATAGAGCCGCTTGGCCGGCAGGTTGGATTTAGCGACATAGAGAGTTGCCTCCCCCTCAGTCCTCTCCAGCATGTGTTGCATGAGCGTTCTACCGATGCCCTTGCCTCTGCCTTGCGGGTGGACGAACAATGACCTGAGATCAGCTCCGTCCTGAGCTGCATAAGCCAGCATTTTCTCTTCTTCATAAACTGAGATTTGCGACGTGATTAGACTCGTATACCGCTTGGGGTCCTGATCAAGCGGAAGTAATTCAAACCGCTTATCTTCATAGGCAAACTCATCAAGTTTGGACTTCGCGTAAATGTCTAGCACAGCTGGAAGGTCTGCTTCCTGATACGGCCTGATCATCATTCAACTCTTTCTAAGTATATATGTTTTTCGATTCCCTCATCTTTTGATGGCAGGCAATTGAGGTGACTTTGTGCGCCTGCTTTTGATTGTAGTTTAGTACAGTCAAAATGCAGAATAAAACTCGGTCATTTCATGTAAAAAGGGATGCGCGGAGCATCCCCTTTTGCGTCAGCTGTAGAACTGATTAAGCCAGTTCTGTGAAGATTTCGCCTTCCGGTAGACGGGATTTGGGGAGGGCGGCGTTGAAGTCGCTTTCATGACGGTGACCCAGGGCAATCAGAGCAACTGCGCGGTAGCCTTTTTCCTGAAGGCCAAACTCTTCGTTAAGCGCGTCAACGTCCACACCCTCAATCGGCACAGCATCAATCCCCAGCGCGCCTGCGCCCAAAAGGATGGTTCCCATGTTGAGGTAGACCTGTTTTTCCATCCAATGGTCAGCGTCTTTGAGCTGGTCGCGATGAATACCCACAAAGGTGGCACGGCCTGCTTTGACTGTCTCTTTTACAGCTGGGTCAGCGAAGCGTTTGTCTTGTTCTTCGGCTTCCAGCAGGCGGTCCAGATACTTATCAGAGATGTCCGTTCTTACGCAAAAGACGATGACATGGGAGGAGTTGAGCACCTTACCGTTATTGAAGGAGAACATGCCCTGCGTTCCCTTTGAAACGCGCTCACGTCCTTCTGGGGTGTCTGCAATAATAAAGTGCCAAGGTTGTGAGTTCACACTTGATGGGCTGAAGCGAAGCAGGGATTTAATATGATCAAACTGCTCTGCGGAAATCTGCTTTGATGGATCAAATTCCTTGGTGGAATAGCGGCTCAGCGCGACGTCTTTCAGGTTCATGCTCATTTTCCAGTTTCTTATTTAAGTGATGTTCTGACCGGAAGATAACCATTAGTTTTTTCTTAGCAAGTACGCACAGAAAATGCACATAGGCACAAGATGTATACTATAGGCTCCGTACCCGACGCCTGATAAAGCATTGAAGTCCCCTTTGAATTGTGGCAGGCAGGTTGTAGCGATTTCATTTATGCATTGCTCAGAAACTGCAGGACTTCTCCTCTTATGGCCCGACCAAGACGCCCCAAATACAAGAAGGATGCCCGGGTCGGATTGTTTGTTTCCTGCACTACCAATCTCTTTCGCCCGTCTCTCATAAAAGCTGCAGTTCATTTGCTCGACAGAGCTGGTTATGAGGTTGAAGCGCCCAGCATTCAGAGTTGTTGCGGGCTTGTGTCGCTGCGTTCCAATGAGCTGGAGGATGCGCGAGATATGGCGAAGGAGGTGATTTCTCAGTTTGGTCATTATGACTATGTGGCTGTGCTTTCTCCTTTTTGTGCCAAGGTGTTTGAACGGGCCTACGCGCCGCTGCTTTCCGAGCAGTCTGAAGAACTCATGAAGATCACCGCCAAGTTTACGCGTAAGTGTTTTGAAGTCTCTGATCTGTTGCTGGCTGCGCCGGAGTTTGGGCAGAGCTTGCAAGGCTTTGCAGGTAAGGTCGCGTTTCTGGATGTGTCAGACGCGCCAAATCTATTTGGCAGTCAGGTCGCTTCCCGCACTCTGCTGGGTCAGATGGAGCAAGTGGGCGTTGTTGACCTGCCGCAGATCTGCGCTTCCCAGGTCAAAGGCGCTCCAGAGGGAACGATCTCCCCTGAACTGGGTCCAGGTGATTTGAGCGGTTTGCTGCATGCGGTGCGCTCCTGTGGGGCTGGTACGCTTGTCTCGACAGATCTGGCGCTCCTGATGGAGCTTTCCACCCATTTGCGCCGCTATGGGTCTGCTATTGAACTCAGACCTGTTTTAGAGGTTCTGGCAGGTGATACCCAGTCCATGCCGATTGGCTTGAGTGCTCGTGTGATGGCAGGTCAGTCCATCCTCTGATTCCCCTAGGTCGTCACCGAACCTTGCGCAGGGATTGTGGTTCCCGGTGCTGCTTGTGAAAAACACAAATTCTGCATGACGGGAAATACTGCTTAAGGCCAGTGATTTGCCTCTTAAATCCATTAAATTCCTCAGAATGCCCTTACAAATGTTGTAGTTCTGCGTATTGCTGAGTAGTGTGCGCGGCAACTGGCCAAGGCCATGGTCCGGCTTTGTTGCCAGTTCACAGTGTGAGGCACTTTGTCTCCCCTATCTGCTGTTACACAGGAGCCTATAAAAATGGGAAAGCTCAAGCCGGGCGTCATCTTTGGTGAAGACTATAAAACCCTGATTGAAGCATGCCGCGAAGGTAAGTTCGCCTTGCCTGCGGTCAACGTTGTTGGAACGGACTCCATCAACGCAGTTCTTGAAGCAGCAGCTGCAAACAATACAGATATTATCGTTCAGCTCTCCAACGGTGGTGCGCAGTTCTATGCCGGTAAAGGCATCAAGGACAGCTTCCAGGCAAAAGTGCTTGGGGCAGTTGCTGCAGCTCAGCACGTGCACCTTCTGGCAGAGCATTACGGTGTTGGCGTTGTGTTGCACACCGACCATGCAGACAAGAGCCTGATCCCTTGGCTGGAAGAGCTCATCAAACACGGTGAAGCATTCTACAAGGCAAATGGCAAGCCACTGTTCTCCTCTCACATGCTGGATCTTTCTGCAGAAGACATCGAGTTTAACCTGTCTGAAAGCGAACGCCTGCTGAAGATGATGGCTCCGCTGGAAATGAGCCTTGAGATTGAGCTGGGCGTGACTGGTGGCGAAGAAGACGGTATCGGTTCTGATGATGACATCGGTGCAGACAATCCGAAGCTCTACACCCAGCCTGAAGATGTTCTGCAGGCTTATGACCGTCTGAACCCGCTTGGCCATTTCTCCGTTGCTGCGTCCTTCGGAAACGTGCACGGTGTTTACAAGCCAGGCAACGTGAAGCTGCGCCCTGAAATTCTGCGTGAAAGCCAGAAGCTGGTCAGCGAAACTCACAGCCTTGGTGCAAACCCGCTGGCACTTGTGTTCCACGGTGGATCCGGTTCTGAGAAATCCAAGATCACAGAGAGCCTGAACTACGGCGTGTTCAAGATGAACATCGACACCGATACACAGTTCGCCTTCTCTGAAAAGGTTGGTGCGTACGTGGAAGCAAACGCAAATGCTTTCAAATACCAGATCGACCCGGAAACTGGTGCCCCAACGAAGAAGGCTTACGACCCACGCAAATGGCTGCGTGAAGGTGAGCTGGGCATTGTTGAACGCCTGAAAGAAGCTTGCGAAGACCTGAACTGCGTTGGCAAGAGCCTCTGCCAGTAAGCTGACTAGATTTTATAAGATTGAAGAGCCCGGTGCAGACGCGTCGGGCTTTTTTTTATTTGTCCACTTATGCTGGGACGCAGTGCATTACGTTTCGTGGAAGGTTACACCGCACTGTGGGTGCTGGCAGAGCCAACATCTAGTAGTTAACCTGTTCTAAGCTGATTAAGCCATCGTGCTCTCACCATCTAAAAACAGGATCGGTACGCCGAGGTTTTTGGCTACTTTTTCGGCGTGTTCCATGAAGATCTGGTATTTTTCTTCCTTGGTCAGGGCCTTTTTGCCTTCAAATTCCTGAAACGCAATTGTGTCGGGTGAAGGTTCAGCGTCTATGAGGAAAATACCATTGATCTTGACAGGCTCAGTTGCGTCTACACCTTGTTTATGCTGAATGCCGTCCTTGGATGAAACAATCACTTCGTTATGCGCATAGTAGGTGTTGTCCATCAAGTCATCAACGTTCTGCTGACGTTTGTCGTACTGGTATCTGTCCAGCTCATTCTTCAAGTAACCGTTGCGAACGTGGTCTGGCACATCAAGAAGCTTTTCATTTTGCTCTTGTGTGACATTGACCATTCTGTCCTTTTTATCTTTGCGTCCAATGTTGAGTTCACTCATAAGATCATCAGGACTAGAGACCAGAACGTTTTGTGGCGGGACATCCAAGATGACGCCGAAGGCGCCGTAAACAAAGCATTTTTCGTCTGTCACGACAGACGTACAAATGGCATCCTTGTTCTCCAGATACTCAGCTCCCTGAGCAGAGAAACAACCCTTTTGATTGATAAAATCATCCATTGAACCTGTTCGAACGATGAACTTGAAGGGTGCTTTGCAGCCGCCTCTTTTTTGGAGATCGAGCCTTTCGGAAGGATCAGAGAAGTTCTCTCTGTTCCAAGTCTTAAGAAAAGCCTTCGTCTTCTCATCCGGCTCAGCTTTGACCAGCTCGACTTTATGCTCCTGAGTCTTTTTTCGCATAAATGCAGCAGCAAGTTTGTCGAGTTTGTCGAGTTTGTCGAGTTTGGAAACATGTGGGTTTTCGCTAGCTCCGACGCCAGTAACTTCGGGCAGAGCATGCAGCCAATCGACTTCCTTCTGATAGTTCTGAAGCGTCTTATTGAGTTTCTTCAGGATCTTGTTCGCAGCATCCACCTGAAAGTCTGCGCAAAGCGTCTCTGCTTCACTAATCAGGCCGTTGGCTTCCTGATCAAGACTGAGGAATTTCTTGTGCTTTTTGCTCGGGATTTTCTTAGCAATGGCAAGGCTGTCAACAATAGGTAACTCGAGTGCCAGTTGCGCGAGGTCTTCTTTCACCCAAGGTAGCTGCGCCTCTAAACCTATCTGGTTAGATTTGGCAATTGTAATGAGTTGCTCCATAGAGGCGATGTTCTCTTTAACCTTTGTGATCCTTGCCTGTGCGTTTTGAGTTTTGCGGCCTTTAAAATCCTTCTTCGCACTTGCAATACCTGAGCGAGCGGATTGACCTGCCTTTTTGAATGGTGAGAAGACTGCGCTTTGGTGTTTCACGAAGTCCATGTTTGCAAAGAGAGCATCGGCTGTCTTCTCTATGGCAGCAAGTTCTTCTGATGGATCAGCGGGAGCGCTTGTCACCTCAACCTGTTGTTGTATGCCCTCTTGCTCACCTCCCTCTTCAGCAAGATTCAGGTTTAAATGACGGGCCATATCATGAGCCCATTTATGCTCTTGTTTGCTCAGTTTTTGCAGGGGCATCAATTAACTCCAAAGCATGCCAGGCTGCCTCCCACACCCCAATTTCAACGAGGCAAACACCGATGTTTTCACGCTTTGCGCAGACTACTACGTGCCCAAAAATGAAAACTTTCCAGAATTTACGTATTTTCCCATAAATTGGAGCTAATTGGCGCTCTAATGCACGAGGATCTCAACGAAGCTGTCACTCGATCCACTCAATCGACTGTCCGTGTGGTCCAGTCCATGCACGAGGGATTCCATTTTCGCAAAGGAGGAAGCGACCAGAAGGGGGAGGCGCGGAGACTTTCTTTGCAAACAGAGGAAGGACACCGGGGGCTTCGTTGGAGATCCAGTGGGCATTGGAGTTGAGCATTAGATCAACGAAGGTTTCGCGCTTAGACGTGTCGCGGACATAGTAGAGGACGGCGCTATGGAAAACGACGGGTGTGGTTCCTGTTGGGACTTGCTCCAGCAGAGCAGGTAAATCGGTGAGAAGATCGCCTTTAACAAGTTGGAGCTGCTTCTGTCTGGCGACGGCGATGGCTTTTCGCAGGCGATGTAAGCGAGCTTCCTGACCCGGCCAGATAAGAGTTTGCAGCCATTGAACTGTATCATCATCCTCAAGGTTCAATGGGTTCAGTTCCAGTCCGGCACGCCAGGTTACTTTTGGTAGTTCAATTGGTAATGGGACATTTCCTTCCACCAGACAGTGCAACACCGGTGTATCAGGCATATTTGACGCTGGGGACAACACGTGTGCACCACTGTTGTAATTGTAGGCGTAACAGTCTGGTAGCAGGCAGAGACCAGCGGAGGCACCAACCTCAATGAGAGCCACGGGTTGAGGCAAGCGTGCGAGCAGTGGAAGGAGAGCAGCGCAACGGCCGGTTTCATTGGTCTGCGTGCTGCGGTTCATCATCTCATGTTTGATTGCTGTACCATGATGCTTCAGCGTCTCATCAAGCTCCCCTACAGCAGGGACACGGCCTGTTACCCATCTAATGGCAGCGAAGAGAAGGTTAGGTTGTTGCTTGGTTTCGGGCAATGCCATCAGGAAATCGTGAAATACTGGAGAGCTTGCGATATGGGTTGCCCATTCCTCATAAATCGGAGAGTTGCCTCTAGCTTCATTGGAGGCGAAACCCAAGTATCCGTGTTCAATTGGTGCAGATAATACAGTCATGAAATTCCCCTTAAAATATAAGGGAAGACTAAGCTGGATGTGCTCTTTGAAGCAAATGGGACCTAGGTGGGATGTTTTTCAAAAAAACCTCGTGCCGCCAACGTTGGGGGAAGGCAGCACGAGGGGTGCTGAGAGGCCTTTAACTTGGGTCTGCCAGCAGGTTCTTTTTGATGTGGGCCAGCTCTTCGTCAGAAATGCCCAATGCTTCGCGGCGGTAGGTGTCAAAGCTGCCGTAGTCTTCTTTCACCGCTTGTAGAGCAGCCGTGATCTGCTCTTTATGTGCACCGAAAGCCGGGCGGAGAGAATGCGGGCCGTCTGCGACTAACTTGCTCAGTTCATCATAAGTGTAGAGATTGGTGGTAAGGTAGTCGCGCATGACGTCTTCTTCAGAAAAACCCAGAGACAACATCAGTACGGCTGCCACATAACCGGTGCGGTCTTTGCCCCCTGCGCAGTGGAACACCAATGGGTAGTTCTGTTCTTCCAACAACACATGCATGAAGCGGGAGATCTGCGGTGTAAACTTACGGGCGAAGTCCTTATAGCGATCAATCCGGGTGTTGTAGAGGTCTACATTATGGTCTTTCAGCAGTTGGTCAATCTCATCAAACTTACCGCTGAACCATAAAGGGCCAATTTGCGAGGCTACATCTAAAGGCATGATTTTTTCAACGTCTGCCGGGTCTGAGCCAATTGGCAGATTGATGTTGAAGTCTACTGTTGAAATATGTTTGTTCGGGTGTTTCTCCAACTCATCCGGAGCGCGCAGATCCACGATGGTCTCAATGCCCAATGCACTGAGTTTTTCCTGATCAGCTTCTGTCAGGCTGTCCAGTTGGTCAGAACGGAAGACTGTTTGCGGCTTTAAAGCCGGGCCATTTTTCGGCGTGGTTAGTGGGCGAAAGTTCTCCAGTTTTTCGATTGGTTTCATAACCTTGATGGCATCGCAATTGGAGGGGATGTCAATTGGCAGTTTGGTTTCGCACGGCATCGTTTCTGCCATGGCGAGCCCTGACGTCATGAGTGAGCCAATCATTGTTGCGGTTGCCAGCCCGATTATTTTTCGCATGGTCATTCCTCTCAGTTTGCAAATTTGGGTGACATAAAGATCAGTTTGACCTATGTAGTAAAGTTGAACTCCATCAGAATTTCAGATCGTGTTGAGGTTGGATGCCCAGTGTTGACCAGTTGGAAGCGTTTGTGACTGCCGCAGAGTTAGGGTCTTTCTCTGCTGCTGCACGACGGTTGGGTAAGGCTCAATCCGCTGTAAGTGCTGCAATTTCCAATCTGGAGATTGATCTTGGCTCCGATCTTTTTGATCGCAGCAGTTACCGTGCAGAGCTGACTGTCTCCGGTGTTTCCTTACTGGATTATGCAAGATCTATTTTGCAGAGCAGGCAGGACTTGCTTGTGAAGGCTGGCGCCCTTAGTGAAGGGGCAGAAGGCAGCCTCAAAGTGGTGTTTGAGTATGGGACCTATGTTTCTGAGATTAATCAGGTTTTTCATGATTTCGACAAGCAGTTTTCGAAGGTAGAGTTGCATGTCCAAACCACCTCTTTTGGTGATGTATTTTCCAGGCTGACGGAAGAGAGCGCTCAACTGGGGATTATTATCGAGCGGCACCCCTACAAGGAAGGCTACCATTTCCGTGGGCTTGGATTTGAGCGCCGGATCCCGGTTTGCCACAAGGACCATCCTCTCGCCGAGCTGAAAGAAGTCCGGTTGGTGGACTTGCGCGGGTACAGACAGATTATTTCTGAGACAGAGACTGACCGAAACTCGCCTGAGTTTTCACGCCAGAAAGGACCGCATCTGCTGATTACAGATAATCCGCGCGTGGCACACACCATGGTGCATGGCGGTGTGGGCTGGGCAGAGTTGCCTGCGCAGATGGTGGATGATGAGGTGAAGGCTGGTGCGCTGAAAGAGCTTTCCTATGATTTTCAGCAGAATGCTATTCTCAACAAGGTCTCTCTTGTCTGGGGCAAACAGCAGGCGCAAGCACCTGCCTGTAAATGGTTGATCAACCGGATGTGCCAGCTGCACCAGAAGACTTGGGTATAGCGTCAGCGACCTTCTCAAAATACATCGCAAGCCTCTTTGTGCGTCTTTATCAGCTCTTCTACAAACACCCTGGTCTTGGCTGGGCGAAAGCGGCTGTTTGGGAAGAGCGCGTAAATTCCACCTTCCTTATGGTGCCAGTCCGGCAAAACCCGTTGCAAGCGACCTGATGCCAGATCTTCGCGAACCTGAAAGGACGGGAGGAGACATAGACCGCCGTGACTGAGCGCACATGCGTGCGAAGTCAGTGTGTTCCAGACTGTGATCGGCGGATTTTGGAGTACAAATTGCACCTCCTCCCCTTCAGCTGTTCGCCACGATATTCCCGCAGGTAGCTTGCAGTGGTAGATCCAGTCTTTATCTTGCAGATCGGTTGGTGTGGAGACCGGTCCCATCGCTTCAACATATTGCGGTGAGGCCACAGTAAACTGCTGGAAACTGCCTATTTTCCTCGCGATAGCAGAGCTGTCTTCTAACCAACCAACGCGGATGGAGACATCTATTTTCTCTTTAAGCTGGTCCAACTTTTCATCCGTGAAGACCGCATTGACCCTGATTTTTGGATATTTTACCCTCAATCGCATGAGCGCTTTGGCGACAACGCACTGGCCATAATCTTCTGGCGCTGTCACTGTGAGCAAACCGCTGGGAACCTCTTGTTCATGCTGGAGTTCCTGCACCGCTCGTTCTGCCTGATCGAGAATTTCTGCGGCGTTTTCATAAAACCGCTGCCCTGCTTCTGTCACTTGAAGAGAGCGTGTTGTGCGCACCAGTAAGGCTGCGCCGAGCTCTTCTTCCAGTTTTGCGACTTGGTGACTGACGATGGCTTTTCCCAGGCCGAGCTTTTTCGCTGCTGCGGTGAAGGAACCACTTTCGACGACTTCAGCAAAATGGCGGAGGCGGTTGAGATTGTAGAGGCTCATATTATTGTCTCTATTTTACAGACAGTATGTCGAAATTATCTGTATTCTACAGATAGTCAAGTTGTCCTAGGTTCCCCCGCAACAAGGAGAAACTTATGACGCACTCATTCCTCTACATCTACGATCCGCTATGTGGGTGGTGTTACGGTACAACTCCCAGACTGGCGGACTTGGCGAAGGACTACGAGGTTGAGATGTTACCAGCGGGCTTGTTTAGCGGTGCTGGAGCTCGCCCTCTGGACCATTCTTTTGCATCTGATGCATGGGCCTGTGACCAGAAGATTGCGAGGCTGACAGGGCAGACATTTAGCCGGGCCTATCAAAGCCAGATTCTAAATGGTGAGAGACAAACGCTAGACTCAACATTTGCGACACTTGCCATGACAGCATGTTCAATCGTGGAACCTACGAGAGGGCCAGAAGCGCTGAAGCTCATCCAAGATGCCCGGTATGTGGCCGGCAAAGACATCACCGACCTTTCCATCCTGCTGGATCTGCTTTCCGATGCAGGCTTTGTGGATGCTGCCACTCTGCTTCAAGACCATATGACGTCTGTTGAGGCGGAGACTTCACAGCGCGTTACTCATGGACAGGTGATTTTAAGCCAGATGGGTGCGCGTGGTGTGCCAACACTTGTTGCAGACATGGTCGGTGAGCGCGTGCTGCTGCCTTCTGATTTGCTTTACGGCTCTTACGAGCAACTAACGGAAGCTTTGAACAACTTCTTTCACAGCATTCAGCAGGACACTCCTGCTCTTTAACCCCAAGGAAACCAAATGATAAAGTCTTTTGCTCTTGCTGCAAGCCTTGCAGCAACCGCTACTCTTGCGCCTGTTGCTACCTATGCTCAGGATACTGCTGCCCTCACCTTTGAGGTCTACAATCCGAGTGATGAGGGTTTGTTCCCAGTTACCTCGGTGTTGATTGAAGGCCCAAAGGAAGCTGTTTTGGTGGATGCCCAGTTTCAGCGCCGCGATGCCCGGAACTTAATTTCAATCATTAAGGAAAGTGGCAAGACGCTGACATCGATTTACATCAGTCACGGTGATCCTGATTACTATTTCGGTCTGGATGCGCTTCATGCGGCCTTTCCTGATGCGAAGATCGTTGCCACGCAGCCGACGGTAGAGAAGATCAAAGCCACCATTGAGGGCAAGTTTGCTTATTGGGGACCGATCCTGAAAGATGATGCACCACAGGAGTTGATCGTTCCTGAGGTCATTGATGGCAACAGCTTTGAGGTGGATGGAACTCCAGTTGAGATTGTTGGTCTTGATGGACACGACCCATCCCACACCAGTCTTTGGGTTCCTTCAGAGCGTACTGTGGTTGGCGGCGTGCTGGTCTATGACAACTCTCATATATGGCAGGCTGATAATCCGACCTCAGAAAAGCGTGAGGACTGGCAAAAGAGCCTTGATGATCTTCTTGCTCTGAACCCGAAACGTGTGATCCCTGGGCATTTTCTTGGTAACACCAACAGCCAGACGGTGGGTTCTATCGCCTTTACCAAGGCCTATGTGGCTGCGGTTGAGAAAAATGCCGCTCTTGCAAAAAACTCTGATGAACTGGTGACGCTCATGAAGACAGAGTTTCCAGCACTGGAAGAGCGCAGAACCAGTGACCTTGCTCTTGGAGCCAAGGTGGTGATGGGCGAGATGAAATGGCCTGCTGAATAATCGAAGGCTTCAAGCCCTCGCAGTTTTCTGCGGGGGCTTCCCTGTCGTTGCTTCTAATTGAGCTACTGAGGCACAAGCACATTTCTTGCTACTCGCCTTTCTTACAGCAGAGCAATCCAGCGGCGGGAGATTTCCAGTCCCAACGCGTCGGCTCTTGGGCCGAATTTTGGTCCTTGCTCTTCCAGAATTTCGTTCCAGTGCGGCACCAGTTCATTGATTGGGCCATGGAAGCAGCCGTTCCAATGGTTCACCTGATCGACAGAACACTCAAAATGGAACTGGATGGCGTATGTAGCGCGGCCCATTTTGAAGGCCTGGTTGGGTGTCATCTCGCTGGATGCCAGATGTACGGCGTCTTTTGGCAGAGTATAAGTATCCGTGTGCAGAATGAAGATGTGGTCGTCTTCCTCGAAGGCGGAGATGACCGGATCTTGTTTGCCTTGCTCTGAGACTTGCAGTGGTAGCCAGCCAGCTTCCACCGGATTGCCCAAAATATTCTCGCCGCCGAATGTGCGTGCGATCAACTGACTTCCGAGGCAGATGCCCATCACCGGCTTATCAGCTTCGTGAAATGCAAGGATCGTGTCGCAAACGCCTTTCAGGAATGGGAACTCCTCATCTGCTCTGGCATGTTGCAAACCGCCCAGAACAACCAGCCCGCTGAACTTGGAGATGTCTGATGGCAGAGGATCACTTTCTGCCATGACACGCAGATCGATCGGCATTTTCGCTTCATCCAGTGCCTGTCCCAGCAGGCCAAGCGTTACGTTTTCGCAGTTTTCAATAACGAGAACGGTCATTCCAACTTCCTGTCATAAGCAGCTGTGCCTTCTTTATTGGGCATGCTGCATTTATCATTGTTTGGTAGAAACCCGACCTAAAACCTCTGTGGGCTTTTTAGGGACAGGCTCTAAGCTTCGTTTTCAAAGGCTCGCTTCATGCGTTGTTCCAAACCGCGAACGACCAGAGACAGCGAGACTGTCATGATGAGGTAGAGATACGCAACCACATTGTAAGTTTCAAAGAACTGAAATGTGGAGGCAGAATAGATTTTGCCAAGCTGAGTGATGTCTTGCACACCAAGCACGGAGACCAGCGCACTTTCCTTTATGAGTGCGATGAAGTCATTTCCAAGTGGCGGCAGGATGTTCTTGAGTGCTTGCGGCCAGATGATGAAGCGGAACGTATGCCATCTGGAAAGGCCAAGTGCCCGGCCTGCTTCCAACTGACCGTCATCCACGCTCTCAATACCTGCACGAAAAATCTCCGCAATGAAGGCAGAGTAGCCGATGGACAGCGCAATGATCGCACGCCAAAGCATGGAAAGATCGCGCACCCGCAGCTTGTCGACGATCTCCCATTCAATCAGCGGCCCCATGAGCCAGTTGTAAGCTGCAACCATTTGTGGGGCACCGACAAAGGCAATGTAGAAGAGCAGCACCAGCATTGGTACGCCGCGCATAATCTCGGTATAGAACGAACACAACTCACGGATAGCGCGGTGTTTAGACCCTCGCCCTAATGCGATGGCGAGTCCTACAATGCTGGCGATGATGAAAGAGACAAAGGTGACAAACAGGGTAATGCCGACACCTCTGAGAAGGGTCTCAAAGATCTGGCGATAATCACCGTTGGCGGCGATGAGCCAGAGAAAGAAAACTGCGAGAACAAATGATGCGAGCAACCACCATGGAAGCTTGTTCAACCGGGATCTTGTGGCAGAACGCATGCCCATCGCGTTTCCTTTAAATCTCGTTTGAATTTCCTGAAGAGATGCGGAAATCCGTAGTCATACCAGAAGCAGATTGTTGGGTGTATTTGCGTGCGAAAATCGGTTTCGACGCTCCTGCAATACCCAGACATAAAATGGCGGGTCGCAAGTACCCGCCAAAATCAACCAGGTTACTGTTAATTCTTGGACTTATAGTCGAAGAACCATTTTTGGTTCAGAGCATCCATGGTGCCATCTTCGCGCATGGAGTTAAGTGCTGCGTTGATCGGCTCGCGCAGATCAGAACCTGGTGTCAGAATGAAGCCGAAATCTTCAGAGCCGATTGGACCGCCAACAACTTTAAAGCTGTCTGGTGATGCTCCCATGTAGCCTGCTGCTGCAGTTGCATCCATCAGCACCATGTCGACATCATCAGCACGCAATGCCTGAACAGAAGCACCAAAGGTTTCGAACAGTTGGATGCGCTTGTTGTTTTCATCGCCATCCAACACAGCATAAACAGCGGTGTAGAAGTTTGTGGTGCCCGGCTGCGCGCCAACCAACAAGCCCGGATCGTCAGCAAAAGCTTTTGAGTTGTCGAAGCGGTCTTCATTCGCCCGCACCAACATGAACATCTCGGAGGTCATGTAAGGATCGGTGAAGTCGATCTGCTTTTCACGCTCTTCGTTTATGGTGATACCATCCATGCCCACATCAAACTGGCCCTGACGAACAGCTTCAATCATGCTGTCCCATGAGGCCAGGCGCCAGTCGACCTTCATGTTGAGGCGTTTCGCAATTTCATTGAACGCGTCATATTCCCAACCGATGCCTTCACCGGTCTTGGGGTCGGCAAAGTTCAAAGGTGTGTATGCATTTTCGGTTACGGCAACAACGGTGCGGCCCTTCAGATCTGGCAGATCCGTTGCGGAAGCAGCTGCTCCGAAACCGACAGAAAGAGCAAGAGTTGCTAATGCTAGTTTAAATTTCTTCATCATCGGGTATGTCCCCTCCAAGGAAAATTTGGCCACCACGTAGAAAAATCTGGCAGAATCACACCCGGCAGATGTTGACAGTTAGCCGATCAGTGAGCAATAGGATGCAGGTGATTGACCTGTAAAATACCGTAGTTAGCTTGAGTATTTACCCTGCAAATGCAGAGGCGGTCAACGAAAGCCTTGGTGATTTCCTAGGTTGTGCTACTGGTGTTAGAAGATACGGCTAAATGTCGTGGTGAACTTTTATAGACGGATATGTCGGTGCAAAAAGATCCCCTGAACAACGACGAGCCCTATCTTGAGGATGAGCATCACATGCCACTGGGCATAAGTTTGCTCAACTGGATCTCTGTTGGATTCCTGATCTATTTTCTTCTTTGTGCTGTTGGCCTCATTGAAGCGGGCTTTGTTGCTATTGGTCATCAGACAGCCGAGCAGATTTTTTCCTATGCCACCAATCCAATTGCAGGCGTGCTGGTTGGCGTTCTCACCACATCTTTAGTGCAGAGTTCTTCTGTCACCACGTCCATTGTGGTTGGCTTGGTTGCGGCAGGGATGCCAATCTCCATTGCCATTCCTATTGTGATTGGCGCCAACTTTGGAACGACACTCACCAACACATTCGTGAGCCTTGGTTATGCGCGGGACCGTGCAGATTTCCGGCGCGCCTTTAGTGCGGCGACAGTTCACGATGCGTTCAACCTGATTTGCCTGCTGATCTTTCTACCGCTGGAGTTGGCCTTTGGCTTTTTGCAGAAGATCGCTATGGCTGTTGGTGATTTCTTTACGGCGCTCGATCCTGCCGACAATCTGATCACCGCAAACTTCAACTTCGTCAATTACTTAACCGAGCCCGTCATTGGAGAAATCCGTGAGCTAGCCTATGGGCTGGCGCAACCGTGGAACGGCCTCGTGATTGCGGCAATTGGTTTTGTGATGATTGTTATCAGCATCACGTTTGTGAGCCAACTGCTCAAGCTATTGCTTGCCGGACATGCACGTCGTCTGGCTGAGACGATGACGTCTGTCGCTCCGTCCTCCGGCATTTTCACAGGGTTAATTGCGACCTTGCTGCTGCAGTCATCTTCAGCAACTACCAGCCTTATTGTACCGCTGGCGGGTTCTGGTGTTCTGACAACAAAGCAGGTTTATCCGTTCACACTTGGCGCAAATATTGGCACTTGTTTAACAGCAATTCTGGCTGCATTTGCTGTGACTGGGCAGCGAGAGCTGGCGTTTGAGATCGCGATTGTTCATCTGGTCTATAACGTACTGGGTGTTGTGTTGATCTACAGTTTGCCATTCACGCGCTATTTACCTGTACGCCTTGCCGAGTTTGTTGGTGACTTGGGTGCCCGTCGGTTTGTAGTTGCCGCCAGTTATGTGGTCGGTATTTTCTTTTTGATCCCCGCTCTTGGCATCTTCCTACTGAGCAGATAACCTAGCTCCAGTCATCTTTCCTTATTGCAGCGCTGTGCTCTTTCGTGTGCCAAAAGCTGCTCTCTATTTACATGAGCTTGTTGTTATGCCTTTGCAAAACCGTGTTGCTCCCAATGGTGAGCTGTGTGCTGTCCCTGCCCGTGGCATGTTCATGGGCAATCGTGGTGGCCGTATTCATGATCCAGAGACGCAGAAGCTGACTGGCCGAACGCATGCCTCTCGCAGGTGGCTGTGTTGCTCTACGACCTATAAAGACTGGCACCGTGATGTCTGGGGCAAGTTTTATACGGAACTCTTCTTCTTTGACGAGGTGACCGCGCTGGCCGCGGGCCATCGTCCTTGTTTCTTCTGCCGCAAGGAGGATGCACGTCGTTTTGCTGAGCATTGGAAATGCTGCGAAGGATTAGAGGTGCCCCCAAGCTCTGACGAAATGGATCTGGTTTTGCATTCCCAACGGTGCGGCCACAAGAAATCACCGGCTTCCCTTCCGCAGATCAATCCGCACGAGAATTGGCCGGAAGGTGCTGTGGTTCATTGTGGCGACAAGTTTTATGCTCTGAGGAACCGTAAATGGTGGAGCTGGAGTTTTGAGGGATACACGGCGGCTGACCGGGAGTTGCCCGAGGATGTTACTCTTATTACGCCGCCACAGATCATTGCGATCCTGAGAGATGGCTACAGCCCCAAATGGGGCATCTTTAATCTCTAATACTGACCTATAGACCTCTAAATCATTCGTTTTCCAAATGAATAGATGACGTTTATTCATTTGTTTCATCTCGCGATTTCATGCAGGAAGTTGCTTGGAACACTTTGAATTGGCAGGAATATTTCATGACAAGTGCTAGCGACGTTGATGCAGGCATTGCTATTTCTCGAAAGCCTCAAGCACTTAGTATGTTCGATCTCGCCCTTTATGGCACAACCGTATTTGCGTGGGGCTTCAGCTGGTACGCCTTGAAGTTGCAGGCGGTCATTACCCCTGAGATTGCACTTTTCTGGCGGTTTCTGTTTGCGACAATCCTAATGTGGGGCTGGGCCATTTTTGGCGGTCATAAGATGGCCTTTCCGCTGCGGGCTCATCTGAGCTTTGCGGGGCTTGGTCTGCTGCTGTTTTCAACCAACTTCCTTTTGTTTTATCATGGCTCACGAGAGCTGCCATCAGGTTTGCTGTCGGTGGTGTTTTCGCTTGCATCCGTGTTCAACATCGTCCTTGGCTTCGTTTTATTTAAGCAAAAAGTAAGCCGTGCGCTTGTGGTTGGTGCTGTTCTTGGTTTCTCTGGTATCTGTCTGATGTTTTATCAAGAGATTGCAGGCAGTACCTGGAATATCGCAGCGTTGGGCGGGCTTGGTCTATGTGCTTTGGGGACCTTAAGCTTCTGTTTTGGCAACATCGTTTCTGCACGTGCGACTGCCAAAAAGATCTCGGTTATCTCAGCCAGTGCATGGGGTATGGTGTACGGCGCTGTCCTTCTTGGTGTGAACGGCCTGCTACAAGGTGCCAGCTTTGAGGTTCCGTTTACGCCGGAGTTTATCTGGAGTTTCCTTTATATGGTGGTCATCGGCTCCATCGTTGCCTTTGGAGCTTATCTGACATTGCTTGGCCGGATCGGCTCTGCACGCGCAGGCTATGCGACAGTGATGTTCCCGATTGTAGCGCTTGGCGTTTCCACTGCGATGGAAGGTTACACCTGGACTGCAACATCCATTCTTGGCCTGATGTTTGCGCTGGGTGGCAACTGGATCGTGCTCAGCCGTTCTGCCAAAAAATAAGCCCGGGGTGTTGAACCACCGGACTTAAAGCACTTCAGTAGAGAAGTCGCTTATTCAGCGGCTTCTGTTTCCATTCCGTTATACTCCATCGTGACGTTACCAATGGACGCCACGATGTGATGGCAAAGCGCATCATGAACCGGCTCAATTGCCATTTGAGATCTGATGATGGTGATGTCGCAAGGTGGCAGTGGTGGCAGGCCTTCTTTTTCTCCAAGAATACGCTGTCCCTGACGCAACGCACTGGCTGGCAGGATTGCGATGGCCAGTCCGGCATTCACGGCACCAGCAAGAGCTGCGGCGCTGGCGCTGGTATAAACCACCTGATGCTGAACGTTCAGATGATCAAGCGCGGCAACGCCTGCCTGTCTCCATGAGCAAGTTGTTGGACCAACCGCAAGGCGCAATGGGCGCTGGTCATGGACGATATGCTCACGAGAGCCAATCCATTGAAGAGGCTCACGGCGCACAATCTGTCCTGGTACACTGGTACAGTCACCGCTGGTGACAATTCCCACGTCCAGATCACCCTTTTGGATTCGTCGCCCAATTTCGTTAGAGCTGGAACATTCCACATCCAAATTGATGCAAGGGTTCAGCCGATTAAATGCTGCAAGTACTTGTGGCAACAGTCGTTCTGCGTAGTCATCTGGCAGCCCGAGTCGGATTCGTCCGGCGATCTCAGGTTCATGAAACGCAGAGAGCGTTTCATCATTTAAAGCAACCATGCGCCGCGCATATTCGACAAGACGTCTTCCGTGTTCTGTTATCCTAGAGTTACGTCCGTCTTTCACAAATATTGGTTGTCCGATACGCTCCTCAAGCTTCTTCATTTGCATGGAAACAGCGGACTGAGTTTTATGTACGGCATCGCCAGCCTTGGTAAAACTTCCCAATTCTGCGACGGCCAGAAATGTTCTCAATTGATCAACATCGATCGAATAAGGCATGGGCTCCCTCCCATTTAACGATGATCAATCAATCACGATCTTGAATGGATTTCAATCGAAAACATTCTCTTGTTTGTCTACAACTTTTCGGTGATATTTGACGCATCGAACGACACCGTTCCCTCTTTTTTTAACCCCCTATACCAGTTCCAATGGATGGCCAGAGCAGCCTATCCAAACGGGAGAGTGATACCATGACGCTTGCATTCCCTACCCCTTCTGAATATCGCAACCCAAATCGCGCTAATGCAGGCACCTTTGAACCACTGACGCTGGCTCACACGTTGCACCTGCTGACAGCTTTGCCTCTAAAGCTCTGGAAACACTATCAGGATCGTCGCGCAATGGTTGAGCTTGCACGCTTGGAAGACCGTATGCTGGACGACATCGGCATTACTCGTGATGACGTTTTCAGCGCGCTTTCTGCTGGCGATGGCAAAGACCCAAGCTGGCATCTACGTATTCGCGCCAGCGAACGCCGCTGCGCCGAAATGGAAAAGCGCCGCCAGCGCGCATAATTTTTGTGGGAGCCTCAATTGGCGGCTCTACCCCTAATTGAACCGCCAAAAATTCATCACCCACATATGAAAAGGGCCTGCATTGCGCAGGCCCTTTTTCTTTTCCGATAACTCGGACTTATTCTTTGCAAGCCACTCAGGCAGAGGCTGCTGTTTTCTCAAAGGACTTCGCCAGATAATCACTCAAAGCATTTGCTGCTTTGAAATGGCTTTCCTTACCGCGAACCAGCTTGACCACGTAGTTTGGTAGCTGCGGCAGGCCTTCAAGTTCCAGCAGCCCAGCATCCGATGCTACAAGAGATGAGCGCGGCTGAATTGTGATTGCCATACCGCTTGCTGCTGTCATCTCAACAAGACCTGGATTGCTTGAACTGTATTGGATACGGAATGCGCGTTCATCATCCTCAAGCGCTTCAACAGCAGCTTTTCGGATGCGGCATTGTTCCAAGCCAACAGCCAGTGGCAATTCTCTTTCACTAGCAAGTTTAAAATTGCTGCCAGCTGCCCAAACGAGACGCTCGCTAGAAAGAACACTCCCCTCCCCAGCTTCGGCTTCATCTGCTAGGCTGCCGATGATGGCAAGATCCAGTTTGCCTTCTCCCAAAGCCTTACGAAGATCTGCTGCCGGTGCGCAGACGATGGATGCTTCAGCTTTTGGATTGTTCTTAGAGAACTCGAAGATAATCTTTGCGGTTCTGGTTTCGTCAATGCCTTCCGCAAGACCAAGACGAACCTTACCGGTCACTTCGCGTTCCGAGAACATAGCTAATGTCTCGTCATTCAAACGCAGCATCTGACGGGCATGGCGCAACAGTAGCTCACCATCCTCTGTCAGTTTCGAGTGCCGCCCTTCTCTCCGGAAGACCGTGCGCTCAAGCTTATCTTCCATACGACGCATTTGCATGGAAATCGCTGATTGCGTTTTATCAAGTTCTTCTGCTGCTCTTGTGAAGCTCCCAGTATCCGCAATCATTACCAGAGTTCGCAGAGAATCTAAGTCTAATAGTGCTGTCATGTCCCCAATCCATAACAATTTGATATGAATATACAGCAAACTGGTGGAAAGAAAACCGAGAGTTGGAATATAATACTTTATTATCGCAGTCGTTTCCCTCTTTTAGGGAGCTTAAGACGACTCATCACAATATTTCATATAATCAAACTTACTCTTATTCTGGGTTAGACTCTCGAAAGAATCCAATAGTCAAAATAAAATCCGAAAGAGATCAATCAACTTGGAGTTACGATATAAAAAACACCTAGTAATTCTCTCTGAGATAGAGAGTTATGCTAGATTAATTCATGTTGGTTTGTATTAGCTTGGACGATCAGGCTAGTTCTGAACTCTCGGTCTGAACGGAAACGGAGGAAATTGCAGTAAACAACTTCCTCAATTAGTGATCTTCATCACAAAAAGTTATCCTCAGATATATGTGAAATATTGTTACCTATGAGATCGAGTTGGCCAAAAAACGTCGCAATATTGCCGCCAAGCCTCACCCTGAGCTTGTTGCATTGCTGCCAAACCTCCAGACAAGGATGGCACACCCGATTCCTTCGCAGTGGATTGATGCGCCTTACGGCCTGATCCGTTCCCCGGAGACGATGGCTTCTTGGTTCGCCTGTTTTGCGTTGTAGATTCTTTTGGTGACTCATTGTGCTCATCAGAAGCTGAACTTGTGCCTTGCAGAGCATTTGTCCAGAATTCAAGCATCGGATTTTCTAATGGCATCATCTGCGACCAGAAAGCTTCCCGCGCATCCAAGATTGGGTTACGCGCAGCATCCGTGTCCTGATGTAACTCTGGGCATCCTTTTGCGAAGCCTTGCAAGTAGGCCTCCATCATAGTGCGCTGAGGTCCTGCCAGATAATTCTTCATCATGTTGCCATAGGAAAGCATCAGTAAAATGGGCATTAGCTCCATCCAGCTTTCAACATTCATGGCATCTTTGCGACTGAGGTGACGCTGCATAGCTGCACTGATGTTTTTATCGCCACTGAACATGCTCATGACTTGAGAGAGCATAGCCTGCTGTGGCAATCCGGTCATCCCTTGCCATTTAGACGGATCAGCCCAATTCATGTATGGGAACTCAGGAACACCTGCAGATTTTGCACCCGACTTTCCAGAGGGCGTTTCCTCTTTCTGCATGAAGGGCATAAAACCGTGGCTGGTCTCACAGTAGTCCTTATAGGCTTTTGCATAGTTTTGGCTGAGCATTTCCATAAGGGAAAACATATTGTTATTGGGATGTCGTAACATGAGGTTTTCCCCTCGTAAGCTTCTCACGGCTATTTAATCACTCATCAGACGTAACGTCAGTTCCCTAATTTTGGATGTAGTATTCTGCAAATATTATGTCTAAGAGACGAAATTTGATTGAATTGGGTTCAATAGTGATGCCCGCTCTAAACAATCCGGTAGACATCAACGGCCTCCTCACGGCCACGCAACTGATAATCTCCCAAATGTTTCGTATGAGATTTATCCCTGAGATGGTCCACCGTCGCGTTGCTGGCAAGGGCAATCACTCTGGCATCAGGATCCACCGTTTTGCCAAGCTCCTGTAGACGTGCAGCCACATTCACTGCATCTCCAACGACAGTATAGTTCATCCGCTCAATAGCACCGATGTTGCCGACAACAACGGTTCCTGTGTGAACTCCTATACGCAATCGTGGCTTTTCAGTCGCGCCCTCCTCGTTTTTAAGCTCTGTCTCCAGCCTTTGCGCAATGAGATGTACTGCATCAATAGCTGCTTGCGCGTGGTTTTCCATGGTTTCCGGAGCTCCCCAAAACGCCATACAACCATCACCAATGTATTTGTCGATGGTTCCATGGGTGTGGCTTATGCAATCGGCAAGCTCCTGGAAGTGCGTGTTGAGTAAGGACGTGGTCTCTTCTGCTGTCAGCTTAGAGGCAACACCAGTGAACCCAGCGATATCAGAGAACAAGATTGTCATCTCGCGAAGCTCCGTGCTGTTGAGACCTTCAAATTCTCGTTCCAGCAACACTCTGACAAGGTCCTTAGGCACATATCTGGAGAATGCGCTCAGAGCCACGCCTGCAGAGTTGAAGGCCTGGTTGGCTTGGTCAACCTCTTTAAGCCGCGACCTTGGCAGTGCACTCAGCCCTTCCATATTAAGTTTACGGATAGCATTTGCTTGGGTTCCGAGAGCCACAAACGGTCCTGCAAGTCTCCGGCCAATCAAAAACATAAGAAGCACACCGACAGCCAGAAAAGCCGTGGCTGCAACAAAGATTTTGTGCAGGTTCTCGAAGGGAACACTGAACTCAGACGCTAATACATAGCTACCGATGATGATGGGGAAGCGATTTCCGTTTCTCAAATCGTCATAAAGATACAGATAGGTGCCATGTGTGGTTGTGTCGATGTGGGCTTTATAATTGGTATTGAGAGACCTGCGATTGGCATTTTCAGACCAGATATTGCTCAGAGGTGTGTCCTGCAGATCTGAGATTAATGGGATCGGCTTTGCCTTACTCGGCTTGAAGCTCAGAAACGCTTGCTCTGAGCTCGCCAGAACTTGATCTCGCCCATAAAGGATAAACGGAATCTGGGAAGCCCGCCACTTGATGCGAGCCATCAGTTGACCGAGTAGAGATATTGGATAATCCAACGTGAGTTTAGAGATTGTATTGTCGACCGGATTTCTGATGTAGACGGCAAACTGCATAAACGTTTCGCCTATGCCCTCATCGTAATACGGAGGAGCCCAGCGATGATTACCGACTTCCATATCCTGTTCATTAGGAGGCATGACCACCATCTGCTGAACCGGCTGGCTCGCATGATCTAACTGAACCGAGATCCGTCGCCCAGTCGGGAAGGTGTAGGAAATCCGCTTGATATTGGTCTGGCGTGATAGGATGGAAATCAACTGCTCACGCAAAGCGACAGGCGCATTGTAGATTAGTGGATCTGACAGGACTTCAGCCGCCAACAGCCCCATCCGTTCTTCATTGCGGAAGAAATCTTCAACAACCTCAAGACCACGTTCGACAATGAGAGCCCCGGTTTCGCGCATAATGACGGTTGTCTGACGGTTTGTGGCATCAGATACATAAAGGAGCATGGAACCGCCAATTAAGGCCAGCAGCATCGCCGCACCAATGCTGAAGACGGCGGAGATGGACAGGCGCCATCTTTTGCGATCTTTCTTTTTTGAGCTCTCTTTTTGGGGCTGCTTTTCAGCGTCAGCAGTCTTGTTGTTCAGGTCCATTCAGGCCTCCATTTGGAGGTACCTTAGAACCAATCTCCCAATTTTGCCTGAACAACGGCCAAAGCCGCGACGGCAGCTGTGTCTGCTCTTAAAATCCGTGGGCCGAGCGGGATAGCATGTACAAATGGTTTGCTATGCAAAAGCGCACGCTCTTCCTCAGAGAAACCGCCTTCCGGGCCGATTAATACGGCCAGAGGTCCTTTAGGAACATCTTTCAGTACATCCAACGGATTGTGCGTCCCATGGCCTTCGTCACAGAAGATAATCTGACGATCACCTTCTTCTTGCCCCCACGCAGAAAGAAGTTTCTTAAGTTGCTGCGGCTCCAATACGGAGGGGATTGAAAGCACGCCGCACTGTTCACAGGCTTCAAGCGCATTGGATTCCATGCGCTCCAGCTTCACCTTTGGGTTTTGGGTGAACTGGGTGAGCACCGGGCGTAAGCGCCCTGCTCCCATCTCCACGGCCTTTTGAACCATATAATCCAGACGCGCCAGTTTCAGCGGTGCAAACAGATAGTCCAAGTCTGGCATCGGTGTCTGCTCACGCAGCTGCTCAGTCACAATCAGCTGACAGGACTTACGCCCCGTCGGCAGTATCTGGGCCCGCCACTCTCCATGCTTGCCGTTGAAGACGAGCACGTCGCCTCCCTCCTTCATACGAAGGACATTCAGAAGGTAGTTGGCCTGTGCGCGGTCTGCCTCCAATTGAAGGCCTGCGCGGAGATTTTGATCGACAAATAAACGTTGCATGCGAAACTCATAGCGGGACATGGGGGCACCATATGCCAAGCACACGGCAGATACCACTTTGCGCTTAAAGATTTGCTGGTGAGAACTCAATGTCTCAACAGGTGGAAGCGCTTCTCACGGTTCCCCTTTGCAATTGTCACGGGCTACACTAAGAGAGAATGGTTTACTTTTTGCCGCATATGAAAGAAGTCTGACATTGTCTGAACGCTCCAACATTGCTGAATATACCGTCTCCGAGATTTCCGGTGATATCAAACGCGAGCTTGAGGACAAGTTTGGTTATATCCGTGTGCGGGGCGAGCTGGGTCGTGTGAGCAAACCAGCTTCAGGGCATATCTATCTGGATGTGAAAGACGACAAGTCCGTGCTTTCCGGCATTATCTGGCGTGGCAATGCTTCACGGCTCAAGGTGCAGCCAGAGCAAGGTCTTGAAGTCATTGCGACGGGTAAAATCACCACCTTTCCCGGGCAATCCAAATACCAGATGGTGATTGATAGCCTTGAACCAGCCGGCGCCGGGGCGTTGATGGCACTGCTGGAGGAGCGCAAGCGCAAACTGGCGGCAGAAGGTTTGTTTGCAGAAGAGCGCAAGGTTGCCTTACCACGTATGCCACGCGTGATTGGCGTTGTTACGTCTCCAACAGGCGCGGTTATTCGCGATATCCTGCACCGCATCAGCGACCGCTTTCCTTTGCATGTTTTGGTTTGGCCAGTTCGCGTACAGGGTGAGAGCTGCGGCTCCGAAGTTGCTACTGGTATTCGCGGTTTTAACGCACTTGAGGCAAACGGAGCGATCCCACGCCCTGATGTTCTGATCGTTGCGCGTGGTGGTGGCTCGATTGAAGACCTCTGGGGCTTTAATGATGAAGCTGTGGTTCGTGCGGCAGCAGACTCTCAAATCCCACTGATTTCAGCTGTTGGCCACGAGACAGACTGGACACTGATTGATTTGGCCGCCGATGTGCGTGCACCAACACCAACTGGTGCGGCTGAGTTTGCAGTTCCGGTAAAGGCTGAGATGACCGCCCAGGTGGACGATTTATCTCGTCGTCTCTCAACGGGCCTGTTGCGCTTGATCCAAACACGCCGGACAGAACTGCGGGCAGCAAGTGCTGCACTTCCTGCTCCACGAGACCTTCTCGCTCTTCCACGCCAGCGCTTTGATATGGTGGCGGGTCGTCTTGAGCACGGCCTGAAGATGAACACGCAAATCCACCGGAACTCTCTGACAGCAGTTTCTTCCGGATTGCGCCCAATCACGCTTGAGCGTCAGGTTGCGCAAGGACGAGAACGCCTTCAGGTGCTGAAAGATCGAGCTGTTGCAGCGTTTTCTAACCAGGTACAACGACAGCGTTTACGTCTCACCAACTCTGCCGGACTTTTAGGATCGCTAAGTTATGAGCGGGTGATCGAGCGCGGGTACGCGGTGGTGCGTGATGAGGCTGGTGTTCCACTGGCTAGCGCGCAGGATGTTCAGGCGGGGCAAGCCCTGAAGCTGGAGATGAAGGGTGGTACTGTTGGTGCTGTAGCTGATGGAGGTGGTGTAACACCAACACCGCCACGAGCAGTAAGGCAAGTGTCAAAACCTGTCGTTGAGGCTACTGCGGAGCCGACTTCTCCTCCAAAGAACTTGGAAGAGCATGTGGCTCAGACAAAAGCAAAGCAGGCTAAGCCTTCTCCGAGAAAGAAGAAAAATGTGGTTGACCCAGACGCGCAAGGCAGCTTGTTTTAGAAGTGTTTACGGAGGAATACCCTCTATATCCTCATTATTGCGTGATTAAGAGATCGGGACTATATTGAGGAAGAGAAAGGGAGCTACTGCCCCTTTCCCGATGGCTTATTTTAGATTTGCGCGGAACCAGAGTACCAGTCTGTTCCGTGCTTTTTCTATTTTGAACTTAAGTTCAAGCTTCATCCATCTACCACCTCCTTCACCAGGCATTGCTACGATCGGAGTGCCTAATCTCTCCGATTGCGTGGACTGGCTCACGCTGCAGCTTTGCAAAGGAGATGGGTTTCTGGATGCTATCGAGCTTCGGTAGAAATCACTATCCGAGAGACTAAGGGGTATGTGTGGCCCAAGCGAGATAAAGGCAGATCAGGCGGAGACACTCGATAATTCAACAGGCTCCTTAAGCAAGGCAAGATGGAAGCTTCCGTTTTGCTTGAAACCGATAGCCTCATAAGCTTTTGCTGCCGCTGGATTATCGGTGAACAGAACCGATCTCTTTACGCCTTGTTTCTTCACCAGATCCAGTGTGAGTGCAACGGCGGCTCTGGCATATCCATTGTTGCGATGTTCTGGTGGTGTCCAGACAGGGCCGACTTGCACGATTTCTGCGAGGGTTGCATTAAATCCGCTCAGTGCAACAGGTTGCTCTCTATCCAGCAAGACCCATGCATTGCCGCTTTTTTGCATTTCCACTAGGCGGTTTGTGATGTGTTTGTCATGCTCTTCGCTGGCTTCACCGTCAAAGGCTTCCAGCTCATACGCTTTTAGCCAATCGAACAGTAATGACGTATCAGCTTCTGACGTTGGGATCAGACTGAACTGATCGCTAGTTGCTTTCTCAGAGAGTTGCAGGTCCTCCAAGGCCAGTTGATAGAGGCCTTCGCTGCGGTTGGTATTGTAGGCATTTGCGGGAAAGTTCAGTTTGTTCAATACAAAACTGGTTTGCTCACCATCACCAACCATTCCGGCAACCGGGCGATTTACAACTTCACGGAAGTGCGAACTGAGAGTTTCCAGAGCGTTCAAGTCAGGTGCCTGAGACATCAAGTTACCGTTCCAGAACTGTGCCAAAACACCCTTTAACTCGTCAGCTTCATCGTAAGCGCCCCAATACTCTCCCGAATAGAGCTCGCCCGTATATTCAAGGCCAGTTTGTTCGATGTTGTTGAGCAAAAACATTGAGCTGTAGACGTGCTTCATCAAGAACGACCAGACTATCTCTTGATGTTGATTGGATAATTTTTTGATTTTCATGGCAATGCTCTTTGTTGGAAACCACAGAGTATGGCGCAATAAAAAACCCCGGTCCACTGACCGGGGTTTTCCATTATCTCAATTGAACAGCCATTTTACATCAAGGATGGCAGGAAAGTTATGATTGCCGGGAAAGCCACCAAGACAGCTACAGTCACCACATCCGCTACAAAGAACGGTGTCGCACCGCGGAAGACTTCCTGAACCGGGATGTCTGGACGCACACCGGAGACCACGAAACAGTTCAAGCCAATGGGCGGTGTAATCAGGCAGAGCTCGGCCATCTTCACAACGATGATGCCGAACCAGATTGCACAGGCTGCACCGGACATGCCGAGTGTGCTTTCTGCCGCGCTGACATCGAGACCACCATTCAGTGCCATGATCGCTGGGAAGACCACTGGAAGAGTGAGAACCAGCATACCGATTGCATCCATGAACATGCCAAGCACAGCATACCCAAGCAGAATGCAAACAATGATCATCATTGGTGGATAATCGAGTGCAACAATGAACTCACGGAATGCATCCGGAAGGCCTGCAAAGCCGAGGAAACGGACATAGACGAGCACGCCCCAGATGAGCGTGAAGATCATCACCGTCAGCTTTGCTGTCTCGTGAAGGGCCAGGAAAAGCTGCTTGGTACGCATGCCTTTGTAAAACGCGGCCAGCAGCACCACAAATGCACCACACGCACCCGCTTCTGTTGGTGTTGCAAAGCCGAAATAGAGGCTGCTGAAGATGATCAAGATCACGCCAATGATAGGGAACGTGCCGGGTACAGATTCAAAGCGCTCTTTCCAGCTGTAGCCACAGATTGCAGGTGCTCCGCCCTGCCATGCGGCGATGACATAAATGATGGCTGCATAGATGAGAACGGAAACAACACCGGGCAAGAAACCTGCCATGAGGAGTTTACCAACGCTCTCTTCCACCAAAATGGCGTAGATCACGAGGATCGCACTTGGCGGGATAAGCGAGGCCAGTGTTCCACCAGCCGCAACCACTGCGGCAGAAAGGCGTTTGGAGTAGCCTGCTTCCAACATTTCCGGGATAGCGACACGGGCGAACACGGCAGAGGTTGCTGTCGATGCACCTGATACAGCTGCAAAACCTGCTGTGGCGAAAACGGTGCCGATTGCCAAGCCACCTGGAAGCCAACCAAGCCAGCGCTTTGAGGCTTCAAACAGCTGCTTTGTAAGGCCAGCGTAATAGGCCAGAAAGCCGATCAGGATGAAGGTGGGCAAAACGGACAGTGCGTAGGTTACAGATTTGGAATGCGGGATCGTGCCAGCCATTTTTGCAGCGGTCATGACACCGCGTTCAAACCCGAGGCGCATGGAAAAGATTGCGACCATGCCCATAATGCCAACGAACGCTGCCGCAAAGGCAACGCGAACACCAATGATGACGAGGAGCAAGAGCATCCCGGTCATGATGAGGCCGATATCAAACGGGGTCATGATACACCTCCATGGGCAAGTGTTCTCATTTCAGGCTCCTCTTCTCCGTTTTCGGCGGAATGGAATGTCTCCTCAATTTCAGCTTTTGCATGCTGAGCAGCATCCATCACGTGCGGCAAATCCAGAACTGAGGCTGACGGGTTGATGATCAGGCGGGAGTAGCCAAACAGCTGAAGAACCAGGCGAAGCCACAACAAAGACAATGCAAGTGGAACAATAAACTTGGACGGCCAGGTCGGGATGGAAATATCCATCGTGCTGTCCCCAAAGGTCCATGCACGATCAAAGTGCAGGAAGGAGCCATACATCAACACCGATACAACGAGGAGGATTGCCAGCACACCGAGGAACTCTGCAATCCACTGAGTACGACCTCTGAAGATGCCGATTACCAACTCCATACGGATATGGCCGCCAACACGCTGACAATAAGCGATGCCCATGAACGCAAACACGGCCATGGCTTGCTCTGTAATATCAATAAAACCGGGTACGGGCTGGTTGAACAAGTTGCGTCCAGCGACCTGAACGACAGCCAGCAACATCAAGACGAGGATGGATGTTGCTGCAATGAGGTTGAACAGGTTTTCGATTTTCCCCAACACGCCGTTAAAGCGGAGATAGGCCATATCCGACTTAGGATATGAGGGGCCGTTTGATTTGGACATGTTATCAGCCCGATTTTAAGAGAAATGTTGTGCCCTGCTCTGAGCGAGTACATTCGAGCAGGCTCTTAAATAAACCTCCGATGAGCAGCCCCATCGGATTAAAAAAGGCGCACCAAACAAGGTGCGCCTTTTGATAGGTAATTACTTACCTGCAATTGTGTTTTGTACGAGCGTGAGCAGTTCTGCTGCTGGGAGACCCTTTGCAGACATGTCTTCAACCCACTTATCCCAGATAGGCTTACCGGCAACAGCCTTGAAACCTTCAAGCTCTTCTTCGGTAAAGGAGATTTGCTTTACACCGTTTGCTTCCAGAGCTGGATAGAACTTGTCGTAGACCTTTGCGTAGGTGTCCAGGTAGTGCTGAACTGCAGGGGCTACACTTTCATCCAGTGCCTTTTGGAACTCAGGTGACAGCATGTCGTAGGCGTCATTGCTGACGACAACCGGGCAGCTCACGGTGCCTGGGTTCAGGTTGTTGGTCCACCAGCTGCCAGCTTCCACTGTTTTGAATGACAGGTGTGCATGAGGTGCAAAAGCAACGGCCTGCACGGTACCAGAATCAATCGCCTGATACGCCTCAGAAGCTGTCACGGTTGTTGGAACAGCGCCAATGGTCTTCATCGCATTACCAACGCCACCAAGAGCACGCACACGCATGCCTTCAAAATCGGCCAGCTTTGCAGGTGCATCGCCTTTACCCAGCAGGTTGTACTGCGGCATTGGAGATGGCATCAGCAGTTTTGCATTCCAACGGCCCAGGTCCTCTTGAACTGCAGGGTGATTGTAGAGCGCAAAATCTACCTTTACCTGAGTTTCCAGATCTGGCACGCCGAGGAATGGCAGATCGGTGGTGGTCAATGTCGGGTTTTTGTCTGCATGGTAAGATGCACAGAACTGTGCCATCTCGAACGCACCGATGGAGATACCATCAAGGTTTTCGCGAGATTTGGAGAGTGCTCCACCGTAATGCAGCTTGATTTCGAATTTGCCGTTTGTGCGTGCCGCCACTTCTTCCGATAGCTTTTCAACGTGCTCGGTAAATGCACGTCGTTTGCCCCACAACGAGACATTCCAGGTCACATCTGCAGCCAGAGCTTCGCCCACAAATGCGGAGCCCATTGTTGCTGCGAGCGCAGCTGTCGCAACCTTAAGATTTTTCATTTATAAACTCCCGAAAATAAATTGGCCGTCCTTGCAATAGGCGCAAATCCAGCCCCTCCCTGAATTCCGTCAGATATAGAAATATCACAATTTTCTCAGTAATAAACCTTAGTAATTCGAAGATTTAATGACTATTCACATGCCCCTAGGTTCATTCGTTCAAAATATCTTTGCAGGGTGCAAGTGTATAAAAACTCTGCTTTTATTCAGCCAATGAGTTCTTCTTTGCCTAAAGTATAAAGACTTTAAGTATACCTATTTGGGTCGAAACTGGGCTACCTTACACTCCCTTACTTATAATAATAGTGAAACTGCATTATTTTTCAAAACCTTATCCCAATGATTAAGGTTGACAAGGATCAAAGCAGCTATTGCAATGCTGACCTAATATTTCAGGCGAGGGACAACCTCCCGTACCGCTAAGAAATAGAGGGCAAGGAGACAAGGCTTATGGCAATCAAAGACATTCTCACCATTACAGACCTGAACGGCGATCAAACAGCATCTAAGGTTGCTGTTGAATTTGCCCGTCAGGCAGGTGCACATGCGACGGGGCTTGCGCTGGCATTCGAGCCAATCGTGCCCGGTTTTCTGGCTGCACCAATGCCAACCGATTATTTGCAGGTTGCTAAAAATCAGGCCATCGATGCTGCCAAGACTTCTACTGAGAAGTTCAAAGGCTATGCAGAACTCGCTGGTATCTCCACTGAAACTCGTGTGGAAGAGATCGTCACCGGTGGCAGCCTTGAATCCATCATGGGTCATTGCCGCTTGAGCGACATGGTTGTGATTGGTCAGGACAACCCTGAAGCACCTGAGCCAATGCGCGAAATGCTGATCGAAGGCCTGCTGTTCGAATCTGGCGTGCCTACGCTGATCGTTCCATTCATCTCCAAAGGTGATTTTAAGCCGAAGAAAGTTGTTTTGGCTTGGGATGGCAGCGCAACGGCAGCACGTGCAGTGCATGCAGCGCTTCCAATTCTGGAAATGGCAGAGCATGTTACAATCGTGATCGTGAACAAAGGTCTGCCTCTTGAAGGTGAGCCAGGTTCCGACATTGCAACGTACCTTGCTCGCCACGACCTGGAGATCAATGTTGATGTGATCAACAACCCACCAATCGGTGTTGGCGATGCGCTTCTCAACTATGTCTCAGAAAATGGCACAGACCTGCTTGTTATGGGTGGTTACGGTCACAGCCGTATGCGTGAATATCTCGTAGGTGGAGCGACCCGCGACATTCTGCATTCCATGACTATTCCAGTTCTGATGGCTCACTAATTTAGTCGGGGGACGTCCCATTTTGTCTCCCGATCCTTGCCCATTTTGAAAGGGAGAGAGGTGTCGCTTTGCTGTCGCACCTCTCTTCTATTTTGAAGATCAAACGCCCTCCAGCTCCATTATGAGGGGCATTGGTCTGAATTGAATACCTTAGTAACAGCACCTAAAACTCAACAGAGTTTGACGGGAAATGCGCTATGACGATCTGCAATCTAGAGGGTTTGACCTCTCCACGCTCTATTGCCATTGTTGGCCCAAACAGCAAGCAGGAGGTGGTCCTGCAGCGTCTCATCGACAGCCTTGTCGGTTGCGGGTTTTCTGGTCCTAAAGCGTTTATTAACTTGCCCGGAACTTCAGCAGATGGATTTAGGAGTATCGCTTCAATTCCAGAGGTGGATGGTAAAGCAGATCTTGCCATTTTGCTGGGAGATCATACTACAGCAGCAGATGACATCAGGCTTCTCGGCGAGCAAGGCACACGCGCAGTGGTTATTCCCGCAAGCGGATTTGACAGCTGGCGGGATGAACACCTTGATGCGCTGTTGAAAGCAGCACATCCATACAATATTCGAATTCTCGGCCCGGGTAGCCTCGGGATCGCTTCCCCACATTCCAAGCTCTCTACACTGCTGACAAGTGAGCAAGCATTGAAGGGGGAACTGGCGCTTATTTCCCGCTCCGGCACTATCTTCAACACCACATTGTCCTGGGCCAAAGCCAACTCCATCGGGTTCTCTGGTGTTGTTTCTCTTGGTCGCAGACTGGACGTAGATGTTTCTGATCTGCTGGATTGGTATGCGCAGGATTATCGGACCAAAGCGATCCTTGTGCACCTTGAAACCATTGCAAACCCGCGCAAGTTTATGTCAGCAGCCCGTGCTGCTGCCCGATCCAAACCAGTGATCGTAATTCGCAGTGGTGCGAGCCGTGACCAGCACATTTCAGGCACCGCCCACTCCAGCCGTCTGGCAACGCGCGATTCTGTTTATGATGCAGCTTTGCAGCGTGCTGGCGTGCTTCGTGTTTACGACCTTGATGAGATGTTTGAAGCCGCGGAGACTGTTACCCGCGTTGCTCCATCAGCGGGGCGGCGTCTTTCTATCATCGCAAATGGTCGTAGTCTGGCAACGCTGGCTGCTGACCGCCTTGCGAAGGTTGGTGGCAAGCTGGCTCCTATCAGTGAGGAGACCAAAGAGAAGCTTTGCTCTTTGACTAGGACCGATGCGCGGGCGGACAATCCGTTGGTCTTGTCTGAAGCTGCGAGTCCTGAGGAGTTCAAAGAAGGCATCAGCGCTTTATTGAGAGACCCGAATTCCGACGGTGTGCTGGCCATTGCTGCACCAACAGCTTTTGAAGATTTCTCTCAGGTTGCAAAAGCCTTTGCTGAGGCAGGTCAAGAAGACCGCAAACGCCTTGGCAAGCATCAGGCTTTTGTGACTACGCTGGCTGGTGGTGCCAATATTCCGCGACAGGTTCTGGATGAAGCACGTGTGCCTTGTTATCCAAGCCCGTCTGGCGCAATCCGCTCCTTTATGCACCTGGTTCGATACAAGGAAGCGAAGGATCACCTTTCCGCTGTGCCGGACAGTTTGCCCAGCGATTACAAGCCCAATTTGCGACTGGCGAAGGAAACAATCCGCGTTGCGCTGGAGAACGGACAGAAGTGGCTTACACCTTTGCAAACGAGGGAACTGCTGCGGGCCTATTCAGTTAATCAAGTCGAATTGCATCTGGTAAAAACCGTTGAGGAAGCTGCCAAAGTTGCTGAGGTTTTGTTCGACAAACACGATCAGCTTGTTCTTAAAGTCAGCAGCCCTGATTTGACCTTCAAGTCTGATGTTGGCGGCGTGCATCTTGGCGTTGACAGTGTTGCAGGTGTGAAAGCAACTTTTGAGAAGATCCTTGGCAATGTGAAACACGCCTACCCGCACGCTGACATTACCGGTGTTGAAATCCAACCAATGGTGACACGCAGGTTTGGATTAGAAACCTATGCTGGCCTTGCAGATGATCCGGTGTTTGGACCTGTGGTCGTGTTTGGCAAAGGCGGTACATCCGTTGAGGTGGTTGGTGACCGGGCGATTGATCTGGTGCCGATTGATCTTAACCTCGCCAAGGCGATGATCTCCCGTACCAGCACAGCTAAATTGCTCAAAGGTTTTCGTAACAGGCCATCAGCTAATGTGGCTGAGGTGGAGCACCTGCTGGTGAAGCTCTCTCAGATTGCCGTTGACTTTCCGGAAGTGCGGGAGCTGGATTTGAATCCGGTTGTGGTCGATGAAAATGGTATTGTTGTCCTTGATGCGCGTGTCGCGATCAGTGCGCCGGACAAACGGCCCGGACGGCAAGGCGCGTCTCGCCTGTCTATCGTGCCCTACCCTGTTGAATGGGAGCACACACATAAGCTGAAGGACGGTAAGACGATCCTGATCCGGCCAATCCGACCTGAAGACCAAGGCAAGTTGAAAAACTTCTTTGAGAAGGTTTCGGTAGAAGACTTGCGGCTAAGGTTCTTTGCTCCCGTCAAAGAGTTTTCGCATACGTTTCTAGCGCGCCTCGTGCAGCTGGACTACGCGCGGGCTATGGCATTTTCGGCTATTGATCCTGAAACGGGCGATATTTTGGGAGTGGTCCGGCTTCATGCAAACCCGGACCATACTGAGGGTGAGTATGCGGTGATGGTTCAGTCCAACCTCAAGGGCATGGGTCTTGGTTGGGTTCTGATGAAGTTGATTATCCGTTATGCGAAGGTGGACGGCATCCAGACCGTCAAAGGTGAAGTTTTACGCGAGAACACCACCATGCTGGATATGTGCCGCAGCCTCGGTTTCCGCGTGAAGCGCTCTCCTGATGATGATGCGCTTGCTGATGTTGTTCTGGACGTCACAACCCTTGATCGGGAGACGATGAGCTAAGCCATCGCCTCCGCAATATTTCGCTTAACTCGTCGCCATAGAGGCTTCGCGGATTTGCGACAGCGAACGGATTGGCGTGATCGCTTCAGGGTCAAGATGCAGATGCAACAGAGCTGGCTTACCACTTGCTTTTGCTGCTTCAAAGGCGGGACCGAACTCATCAGCCGTTTTCACCGTGCTTGAATGGAAGCCATAGGCTTTGGCAACATCAGCGAAGTTTGGATTGTGCAGTGTGGTTGCGCTGATGCGACCTGGATACTCACGCTCCTGATGCATGCGGATTGTGCCGTAGATTCCGTTGTCGACAACGACCACAATGATGTTCACGCCATCCTGAGCTGCAGTGCCCAGCTCCTGAATGGTCATCTGCAGACATCCGTCACCCGCAAAACAGACCACATCACGCTCAGGGAACTTGAGCTTGGCTGCGACGGCTGCTGGCAGGCCATAGCCCATTGAGCCGGAGGTTGGAGCCAGCTGCGTGTTGTATTTGCGGAAGCGATGGAAGCGGTGCACCCATGTTGCGTAATTGCCTGCGCCATTGGTGAAGATGGTGGTGTCGTCGAGGTTGTTCTCAATCCACTCCATCACTTCAGCCATTTGCAGATCACCCGTCACAATTGGGCGAGCGCCTGACCATGCCAGATAATCAGCATGCGCTTCTTCAACCTGGGCTTTCCAGCCAGTTTTCTGCTTTATGTCTAATTCTGCCAGAGCTTCGCAGAAACCAGCAGGGCTGGCGTTGATGCCCAGCGTTGGCAGGTACATGCGACCAAGTTCTTCTGCACCCGGATGGATGTGAACGACCTTTTGTGCCGGTACTGGAATGTTCAGCATGGAATAAGACTGGCTTGGCATCTCGGAGAGAATATCGCCGAGCAGGACAACGAGATCTGAGTTCTCGATGCGAGCTTTGAGTTTCGGGTTGATGCCGATACCCACATCACCAGCGTAGCAGGTATGGCCGTTGTCAAAGAGCATTTGGCGGCGGAACGATACGCCAACCGGCAAACCGGTCTTTTCAGCAAAAGCCTTAAAGGTGTCACAGGTCTCTTCTGACCAGCGGGAACCGCCGAGAATGAAGAATGGACGCTCGGCCCCTTCCAGCAGTTGTTTAAACTCTTCCATCTGATGACTGGACGGATAAGTCTCAATTGGGCGCATAGCCGGAACACGTTGTGCTTCTGCCAGCTCGATCAGCATATCTTCTGGCAGGGCCAAAACGACAGGACCGGGACGGCCTGATGTTGCGACATGGTAAGCGCGAGAGACCATTTCCGGGATGCGGTCAGCCTGATCAATCTCAGCCACCCACTTAGCAATGCTGCCAAACATCTGACGGTAGTTGACTTCCTGAAAGGCATCACGCTCACGCATATCGCGGGCAATCTGGCCAACAAACAGGATCATCGGTGTGGAATCCTGTTGCGCAATGTGCACGCCGGCAGATGCGTTGGTTGCACCCGGGCCGCGTGTCACCATGCAGATGCCTGGCTTGCCGGTCATTTTACCCCAAGCTTCTGCCATCATGGCCGCGCCGCCTTCCTGACGGCACAGGGTGATTGGAACGGAAGCATCATACAGCGCATCCAGAACAGCAAGATAGCTCTCACCCGGCACACAGAAGACACGCTCGGCGCCCTGATCTTCCAGCGCATCCACGATTAACTGACCACCGGTCCGCATTGTCTGGCTCATCCCTCACTCCAGTCTTAATTCGATTGAGGCGAAGATACGCGGATTATGCTCTCGTGAAAATCTGCAGTATTTCTCTTTATTATTCCCGGATGGAATGAACTGGGCAAATCACAATGCAAATGATGAAGCCTGCATGACAGATTGAGTGGTTTATTGAGTTACCCTTGTTTTTCACTGCAAGGCAAAGTCTCTCGCCCTAGAATAAGTCCTAAGCCCGATTGATAGATTGGCAATTGCAGCCTGAAGGTGCACAACATCTCCAGGTATTTTGCTTTTGCGTAGTTTCGATGGATGGACCCATGACCGCCGCCAGTTTTGACGTGGATACTCTGACCCAAAGCGACATCATCAGCTTTTTCACCTCTCCGGAGGCGCACCGGGGGCAAGAGGTCAAGCGCATCGACACACATGCCAATATTGCCTTTCTGGTTGGAAATGATGCCTACAAGATGAAGCGGGATGTGAAGTTTCCGTTCCTTGACTATTCCACGCTAGAGAAGCGGAAAACGGCCTGTGAAGCCGAGATCAAGCTCAACAGTCAGTATGCCCCACAGATTTACCGCAGCACCTTGCCCATCACGTTAGAGAGGGATGGCTCTTTAGAGCTGGCTGGTCATGGCGCTGTCGTTGAATGGGTGGTCCACATGAACCGCTTTAACGAGCACCTCGGGCTGGACAGGGTTGCTGAGGAAAAGGGTATCAGCAGAGAGCTGGCGGTAGACTTAGCGAAACTGATGGTAGATGCCCATAGCCGGACAACACGGCGGGAAGCTCAGCCGTGGATTGATGACCTGCTCAATTACACCGACCAAAACCTTGAGGCATTTCGAGAGTTCCCGCAGTTCTTTCCTAGTGACCAGGTGTTGGCACTGGACGAAGCTGCCCGCAAAGAGCACCAACATATCGAGGGCATGATCCGGGACCGCGGCGAGTTGGGGCTCGTGCGTCTAAATCATGGCGATGCTCACCTTGCCAATATAGTGATGCATGACGGGAAGCCGCTTCTGTTTGATGCGGTTGAGTTTGATGATGCGATCGCGACGGGAGATGTTCTTTATGATCTCGCCTTTTTACTATTAGATCTATGTGAGCGAAAAGAGCCTGAAGCAGCTAATGTGGTGCTCAATACCTATCTCCAGTTGGCGCGACAGCCAAAGCATCTGGAAGACCTCCGCGTATTAAGGTTCTATCTGATGATGCGAGCTGCGATCCGCGCCAAGATCGGGGCAGCGGCGTCATTGCACCAAGAAGGTGAAACACGGCGGAAGACCGAGTATCAGGCGCAAGAGTATTTTAAGGTTTGCCGGAGAGCACTTGAACCAACTCCGCCCGTGCTTTGTGTGATTGGTGGCCTTTCCGGCACTGGTAAAACCACGCTCGCTCAAAGACTGGCTCCTTTACTGGGACGTATGCCGGGAGCGGTGCATCTGCGCACAGATGTTTTGCGTAAGGAGATGCTGGATCTCGGTGAGGTCGAAACCGCCAGCAAGGAAACATATACACCAGAGTTTTCAGCCAAGGTCTACTCTGAGTTGCTGGATCGGGCTGAAGTGGTGCTGGCAGCCGGGCACTCCGTCATTATCGATGGGGTTTATAGCAAGTCGGCAGAAAGAGACTCGGTTGAGCAACTTGCCGTAAAGACAGGTGCAGAATTTCAGGGGATCTGGCTGGAAGCTGACGTTGAGACGCTTATCAACCGTGTTGATGCGCGACACGGCGACGCATCAGATGCAGACTCTGAGGTGGTGCGGATGCAGCAAAGTTACGACCTGGGCGAGATTCACTGGGTTAGGCTGGATAGCGCTAAATCCAAGGAAGCTGTTTTAGAACAAGCACGTAGAGTGACAGGGCTGTCTCAGTTACAGTAGTATTCCATTTTTTATAATAATTCCAAAGTGATAGCAGTACTCTATAACGCAGCAATGTTCCTTTCTTGTTTGATTCCCGTCATTGCAAGTCATTCGCAGTTGCAGTTTTATGTCTTCAAGAAATAAGATTTTTGGAGACGTTGATGTCTTTGCTAGCCAGAGAAACATTCGAGCAAGCACCCCATAAAGAAGTCTTCGCACCTTATCGCGAAACATTCGTTCCACCTGTACAGGCTATGCCGCTGACAGAAGCACGTACAGGTGTTGAGCTGAAGGTTGTTCGCCTTGGACGCAACCGGGCAGATGCCCTGAAGTTGCGTTCTCTTGGTTTGACCAGTGATCGTCCGCTTTCCATTTTTGAAGGCAGCGGTTCACGGGCACGTATCCTTTCCATCGGCTCTCAGCGCGTGGCTGTTGGTGTTGACTTGGCTGACACTATTCTGGTGGAAGAGGTTAGCCAATGAGCTGCCACGACACTGGCTCTTGTCGCTGTGAAGACAAACCCCAAGTCCATTTGCTTGGAACTGCCAACTCCGGAAAATCCAGCCTGTTTAACAAGCTGACTGGCCGCAGTCAGGTTATCGGCAACTGGCCGGGTGTTACTGTTGACCGCAAGACTGGCATTTGTGAAACGCAGACCACCGCGCTGGCGCTGCTGGACTTACCCGGCGTTGCAACGCTTTCCTCTCCTGAAGATGACCGTATTGACGAACGCATTACCCGTCAGGCGCTTTTGTCTGATCGCCCATCCGCACTGGCCGTTGTGCTTGATCCGATTGCGCTGGAACGTTCACTTGCCATTTTACTACAAGCACTCGCGTTTGATGTGCCGATTGTAGCGGTGATGACCAAAGCAGATTTGTGGCCTGCCGGTGTTTTGCAATCAGCTGCTGATCGCCTCTCAGCTGCGCTTGCTATGCCGGTGATCGCAACTTCCGTACACGACGAGCATTCTCTGGCTGGTTTGCGTGATGAGTTGTCAACTGCCGTTCGCTCACCAGACGTCCCCTCCCGTTTGCTGACAGATCCGTTTGATCTGATTGAGCCTGTCAAAGAGCTCGCAGATGGGATCGCCAGACTAGCTCCGGCCTTGTCAGATCAATCCATGCCATTAGCGCATCGATTGATGGAAGGAGACAAGCTGGCGCGTGAGATGGTGCCTGCTGCTGTGCTGGAGAAGGCTCAAGCTGTTTCCCAAAGATGTGAGCTTCGCCTGCAAGACCCAACTGAGTTGGTGATGGCGACGAGTTACTTCAATCGGGCTTATTCTCTCGCGCAACTGATGGAACTACCTGAGCCACAGGATGTACGCAGCTTCTCAGATAAGATTGACCGCTTTGTGCTTTCCAAGTGGGCTGGCCCGTTTGTGTTCCTTGGCGCGATGTATGCGATGTTCTTCATCGCGATTAATGTTTCCTCCTACTTCATTGATCTGTTTGATGGATTGGGAGATGCCTTGTTTATTCAGGCACCCCTAAGCCTGCTTTATGCGGTTGGGCTTGAAGGTGGTGCACTGGAAATGCTGATCACAGCGCTTGGCGGAGGTTTACAAACTGTCGGTACGTTCGCCCCTATCGTCGGCTTGCTTTTCCTCTGTCAGATTTTCCTTGAGCAGAGCGGGTATATGGCCCGTGCAGCAGTGGTTGCAGATGGCTTGATGCGCCGGATCGGACTGCCCGGTCGCGCCTTCCTGCCGCTCATTCTGGGCTTTGGTTGTACTGTGCCCGCTGTTGTGGCGACCCGTACGCTGGAGACGGAACGCGAGCGGGTGGTGACATCCATGATGGCGCCGTTCATGTCCTGCGGCGCACGCCTGCCAGTGTATGCTTTGTTTGCAGCGGCGTTTTTCCCGGTCAACGGCCAGAACATTGTGTTTGCGCTTTATCTGCTTGGCGTTGGCGTGGCTATCTTTACAGGCTGGGCGCTGTCCAACTCCTTCTACAGAGGGCAATCCACCAGCCTTGCTATTGAGCTGCCGACCTATCAGATGCCGCAGTTTGCACAGGTGATGAAGCTGGTCTGGACGCGTCTGAAGATCTTCCTGTTTGGCGCTGGTAAGATTATTGTCACGGTGGTGGCTGTTCTGACTATTTTGAACTCCGTTGATTTTGAAGGAAACGTTGGCAACGAGGCCAATGGCAACTCTGTTTTGGCTGTTGTTTCCAAACAAGTGACACCAATCTTCGCTCCTATGGGCCTGAGTGAAGATGACTGGCCTGCGACTGTTGGTCTGGTCACAGGCATTTTTGCGAAGGAAGCTGTGGTTGGCACTTTGCAGACGCTTTATGTGACCACTGATGAGGAAGGCGGTGCCCCTGCCCCGCTGGAGACTGCACAAGAGGCCATCAATATCTTCACGACCAGCATTGTGGATCTGACCTCGCAGATGCTTGATCCACTTGGCATCGATATTGGTGATACCTCCAGCTATAACGTAGCTGCTGAAGAGCAAGAGGTTGAGGTGGGCCTGTTCACCGCACTTGCGGCGCACTTTGACGGAAAAGTAGGCGCATTTGCCTACATGATTGCGGTCCTGCTTTACATTCCATGCACTGCGGCTTTGGCCACGATCTGGCGAGAGGTTGGGCGCAACTGGGCTCTGTTTGCGGCAGGCTGGACCACTTTGCTGGCCTACTCCGGCGCTTCTCTGGCTTATCAGATTGGCACCTTCGCTCGCCACCCAACATCTTCTGCGCTCTGGATCATTGGACTGCTGGCTGCAATTGTCAGTGTGTTGGTCTTTATGCGCCAGAAAGCAGAGAGCACCATTGCGCATCAGGCAGCACTGGAGGCCGCAGAATAAAATGTTGCAGCAGATCGAAGGTGTTTTGGCAAAACGTGGCGGCGCTACTGTTGGCGAGATCGCTCAGGATATGAACATCCCAAGTGATTTTGCTATGGCGATGGTTTCCCAACTCAAAGCATTAGGCCGCATTGAGGAAGTGGGATGCTCTTCAAGCTCCGCCTCCAGTAGCTGTGCAAGCTCCTGTGGGGGATGCAGCTTTGCGCCGACGGTTCAGTATCAGCTCAAACAATAAGCTCTGCTTAAGCAAATAAACACAAACAGGAGAGTAAAGACCCGTTCTTTGCTCTCCTGTTTTGCATTTGGCCTATGCCCTCAACTTTCTGGTGAGAAAGCGCGCTCTAGCCTTTCCTGCAAAAAGGAGGGCTCAATGGCCTACACGCACTCACAAGATGAACTTAATTTCAAAGATGCTATCATCTCATGCCTGAAGAACTACTTTAACTTTTATGGTCGTGCATCACGCGCTGAATACTGGTGGTGGTTTTTGTTCAATGCGCTTGTCATCACCGCAGCTGTTCTTTTTGATATTTTGGTTGTGAGTGGTCTTATTTTGGGCATCTCAGAGCTTCAGCAATCATCAGGTACTTCTGGAACTGCAGTGGCAGTCGGTATGTTCCTGCCCAACATCCTCACAATGATTGTTACGCTTTTTCTGTTGTTACCAACACTAACGGTAGCCGTTCGTCGTCTTCACGATGTTGATCGTTCCGGCTTCTGGGTGTTCATTACGGTGATCCCGTTTTTTGGGGCATTGCTTCTATTGTACTGGCATCTGCTTCCTTCAAGGCAAACCGTTAACGCCAATTACGAGTAAACACTCAAACTCAGCTAAGGCAAAAAGTACGCACGCAAAACAGGAGCACAGACCTCAGTTCTTTGCTCTCTGGCACATCGTTAGACAGCCAACCTCGACGTTCTGGTCAGCATGTGCGGTCTAACGTCCCTACAAAAACTTGGAGAGTAGCGTGGTTAGTTTTCAAAGCGCCATCAGAACCTGTTTCAAGAAGTATGTGCAGTTCACTGGGCGTGCGCCTCGCTCCGAGTTTTGGTGGTGGGTACTTTTCGTGCTCATAGTGATGATCGCAGCTCACCTTATCGATAACTTTGTGATCGCCCCTATTCTGGGATTGCCCACGGGGAGTGTGCAGGATGGTGCTCCGTTAAGCTCCATCTTGAACATCGCATTCTTCTTGCCTAATCTGGCCGTGGCTGTGCGGCGACTGCATGACATCAATCGATCCGGCTTCTGGCTGCTCATCGCTTTCATACCGATTCTAGGCGGTTTGCTGCTGCTCTACTGGTTTGTGCAGCCATCATTCCATAGCAAAACGAAATATTAGAATTAGAATTAATACAAACTGGATAGTGCTGTGTCGGATCGGGCATAAGCAGAAATTATGCGACACTTTGCATAGCGCATAGCTCCCAATGCAACTCACTTTCTCAAGGAAACGGTTACTACAGCAAAGACAAGTGCCCTATCTTTTGGGGTGCACTGGTCATGGATCGCGGAAAAAACATAATTATTAATAGTGTTCCGCTAGGTAAATCCATGATTTAAAATCAGCACATCCCATCGACAGGTGGTCACATGGACAGTTTAGCAGTTGATCTGGCTCGATTCCAATTTGCTTTTACAATCGCGTTCCATATCATTTTCCCTGCCTTTACTATAGGTTTGGCGAGTTTTCTTGCCGTGCTTGAAGGCTTATGGCTATGGACAGGTCGCGATGTATACTTGCGTGTCTTCAAGTTCTGGATCGTAATCTTTGCACTATCTTTTGCCATGGGTGTCGTTTCCGGCATCGTCATGGCGTATCAATTTGGCACCAACTGGTCTGCTTTTGCAGACAAAACCGGATCGGTCATTGGGCCGCTCATGGGGTATGAGGTGCTCACGGCCTTCTTCCTGGAAGCAGGTTTCCTCGGCATTATGCTGTTTGGTATGAACCGCGTGGGCAAGAAGTTGCACTTCTTTGCCACCGTGGTTGTTGCCATTGGCACCGCCCTTTCCGCTTTCTGGATCCTTTCCGTCAACAGCTGGATGCAGACACCAGCAGGCTACGCCATGAATGACGTGGGTCAGTTTGTGCCTGCGGATTGGTGGGCGATTATCTTCAACCCCTCCTTCCCCTACCGGCTC